>NZ_VFUV01000004.1:0-416825 GCF_006441315.1 Mesorhizobium sp. B2-4-19 | reverse complement strand
CTACCGCTGCTGCCCCCGGTGCCCCCGCTACCGCTGCCGCCGCCATTCCCGCTAAAGACGTTTGGCGCGGTCGTCGTGCGAACGACTTTCGTCTTGTGCATCGTCGTCGGGGTCGGCTCGACCCTCGGCGTCACGGTCGTGCACCCCGCGACAACCAGGGCGCCGGATAGGATCGATGCGACAATTGCCTGTTTCAATGCCCAGCCCACCACATTGCCTCCTCGTTGATCAGAACAAGTCCCGACGCGGGTTGGCTTGTACCCAGACCGCCCTGGCCGTCTTGACCAGTTGATCGTCCAACGAGCCGTCCGCCGAAATCTTCGATTTGAGGGTCCCACGCATCTGCTTCAGAGCCGCCGTCTTCGCCTTGGCTCCGAACTTCGCCAGCGTGTTCCTGGCATCGGGAATTTCGTTGCGAAGATCGAGCGCGGCGGCGAAAGCAAGGTAGCGTACCGCCACGGCCTGGTCCGCCTTCTCGCCTCTCTGCATCTCAAGGGCCGCGCGATCATACGCAGCCGACTGATCGCCACGGTCGGTCGCCAACTCGAACAACCTTTGCGCTTCTGCAAGATCCTGCTGCACGCCGACACCGTCCCTGTACATGCGTGCAAGGCTGCCGGGAGCATAGGGCTGGCCGAGATCCATGGATTTGTGGAAGAGCGAGAGTGCTGTCTTCGGGTCCTTCTCGACTCCCCTGCCGGCAAGATAATTGCGGCCGAGCAGATTCATCGAATACATGTCCTGCCGCTCGACGCCAGATTTGAGGAAGGCCACGGCGCGGGCTGGATCGGCAGGCACACCATTACGGCCTTCCGTGAAGATCGCGGCGAGATCGTTCATTGCATAGGTGTGCCCCATCGCCGCCGCCTTGAGCAGCAGGTCCAGCCCCTTGGTGGTGTCACGTTCCACCCCATAGCCGTTGAACAAGGCGCGGCCCCACGAGGTCATCCCATAGGGATCGCCCTTGTCGGACGCCGCGGCGTAGAAGGTATTGGCCTGCTTGCGATTGACGGGCATTCCCGTTCCCGTCGCGTTGAGGTAGCCAAGCTCGAACACGGCGCGAACGTGCCCCTTGTCGGCAGCCTCCTGTATTGCCTTCTTGGCCTCGTCGACCTTGCCGACCGCAAGCAATGCCCGACCGAGTTCGTATCGGAAGCGAGCGACGTCCGGATAGGTTTTCACCGCCACCCTGCAGACGTCCACGGCGTTGCTGCTGATCTCGTTCGGCAGCAGGCCGGGGACGACGCCCTGCAGGTCAAGAGGCTCACCGGCCTCCCTGTCGCAAGGCTCGACGCTGGGCGACAGCTTCATCGTCGCTGGCTTTGGCGAGGTGTTGTCAGCCCTGATTTCGAAGCCGACTATCAGTGGTTTGACGGCGCCGATCTGGGGTTCGTAGCGCAAGCGGTCGACTTCATCGGCCATCAGGTTCGAATCCGGAGACAAGGTCCGATCCGGCAGGGACAGCGTCCCGGTTGCCGGATAGCTCGCAAGTTTCAGGCTGACCGCCGGATCCTTGGTCGGGAAATCCAGCTTCAACGGAACTGGGCCGACACCGACTGGAATCTGGACGTCACGGTTTTCGATGGCTTCGGCGGCGCCGGCAATGTGAATGCCGCGTTCCACCGCTTGCTGTTTTTGCTCGGACTCGAGCGAGGCCACGAGTTGCTTGCCCTCGTCCCCCTCACCATTCCTGACCCGGAAGACAAGGATGCCTTGGGATTCGCCGCCCCAATCGTCGCGTGTGGCATAGGCCAGCATGTCGACTTCTTCCTGGATGCCGGCCCCCTTGGGCACGTCCATCTGCAAGCGCGGGAGATCCTTGCCGGCGATCGGCTCACCCGCCGCAACAGGCTTGCCGTCCAAAATCAGACGCCCCAGCGCCGGCGGTCTCTCGATGGTGACGGTGACCGAGCCGCCATCGACATCCAGCGGCTCCGGCAGGTCGAGCGCGACAGGGCCGACGCCGGACGGCACGACCTTTTCCAACACCGGCGGCAGTGCTGGCCGGCTGGCGCGACGCATGAGGACGACCTCGTCGATCAGCGATGAGTTTTCCCAAGGCACCTGCTTACCGGCCGTAGCTTCGACCACATCCCGGCGGACGGCAGCCATGACCGCGCGTATCTCCTGGTTCGGTGCCAGTGCGCGACGGGAGAAGGCGGAGGAAAAAGGACTGAGGTCGCCACTTCCGTCATAAGCGACGGCACCGGGCTCGGTGGCGAAGGCAATAAGCGTATTCAGCGAACTTTTCACCTGCGCAAGGCCGGTGTCGCCGGCAGTGATCAGTTGGTCTCGCAACCAATAGTCCTTGCGCGGAAACGGATTGTTGCGGCAGGCATCGAGGATGATCACCTGGATCTTCGATTTCGCTCGCAACTGCTGCAGCACATCATCGAGCTTGACGGCCTGGACCTCAATGTCGGCCGCGTTCTTGAGCGATGCATCGACCGGGATCAGGAAATTTTCGCCGCCGATCTGAAAGCCATGGCCGGAATAGTACACGATCGCCAGATCGGCGCCGTCCGCCGCCGCGAGGTAATTGCGGAACTGCTTTTCGAATTCGATCTTGGTGAGGTCCTTGGCGACGAACACATCGAATCCGGCCAGCCGGAAGGTGTTCGACACGTCCGCGGCATCCTTGTCCGGATTCTTGAGGGCCGGAATTTCGCGGTATTCGGAATTGCCGATGACAAGGGCAACCCTTCGATCGGCACAAGCCTGGAACGCCGTGAAGCTCGCGAGGATCAGGGCCGCAACGAACGCACAACATCGCAGCATGGCTCATCCTCAACTGCTAATGACCTGTCGGCTGCAAGACACGGCTTGCGACACCTGGTCTGTTAAAGACTTCACGATCTGCCGAAACGGCAGGGCGGCACCCACGATGGATGCCGCACCTAACCACTTGCTAAAATACCCCAGTGGCGTGGGTACCGCAATAACCCGGGATAAAGGACCTGGAGGGGTGTCGGCACGATCCAGTCTTCGACGAGCTTTGTCGATCGCGAACAGGCCCTCATGGAACCAGGCGGCGGCCGTCACGCGCATCGGGACGACTTGGCGAAAACTATCCCGGACAGTCGAATCTGGTCGGGTGTCATCGGCGGCGCTCCTCGGCTCGCTGGTGAAGCTGGATCATCGCTCCAAAGCGTTTCGCGCGCATGTCACCCGGCACATCGGTGTGTTTCAATTCGATTACACGCTGCGCCCAGTTGTTCTCGGGTTCGTTCCACGAACAGGCCCGGCATCATTGCAGAACCTGATGGGCGCATCACCCGGACCCCCTGGGTTCATCCCCATTATCGAATGTCGGCCACCTAGGTTCCTCCAAACAGAAGGAACCGCTGAAACTATTTTTTGTGCTGTCAGGGTTTTGCCTGGCCTTCCGTGGTTCGAGGCGATGCGTAGCGCGCCTCCTCGTCCCACGCATATGCTTCACACGGTCGATCTGCGCCGGCTTGACCCATCGTGAGGCCGGCCGCACGAAATCTGCCCCTGCCGTTGGAACATTAGAGATCGATAGCGGTTCTTTCGCTTATACCGCTGTGTGGTGTCGGCTGAAGGTCGCTTGAGCAACCCGAGCGGCTCGCGCCCATGATCTCTTAGCCGCGAGCTCTCAGACGTCGAGCCGAAGACCGTAGGTCGAAGACGACAGGCTGCGGACGCCGCTGAAAAGCCAAGAACAGGAGCTAGTCATGAAACATCAGACATTTGAGGAACTGCAGTCGATCGCCGACATCAACCCGATGGCGCCGGCTCTGCCGATGACCAGAGCGCAACGGATCGAACGGTGGGCGGAACTGCTCGAAATGAATCCGTCGCGCTGCCTGACCGCGCTCACCGGTACCGAGCATCTTAACTCCGGGCTCCGCGAAGAGGCACGAGCAACCGGGTCGCCGATCACGGTTGCCTTCGATGATTCATTGCTGCGTGCATCGGGCCTGAAATCGGACACTTACGGCGAAGCCAAGCGCTTCTTCGAACTGTCCGATTGGCAATTGCACGACATCGTCTGCAGTTGCCATGCCGGTGCCACGATGCGGGCCGACTGGGCGGCCGGCAGAGTGCGCAGGATGCTCGGAGGCAGCAAGGTTCTTGCATGGCTGAGAAGTATAATGGCGCACGGTTGAGTGCCAAACGTCAGGTCAGCGAAGACGCCGCGCCGCCTCGGCTGCAAAATTGCCACCTGGCGAGGCGGCGCTCGCTGGCTTGCGGGGTTTTGCGGAGCAGCGCCTCAAGTGGGGCCGGCGAACCGGCCTCGCTGCGTCATAGAAACAGGTTCTGGCGATCGATGGTCAGGCTCCTTCTCCTCGTGGCCGCGGCGCTTGCCCTCACTTGCGGCGGGACAGCGGCGGCCAAGCTGGACCTCGCCACTGTCAATCAAGCGCAATTCTCAGCCGAAGGATCGAAAGGCTTCAGCCCGGTTATCCTGAAAGCGCAGATACTTTTGGATCGCGCCCGCTTCTCGCCAGGCTTGATCGAGGGCCGCTTCTCGGAGACCGTCGCAAAGGCAATCAGGACATTCCAGACTGCGAACGGATTGCCCGCCGATGGAAAGCTCACACAGGAGACCTGGGACAGGCTGACGGCAACCTCCACTAACCCGGTTGTGGTGAGCTACGAGCTGACGCGTAAGGATCTAAGCGGACCCTTTACCAAGCGCATTCCGGCGCGCATGGAGAGGATGGCCCGCCTGCGGAGGCTCGGTTATCACAACGTCACGGAGAAGCTGGCCGAGCGCTTCCACATAAGCGAGCAATTGCTCAGGAGGCTCAATCCGGGCATCGGCTTCAGGAAGGCCGGCACTAAGTTGCTGGTTCCGGATGTAGACCGGGGGGATCCTCCCGCCACAATCGCCGGCGTCGAGGTCGACAAGGGCGCACGCCTGGTGCGCGTTCTTGATCCTTCCGGTAAATGGCTGGCGGTCTTTCCCGCATCCATCGGCAGCACCGAGAAACCGGCGCCGAGCGGCGAGGCGGAGGTCAAGCGCGTCGTGCGCAATCCTACCTATCACTACGATCCGCGCTTCGCTTTCAAGGGGGTCAAAGCCAAGCGGCCGTTTACGATTGCGGCCGGACCGAACAATCCCGTGGGATCCGTCTGGATTGATCTGTCCATCGAGAGCTACGGTATTCACGGCACGCCCGAACCGGGCAAGATCGGCGCGACCTTCTCGCATGGCTGCATCAGGCTGACCAACTGGGATGCCGAGGACCTCGCCTCCATGGTGCAAGAAGGCACGAAAGTCAGCTTCAAGGACGAGATGGCGAACGCAGGCGGCGGGTAGAAGGCGAAGTTCAGCTCAGCCTTCTCGCGTCGTCCTTTGGCTGGCAACAGCGCGGGCGAAGCGCCGTAAACGAAACGCCACTTCAGGTGTCGGAAGGCATTAAACCACCGCGGGCGGCGCTCGCGGGGTGAATGAGCCGGCCGCATTTTCAGAATCATGATCAATCATCGAGGCGCGTCGGAACCTTTCGTCCGCGATGCACTTCATTTGCATGTCCCAGAAGGTTGAACCCCCAATCCTGCCAGAGGACAGCCCCGATCGGGAGGTCAACTGCGAGGTCGCATTGGAGCCTGCGTTCGAGGAACTGGTCGCATCGTCACAAGCGCGCGGATGGACAGCCCAAGAGACGGCGATAACTCTCCTGAAAATCGCAAGAGCACATGCGGCCCGGCTTGAGGCCGTCGTAGACACAGACGGCTTTTGGAGGCAGGGCAGGTCGATCTCGTTGGATGCTGCGGCGGACGTCTTTCGCGAGGCAATGCGGCAGACTCTCAGGCAGTACTCACTTTGGTATTTGGTCGAGGGCGTGCTGCTGGTCGCAGCCGGAGTTCTGGCAGTGACCTTTCCGATGATCTCGTCGATTGCTGTGGTGAACTTGCTCGGGTGGGTGCTGATCGTCAGCGGAGGCCTACAAGGCATAAGCCTGATCGGCGCGGGCCACGTGCCTCATTTCTGGCTGCAACTCATCTCCGTCATCCTTGCCGTGCTGATTGGTTTTCTCTTTCTGCGCCATCCTGGAAATGGACTGCTAACCATCACCTTGCTGCTGATCGTCTTCTTCATGATCGAGGGCATCGCGAAGGTAGTTTTCGCCCTCACCATCCGCCCGTTCCCCAGTTGGGGCTGGGTCTTGGGAAGTGGGCTGATCGGGATTCTTCTTTCCGTGACGCTGTGGGTCAGGATCCCCGTGACAGCCGTATGGCTGATCGGACTGCTGTTGGGGATAGAATTGATTGGTGTTGGCGCCGCGATTGCTTACCTGGCCTGGCATGTGCGGAAGATTTGAACGCTTCCGGGCTTGGCTGGTCCCATCATCTGCAAAACGTCTAGATCGAGATCTTTCTTGCTGTTGCTGGCCGCGAGACTGCAGAAGCTGCCGCTGTTCCACGTCAAAGAATCAATAGATTACCGGACTCCACTGAGTCGCATAATTGTGGCCGCGTGGTATCGGAAAATCCGATGCCCTTATTCCAGTCAGGAAAATGACTATTTCCCTCGAGATCTGACTGCTTCCGATATCGCGCGCAACTCATTGGTAATCGCACTGAAATACCCACGTTATGAACGGAGACTAGTCTAGACCCTCGCTTGCATCTGAGGCTCACCGCCGCCCCAGTAGAGCCACGACCAGGCGTCCTGCTCCAGCGCGAAGACTCCCGTCGCGACGTAATTGACCACGACCTCGGCTCCGTTCTCGACCTTGCGTACGCCGATGCGGATTTGCGCCCAGGCGATGTCACCGCGGCGCCAGCAGACGACCATCTTCGGCTCCCAGCGCATGGCCCAGCTTGAGACTAGTTCGGCCAGCCCACGCACCTCTTCCGGGCCGAAGACAAACTCATCCATGCCCGAACCCGCGACCGCGATATCGGGATTCGAGAAGTAGGAACTCGCGTCTGATCCTGGAGTCGACATTGCATCAAGGGTCCGCGCGATCAATTCATGGAGCGCACGCTTCGTTTGATCGTCCGCGATGGAAGGGGACTTGTAGGGAATTTCTGCAATGATCATGGCGTTTGGTTCCTGATAGTCGTTGGTAGAGGACGGGCTCGGTCGCCCGCTAATCCGCCCAGGTCTATGGCCTCAAGACCGGATACATCGCGACACGGCCAGGGCCGGTGATGATGCGGCGCTTCCCGGTCAAGGTCGCCGCAATTTCAGGATCATCGACGTCGATCAGCAATGGCTGACCTTGCAGCGCCGCCAGGCGATCGGTCGTCGCGACGATCAAGACGCGGCTTGGATTGATCCGGCGCAACACCGCCGAGGTCAATTGCTGATTGCCGCGGCCCAACAGAAACCCTTGGCCCCCAATTGGCGCCAAAACGACGTGCAGGTCGTCGGCGCAGTCGAGCAGATCGTTTGCCGTGACATCCGCGGCCACAAGTCTGCCGCCGCGGATTAGGTCAAAGCCCAAAAGTGTATGGGGCAGGCCATAGATTTCCATGACGGCGCCGGCGGTGGTGCCGGGCCCCACGGCCACCAGCGCATCCGGCGCAAGCTCGTCCATCACTGCCCGCCCTAGCGCGCGGCGCAACGCGTCCTCGGTCGTTCCGCGCGTTTTCGGTCGCTGCAACAGCGACTTGACCTGCGGAACCAGCAGACTGCCCAACAATCTCGGGGCTAGCACGCCAGCGCGCAGCAGCGCCTCATCGATGTCCATCACCTCGCGACGTATAGTGTCGGACACCTGTCCGCCAAGATATTGGGCTGCCAGCGCGCCCGCCGCTTCCGGGGTCGGAGCGAAGACCCCGGAATGCATCTTCACCCCAGCCGGAACGCCGACGACGGGGAGACGATCGTCGACCGCACCATGCACATCGGTCGCCGTCCCGTCGCCTCCGGCGAACAGCAACAAGTCCACACCCAGTTCGGCCATAGCTCTGGCAGCCCTGCGCGTGTCCGCCGCAGTCGTCGGCTCGGCGACCGGGATCAGCGTCTCGATTGTGAGACCGGCGGTCAGCGCCCCGGCTTCACCCATTCGGCCCGTGCAGGTCACGACACACACGCCCGAAAGGGCGGACCGGAGCGCATGCAGGGCGCGCAGCGTGCGCTCTGGCGCCCGTGGCACGGCGCCCCGGCGTTGTGCTTCGTCATAAACCCCGTCAGAGCCTTTCAGCGCGACGGACCCGCCCACGCCGGCCATCGGGTTTATGATAAGCCCCAGCCGTTTCATGGCGCAGCGTCGTCGAAGGTTGCCGATGCGGCGGGTGTCCGCGGCCGTCCTTCGCGCATCAGCCGCGCGGTAGCCAGCGGGACCCTCGCGCCTTCCGGGACGTCATTGCGCATCCGGGCAACCGCCGACCGGTGGGGAGCGTCGGCGATGAGGGCAGGCGTGGAATAGGCTTCCTCGACGATTTGTGCGTAAACATCGACGAGTTCGTCGAGTTCCGCCCGGCTGAAGGATTCCGTCGGCTCAAGCGTCAGGGGCTCGGGAGAGGTTTCCGGATGGTGACTGGCCCAGGCGGCAGGCAAGCCGTAGTCGGTGATGCGATGATTGAGGTCGGCAGTACCGAAGCCGGTGTCCTGCTTCAGCTGTGCCAACGAATACCGTACAACATCGAGACGACGCTCGGTGTTTTCAGGGAATGCTACTGAGATACCGCGCAACGCGGTCATCCGACGCTGGACATAATTGTTGTTCAGTGCCGCAGTCTGCGCCACTTCGCGCAAACCATCTTCGCCCAATGCGCGAATCCAGGCATAAGCCTTGACCAAGGTCGCGATGTTGCCGGCATAGGCGCGGATCGCGCCGATGCTGTGGGGGCGATCGCCGTCAAGCGAATACCCCGTCTCCGTCTTTACCACCACGGGTTTGGGCAGAAACGGACCAAGCTCGGCGACCGCAAGGATTACGCCCGCGGCCGGCCCGAACAGGTTCATTGGAGCGCCAAAGGTCTTGTGCAGGTTGAGCTGGCAGAGATCAAAGCCCGACTCGCGTGCTCGGGCAATGCCAAGAGTAACATTGGCGTTTGCCTGGTCATAAGCGCAAAGGCCGCCGGCGTCGTGCACGACCGCCGCCAGGCGATCGATATGGGGATTGAAGACGCCTGTATCCTCCGGGTTGTTGATGAATAGCCCCACTGTCCGCTCGGAAACGGCGGCCTTCATTACGTCGAGTTCCACATAGCCCTTCGGCCCGATCGGAACCTCGACTACCTTGAATCCGGCCGCCGCCGCCGCGGCCGGATTCGCCGGATGCGTGGCAAGCGTCGAGATGATCTCATCCCGGTCGCGATCGCCACGACTGGCGTGGAACGCCTTCATGATCAGAACGTTCGCAAAGATCGCATGGGCGCCGCCCTGCGCCTGAAGGCTGACCGCGTCCATTCCGGTGAGTGACTTCAGGCACTCACCCAGCTCCCACAGCAGTTTCAGCAAGCCCTGTGTCGTCTCGAAGGGTTGGTCGGGATGCAGTTCGGTTAGCTTGGGTGTGCGGGCCATGATTTCGTTGATAATGGGCGCATATTTCGGCGTTGTCGTCGCCACGGTCGCGTCGATGGCGACATTGTGCGCAAGGGTCATCTGTGAAAGCCGCATGAAATGCCGAAGCACCTCCGGTTGGCTGAGTTCCGGCAGGTCCAGCGGCTCGCGTCGGGCGATCGTCGCCGGCAGCGGCGGGGCGGTCGGACCGTCGAACGGCGGCAGCGCAAACCCACGCTGGCCCGGCGCACCCATGTCCGTGATCAGCGGTTCTTGCCAGGCAGCCTGTTGGAAGCGTATGCGGGGGCTCATTGCAGGATCTCCTCAAGGGCTGCGGCCAACCGGTCAAGGTCGTCCCGGGTGTGGAGTTCGGTAACGCTGAAAAGGGCGCAGCCCTTCAACTCGGGAAAGTCGCTCTCCAACGGCAGACCTCCGAAGATGGCGCGTTCCAGCAGGTCGCGGTTGATCTGATCCGGTGCGCGGCCAGTGCCCGAGAAGTCGACGATCAATTCCTTGAACGGCAAGCCGGTCAGGCGCGAGGTTCGCACCCCCGGGATCGCGCTCAGGCGTTCGGCCAGGTAACCAAGCCGTGTCCGAAGTCCGTCGCCCAATTCCCGCATGCCTGCTGGGCCGAGCAATGACAGGTAAGTGGCCGAAGCAATCCCAGCCCCTATCGACGCCGAGCCTATGACGTCGTCGGCCTGGCCGCGGGTGGCATAGGAGGTGGTTTCGAAGTTGCCGAGGAAGAAGTCATATTCGCCCTCCCGAAGCGTCGGAACGGCAACGACATAAACACTGGGAAGTTCGGTGATAAGCCTTTCGTCGAACCGGCATGACAGAAAGCCGGCGGTGGAACCGCCATAGGTCATGTGGTGGCCCAGCGGCTGTAACTCGCCGCAGGCCATATCTGCGCCGTACGAGCCCGGCTCGCGCGCCGCGCCCAGAGAAATCGGGTCCACCCCCGCAATCAGCAGACAGCCGCCGTCCGCCGTGATCTGGCGAACGCTGTCCAGTTCAGGCTCCAAAATCCCAAGATAGGAAGGATTCTCGAAATAGAGCGCCGCCGCGCCATCCAGGCGCAACCGCAAGTCGGCAAGATCGATAGCGCCGGACACCGGATCATGGGCCACGAGATCAAGCTGAATGCCGTCAGGCAGGCGCGCTGCGATCTGGCGGCGGCGGTTCGGGCCTATGGTATCGGCAAGCAGGAGACGCGATCGGCCGGTGGCGCGTACCGCCATCAGCAAGGCCTGGCCGGCCGCCCAGGCCCAGTCATAGGTAGGCAACGCCGTCAGGTCTAGGCCGACAAGTTCGCCGATCAGGCTCTGATACTCGAACAGGGCCTGGTAGGCGCCCGAAGTGGATGCACCGCCCATCCCAATGCAGGCCGACCAGAACTCTCCGCGCCCCGCGATCTCGTCGCAGACGGCCGGCACCGCGTGCGCCCAGCAGCCGCCCCCGAGGAACGACAGGTATTCGGTAGTGTCGATGTTCTTGGAAATCTCCGTCATGAAGTAGCGACGCAATTCAGGTTCGGATCTCAGAGCTGGCGGAAGACCCATCTGTTCGGGGGCGCGCAGCTGTGTCGGAATCGAGGCATAAAGCTCTTCCGTCGACGCCACGCCGATTTCTGCAAGCATCGCCGCGCGGATCTCCGGTGCGGAGTTCGGAATGTAAGGATGCGTGATGGGCTCGTTTGCTGGGCAACCCCGCGCTATCTGTTCCATATGTCTCACTCCCTCATGGGTACGGTTCTCTAACGCTGTCTACTCCGGTTTCGTCAGCGGGCCGGAGATGGACCATGCTGTTCGGGCACAAGGCGGCCGCAAACCGGGGCGGTCAATTCCCGCGCCTCGCGCCAGGCTTCGCGGCCGGGTCAGTTCAGCCCAGAAACGACGCCACCATGGACGGGCAGGATCACGCCGCTGACATAGCTGGCCGAGCCCGCGAGCCAGGTGACCGCCTCTGCAACATCGTCCGGCGTGCCGAGTCGCCCGAGCGGGATTTCCGTCAGCACCGCGGCCGAAGCGGCCGCCACGTCGATGTTGCGCAACTGGGCGATGAGTTCGAGTTCGTGCGCGCCCATGTCGGTATGGATGAAGCCCGGCGCGATCGCATTGACCCGGATGCCCTTTGGCCCCCACTCTGCCGCCAGCAGGCGCGTCAAGCCGACGATCGCGTGTTTGGCAAGAACATAGGCGCCGTACCCCGGCTGTGCCGCCAGGCCCAGTGTCGAGGCGATGTTGATGATGGTGCCCCGTCCTGACAAGGCCAGATGCGGCTGCGCCACCCGGCACGTCTTGACCGCGCCGAGGACATTGACCTCCCAGGAAAGCCGCCAGACGGTGTCCTCTATGGTTTCGAAGGCGCCTGCCCCAAGTCCAGTGCCGGCGTTGTTGACCAGGATGTCCAACCGGCCATAGGTCGCGATGGCAGCGGCGATGGCCGCCTCGATCTGCTTTTCGTCGGTGATGTCGCAGGCCACGGCTATGGCCCCGATCCCGTGGCTGCGCGCTAGGGTCGCAGTTTCATCGAGCCCTGTCATCGAATCGCAGAGCCCGATGCCCTCGACCAGGATGTCGGCCCGCTTTCGGGCGACATCCGTCACCACGATGTCGGCTCCGGCCCGGGCCAGACTCAGCACGATGGCACGCCCGATTCCTTGCGGACGGCCCGCACCGGTGACCAGGGCAACCTTGCCGGAGAGCGGCCTCTCTGCGGGAATCGTCGCGTCATTCATGTTTGCCTCCGTCAGTGAGCGGACCCATGATCGTCCTGCTGGACACATCGTCGAGCTCCCGCGTTGGATTTCAGTCCGTGGCCTCGTCTGCGCCGATGACCGCACCCAGAAGAGCGGTGGACCAGCCCGCCGAACCGCCGCCATCGACATTGAGTGACTGGCCGGTCATCCCTTCGGACAAGGGCGAGACGAGGAACAGGATGACGGCGGCGACTTGATTCGCCGTCAGCACGATCCCTAAAGGCGAGGAGATGCGGCTGAGCCTGCGCTCGCTGGCGGCATTGGCCTGCGCGCTCAGCATCGGGGTCTCGACCGAACTTGGGCAGATGCAGTTGACCCGAATGCCGCGCGGGCCATATTCCATCGCGGCTGTCTGGGTCAGCGAGATCACAGCAGCCTTGGAGGCAGCGTAGGGTCCATATCCGGCAATCCCAATCTTGCCGGCCAGTGACGCCGTGTTGACGATGGCACCGGTACAGCGCATCCAGCGCGCGGCGTGCTTGATTCCGTAAAGCGTGCCTAGGGCGTTGATATTCATCATGCGCTGGAACTCGTCGCCATTGGTCTCATCGATCGTCGTCTCGCAGGTGACGCCGGCGTTGTTCACCAGGCCATGGATTGATCCTGTCAGTGCGCCGGCCTCGCGCATAAGCGCTTCGACGCTCGCTTCGTCGGACACATCGACCCGGACCGAATGTCCGCCCAGGTCTGCGGCCAAATCCGCGCAATCGGTGCGATCCGCCAGAACCACCGTAGCCCCCGACTGAGCCAGGGCCCTGGCGGCGGCGGCCCCGATCCCCGAAGCGGCGCCGGTGACAACGATGACTTCGCCGTTGAACTGACTTGTCATGGTTCCATCCTTGGTTTGCAGTGTTTGTGACGCCCGAGGCGCGATGTCTGCACGGGCCTGTCAGGCACCCGACCAGCGGTCTGGGCAGCCAGCATTGGCAGTGCAGGTGCTCGATAGGATGAAGCCCTGCAACGTCTTTCTCTGCCGGCCGTGATGTTCTGGATTCAAGGTCCGCCGGCTATCCCGGTAAGGCCTCAATGTCCGACAGCGTTCCGATCGCGGCATAGACCGTCGGATACTTTGACCGGAGCCAGAGCGCATAAGCCGCACCAGCGAGCGCAATGGCCAGAAGCACGAAAGGCACGACATAGATCCAATCGCTGGTTGCGCCGGTGAGGACCTTGAAGTTCTGGATGGTAAGCGCCGAAGCCAGAACCAGCATCACCGCCGCGATTGCGGGGCCGATGATCACCATGGGGTTCGCAGGCTCGCGGCGAGTCCAGAAATAGGCGACGATGGCGATCGAGGCTGCCGCTTGCAGGATGAAGATGCCCAGCGTACCGAGGCCGATCATCGACGTGGTCATCTGTAGGTAGGGGTCCAGGCCCAGCCCTGCGTAGAAGATGATCGCCGCCACCGTAATAGCTGTCTGCACCACGCTGGCTCGGCTCGGTGTCTTACGGATCTGATGGGCGTGGCCGAGCCAATGGGGCAGCAGCTTTTCCCGGCCGATAGCGTACATGTACCGGCTCGACGCATTGTGAAGCGCAAGCTGCGACGCAAAAAGGCTGGTGACGACAGTAAGAGAGAGCACGACGGAGAGACCCTTGCCGACGAACATATCGCTCAGCATGAAATAGACGCCGCCTTGCATGTCCCTGGCGACATCCGCTGCCTTCTCGACACCCAACGCGCCGATTGTGACCCAGGACACTAGCGCAAAGAACAGCGACACCACGATGACCGTCAGATAGGTTGCTTGCGGAATGCTCTTCTGAGGGTCTGCCGTCTCTTCGGCGTAGATGGCGGCCGATTCGAAACCGATGAACGACGACAGCGCGAACATAAGACCCAGCCCGACTGAGCCGGTCGTGAAGATAGCGGTAGGGTCCAGCGACACCAATGGAAAGGCGGCGGCACCTTTCTGGGCAATAATCGCCAGTACAAGGACAAGCAGGATGCCGAGTTCCAGCGTGATCAGGATCCGCAGGATCGAACCTGCAAGTTCGGCGCTGCGATAGCCCAGAACCGCAATGATGGCTGTGGACACGAACGAGAACAGCCACCACGGCACGTCGATTCCCGCC
This sequence comes from Mesorhizobium sp. B2-4-19, assembly GCF_006441315.1. Lineage (NCBI taxonomy): Bacteria > Pseudomonadati > Pseudomonadota > Alphaproteobacteria > Hyphomicrobiales > Phyllobacteriaceae > Mesorhizobium > Mesorhizobium sp. B2-4-19. Next base: position 402,558 of record NZ_VFUV01000004.1, on the reverse strand, counting down.
ATGTCGTGCATGTTGAGTGAGGCGAAATAGCCGACCCCTGAAACCAGCGCCAACGTCATCGCATTGTAGGCGACGACAGCGACCAGACCCGCACCCGCGGCCGGAACACGGCCCAGGCCCCGGGCGATGTAGTCATAAAAACCGCCAGCGCCCGAAACGTGCTGGCTGATGGCGGCATAGCCGACTGAGAACAGCAGCAGGATAATTCCGGCAAACACATACATGACCGGAGTGGAGGCACCCGCCCCAAGGAACAGCGTCAACGGCACCATCCCGAGTACAGCTCCCAGCGGGGCCGCAGCGGCCACCACCATTGCTACAACCTTGAGTGTGGACAAATTGCCACTCAATGCACCTCCCTGGACGTGCTGCGTCATGACCCAGATCCTCCCTTTGTCGTCGAAACCAGATGTGAACGGGCTTTCGATCGACAAAAAGTTAATCATGGTCGGTTGACCAAGTCAATGGACTTTGTCATATGACTAAGTCAGTCGCTCAGTCACGCGGGCGGTTCATCAGGAGGAGCTTTCGACATGGCCCGAGTCGCAGCAGCGGAGCGAAGACAACAGATTCTCGAAGCCGCCTTTCGTGTGATCTACCGCGACGGCGTGAGCGCCGCGACGACTCGTGCCATTTGTCACGAGGCCGGAGTGCAGCAGGGCATCTTCCACTACTGCTTCCACACCAAGCGGAAACTGCTGGAGCAGCTGATCACGGTTGCGGTCAAAGACCTGGTGGATGCGTCCCTGCCTTCCGCCGACCTGCCCGATGATGCCAATGTAATGCGAGCGATCCTATCCGGCCTCTGGCAGGAAGTCCGCAAACATGCCGAGCGCCAGTTGCCGCTCTACGAATTGACCATCACGGCTCTGCGCGACCCCGAGTTGGCAGATCTCGCGCGGTGGCAGTACTACACTTATTTCGAAACGATGGAGGCAACGCTCGGAGAGATCGAGCACGCCCGGAGAATTCAATGGACGATCCCCCGGTCAAGGCTCGCTCGGATGATCGTGTCGGCAATTGACGGGCTGACCCTAGGTTGGCTTGCGGATCACGATGACCAGGCCGCGGAGGCCGCTTTGGAAGGCTATGCCGCGGCATTCGGAAGCTTGTCCAAGCCGATGGAGGAATAGGTCGATCTATCCAGCGGGGGAACTTGACTGTTTGGCCAGTTCGGCATGGCGAGGGGTTCGCTGGCCGACGAAGCAGGCCCGGATTCGACTGAGGCCGTAAAACGGAGGATTTGATGGAGATCACAGCGCAGGCCACCCTCGGCGCCAACGTGGCGGTGCTGGACTTCGACCACGCACGGGCCACAACGGTTGCTGCCGAGATCGGCGGCGTGGCCGTCGCAGCCGACGTCGGCGTGGCCGAGCAGGTCGAAGCGGCCCTTGGAACTGCCTGCGACGCCTTGGGCCAGGTGCCGCGGATCGTCGTGAATTGCGCGGGCATCGGCCTCGCGGCGCGGATTGTCGCCCGCGACGGCGCCCTGTCGTCGTTGACGAGGGCAAGCAGTTGCTCGATCCCGATCCGCCCAATCGGCACCCAAACCCGAACTTGGACAGATCGACCGCAGCGCATCGACCACTTGAGCTGACGGAAGGCGCTGCTCGCCTGGCGGCCCCATCATTCGGTGGCCATCAGCATCTTGCGCCGGCGGGAGCGCCGCGACAGGTAGAAAGGCAGGATGGCAACGGCCGCGGCCAGAACCCAGAGCACGTTGCAGATGGTGCTGCTGAAGAGGATAGACGGATCACCGCCACTGATCGCCAAGGCATTGCGCAGGTTCACCTCCATCACCCGGCCCAGTACGAAGCCGAGGATGATGGGCGCCATCTCGAAGCCCGCCTTACGCAGCAGCCACCCCACCATGCCGATGCTCATCATCAGGAAGATGGAGAAGACCGACGAGTGAGTGGAATAGACGCCGACGACCGACAGGACCAAAATGCCCGGCACGAGCAGCCAGTTAGGTACGGTCAGGACGCGAGCGAATATCTGCACGAGCGGCAGGTTGAGTGCCAGCAGGATCAGGTTGCCTACAAATAGCGAGGCGACGAGACCGCCTACGATCTCGGGCCGTTCGGTGAGTAGCATAGGGCCCGGCTGGATGTTGTAGAGCATCAGTGCGCCAAGCATGACAGCGGTGGTGCCCGAACCGGGAACACCGAGCGTCAACATGGGCACGAAGGCGCCACAGGCCGTCGCGTTGTTGGCCGCTTCGGGGGCGGCGAGACCACGCACGTCGCCCTTGCCGAAGGTCCCTTCGGTGTCGGACAAGCGCTTGGCCGTCGTGTAGGAGATGGCGCTCGAGACCGAGGCGCCCGTACCTGGCAGAACACCGATGACGAAGCCGATGAGCGAGCTGCGCAGGGTCGTGCCGGTGCATTTCACGATATCGCTCATGCGTGCGGTCATCCGACCCAGTTCACGGATTACAGTCATGCCGCGGCCCTGGTTTTCCAGGATGATCAGCGCTTCGGAGATTGAGAACAAGCCGATGACGAGCACGACGAACTCGATGCCGTCGCCAAGCTCCGGCTCATTGAAGGTGAATCGGTAGGCCCCAGACGTTGCGTCGAGACCGACCGTTGCCAGCATCAGACCGAGCGTGCAGCCGATGAGCGTCTTTGCAGGATAGCTGCCGACCATCGACCCCAGTGTCGCAAAGGCAAACATCATCAGCACGAAATATTCGGCGGGACCAAAACCGATCGCCAGACCCGCCAGCAGGGGCGCGAACAGCGCCAGGCCGATGGAACCGAGTATGCCGCCCACGAAGGAGGCGAGGCCCGAGAGGGCGAGTGCTTCTCCTGCGCGTCCCTGGCGTGCCATGGGATAGCCATCCATAGCCGTCATGACGGCGCCGGCATCCCCTGGCACGTTCAGCAAGATCGACGAAATGCGGCCGCCATATTCGGCGCCACAATAGATCGCCGCGAGCAGGATCATAGTGCTCTCCGCCGGCAGGCCCATCGTATAGGCAATGGGAAGCAGCAGGGCTATGCCGTTGATGGGGCCGATGGCTGGCAGTGCGCCGACGAGCGTACCGATGAAGCAGCCTATGAGGCCGACAAGCAGGTTCTGCCCGGTCAGAGCGACCGCAAAGCCCTGCCAGAGATACTCGAGGTTCATGGAATTGACCTTTCCGATTCCGACCCTGTCTCAGCCTCTGAATAGCGTGCCGACCGGCAGGTAGACTTCCAGCAGGTAGGAGAAGACGACCCACCAGAGGGTGGCATGGCCGGCCGCTCCGATGAGCGCCTTACCGGGCGGCGCACCGAAGATAAGTGCGGAGCCGAGCGTTAGGACGAAAATGGAAACGGCAAAGCCTGCCGATTCGAACAGGACGATGGAAACGACCAGGAGAACCGGCAGCGCGAGCACGCGGGCAAGCAGAGCGCCGGACGGAAACCCCTCCGCAGGGCCAGGCGAGAAGAAATACCAGACAGCAAGCAGGCCGAGCACTACGGCGAGCGCTATGGGGAAGACCCGCGGGCCTAGGGGATCGGAGGAGAAGGAATATTCGATGACGCTTCCGCCAATACCGTAGGCGACGGCAAGCGCGAGCAGACATATGGCGGCGCCGCGGCCGATCACCTGCACGGCCCGCGGAGAGGGATGCGATTCATCACACATGGGTATTCCTTTATTTTCCGAGACCGCGGCCGCTGTCCGCTGCCTTCCTCGCTTTCCGACCCCTCGTCATCGGCATGCCGATGGCGAGGGTCGTCCGCCTTGTGTCTTGACGGGAGCCTACGAGGGCGTCGCGTTACATGCCGGCTTCCTTGGCGAGGATCTTGAAGCGGGCAACATCCGTCTTCACGCGCTCCTCGAAGTCCTTGCCAAGGAGGGTGAACTCGAACAGGCCCCGCGCTTCACGCTCCTTGGCAAATTCCGACGTTTCGGAAGCCTTCTTGAAAGCATCCACCCACCAGTCGTAATCCGCATCCGAGACGTCCTTGCCGACATAGTAGCCCCGCCAGACCGGCCAATCGATGTCGAAGCCTTGTTCATGCGCTGTCGGAACATCCGCAAGGTCACCCGGCAGACGTTTCGGGGACATGACCGCAAGGATACGGACCTTGCCGGCAACATGGTGCTTGACCATCTCGGCCGCATCGCCCGAACCGACTTTCACATGGCCGCCTTCGAGGGCGGTCAGAACCGCGCCACCGCCTTCAAGCGCGACATAGCGCATGGATTTGGGCTCCTGCCCGGCCGCCTTGGCGAGCAGTGAACCCTTCATCCAGTCCTGCGAGCCCACGGCGCCGCCACCGGCAATTGCAAAGCGTGCCGGATCGGCCTTGTAGGCCTCGACCAGTTCGCCGAGTGTCTTATAAGGCGAATCCGCCGCGACGACGAGTACGCCATAGTCGGCGCCGAGCGCACCGAGCCAGCGCACGGCGTTCTCATCATACTGGCCGAACTTGCCCTGGGCGAGGAGCAGCGCTGATCCGGAAGACGCCGCGGTGATCACGTTGCCGTCCTTGCCACGCTTGCCGATGACGTGATTGTAAGCGACGGCGCCGACTCCGCCTTCCATGTAGGTGACGGCCATGGGCTTGGAAATTTGCTTCGTCTCGAGCAGAGCATTGGCCGCAAGTCGGCAGGTCAAGTCGAAGCCGCCGCCGGGCTTGGCGCCGGCAATGCATTCCGGCTTCGTCGGTTCGGCCTGTGCGGATGCTGCAAACGCCAGAGTGGCCATCGCCGCACCAAAAAGGGCGCTGCTGAAAACTTGTTTCATCGGGTTCCTCCCACGGAATCTTGAGCGGTAACGAGAGAATTCCGCACGCCGCTGACTGCATCAGACCATTTGGCCTAGCATGTCAGTGGACATGTCCGATTCCTCCCGGACCGGTCCCTTCGCTCCCACCGGGCCGGCACGATCACAAGTAACCCGCGTTCCTGTCACCATCCTGTCACGCTCCTGCCGAAGGTGCGAACGGGTTCCTTCATCAACTTGTTGGAGGCCCGGACGCGTGCAATCATGAGACGTGCGTATTCTCTTGGTCGAAGACACTCATGACGTTGGCGAAGCGATTAGTCGTCGCTTCCACCAGACGGGTCACACCGTCGACTGGGAGACCGATGGGGTTGCCGCGTCGGAAATCCTGAGCTTCACCGAATACGACCTGGTGATTCTCGACGTTATGCTCCCCGGCGTAGACGGCTTTTCCATCCTGAGAACGCTGCGCCAGTCGGGGAGCGGCGTCCCCGTCCTTGTGCTGACGGCCCGCTCCGAGGTGGACGACCGGGTCAGCGCGCTCGATCTCGGCGCCGACGACTATTTGGTCAAGCCCTTCGACTTTCGCGAGCTGGAGGCAAGGGCGCGTGTCCTTCTGCGACGACGAAGCGGTGGCGAGCCGACCAACGTCATCATCTGCGGCGATATCAGGCTCGACCGCACCAACCGCAACGTGATGGTGGGCAAGCGCGAGATCCAGCTCAAGCGCCGCGAGATCGTCCTACTCGAGATCCTCGCCTCGCGCCCCGGCAAGGTCTTCAGCAAGGACGAACTGCTTGACCAGCTATTCGGCTTCGAGGAGGCCGCGGGCGAGAACGCAATCGAACTCTACATCGGGCGCCTGCGCAAGAAACTGGAAGGCGCGCGCGCGCGGATCGTCACACTGAGGGGCAGCGGATATCAACTGGTCTCCGATGATGCCGCATAGGAGTTCGTTGTTCTCCCGCCTGATGGGACGCGTCGGCGTCGTTCTGGCGCTGGGTGCGGGAACACTCATCACCGCCGCCTGGATTTACGCGCGCGCCGCCGCGGACGATGCCTATGACCGGCTGCTCCTCGGCGCGGCCTTCCAGATGAGCGAGAGCCTCAACGTTGCCGACGGAAATCTCCGCTTCGTCCTTCCACCCTCGGCGTTCGAACTTCTCGGGCTCGCCAATGATGACCGCATCTTCTACAGGGTCATCGACCCTTCGGGCGCGACCCTTACCGGCTATGCCGATCTGGCCGCCAAGGCGGACCTTTCCGGGAGCCGCACCGCCCCCATTTTCCGTGATGACACCTATCTGGGCGCCCCGGTGCGCACCGTAACCGTATCGCACGCCATGAGCATGCCCGAAGGGCCGGGCTGGGCCTATGTCGTCGTGGCGCAGACCGTCGAGGCCCGCCATGCGCTCGCCTCGGAGCTGACGGCGCGGGCGACGATGCTGGTCGCGCTGATGAGCCTCTTTGCCGTCGCCGGGACAGCGCTGGCGGTGCGCTACTCGCTGCGGCCAGTCGATGACCTCGCCGCCGCGCTCCGTCAGCGCGACCCGCAGGATCTTACCCCTCTCACGGTCGCGGTGCCCGACGAACTGTCTCCCTTTGTTACGTCCATCAACTACTTCATCATCCGCCTTGACGAGCGCATTAAGCTGCTACAGCGCTACATCGCCGACAGCGCCCACCAGATCCGCACGCCGCTGACGGCGCTTTCCGCGCAGGTGAGCCTGATCGACGAGCAGAAGCTTGCGCCGGAAGATCGCCGTCATCTGAAGCGCGTTCAAAGCCGCACTCTCGAACTGGCGGGCTTCACCAATCAGCTTCTCAACCATGCAATGGTCATCCACCGCTTCGACTCAGTCCAGCTGGCGCCCGTCTCGCTGAACGATGTCGCGCGCATGGCATTTCGTAACGCCGTCCCGATCACTGTGGATCCCGACATTATCGTCTCCTTCGAGCCGGCAGATGAAGACCTCATGGCCATGGGCGACGTCCTCAGCCTTCGGGAGGCGGTCGTCAACGTCATCGACAATGCGCTGCGTCATGGCGCGATCGCCAAATTGGAGGTGCGCGTGCGTCAGCGAGAAAATTTCGGTCGAATCGAGGTGATCGACGATGGACCGGGAATCAAGGAGGACGATTGGCCAAATGTCATTAGCCGCTTCTATTCGCGAAGCCCGGATGCGCGCGGGTCTTCGGGGCTCGGTTTCGCCATCGCGTCGGAAGTCGCGACGGTCCTGCGTGGCCAGCTCGGTTTCCGCAAGCGATCTGAAAACGAGCCGTTTTGTGTCTATCTGGAGTTGCCGCTAGTGGGAGGGCAGCCATGACAGCGCGCATTCGCACCCTCGCGCTTGCCGGGCTCGCTTGGCTGGTCCCCACCCTTGCCGGCGCCCTGGAGGGTGAAAGCGAGACGTTCCCCGCGACAGCGAAGGAGACGGGCCACCTGGTCATCCACGCGGCGACGGATCTTGAGGCCATGCGACCGCTGCTGCGCGATTTCCAGGCAGGCAACCCTAACATCCGGATCGACTACCTGGATTACGTCACCAACGATCTTTTCCGCGAGGCACGGGACGCATGCAGAGCGGGGACCTCCGAGGCGGACATCCTCCTCTCCTCGTCGGTCGACCAGTTGGTTCGGCTCGCCAACGATGGCTGCGCCCAACGGCACGACTCGCCGGAAACACGGAGTGTGCCAGACTGGGCGAATTGGCGGGACGAGATTTTCGGTTTCACGTTCGAACCTGTCGTGTTCGTTTACGACCGGCGCTGGGTTCCGCCCGAGGATGTGCCGAGAAGTCACGACGCGCTGCTGGAACTCCTGCGCCGCAAGCCCGACGCCTACCGCGCACGCATAGGAACCTACGATATTCAGGCTTCCGGCATCGGCTATCTTTTGGCATTCTACGATTCCCGCCAGGCGCCTACAGCAAACGGGCGACTGCTCGAAGCTCTGAGCCGCGTGGAAACCATCGTGCGCTGCTGCAACAACGAAGTGCTTGGCGAGCTTGCAGCGGGGCGGATCAGCATCGCCTACAACGTGCTCGGCTCCTACGCCTATGCGGCGGCGCTCGCCAATCCAGATCTGCGCATCGTGCTGCCCCGGGACTACGCGCTCATTCTGTCGCGGGGTGCCTTGGTTCCCGCTGCAGCGGCCCATCCAGATCTCGGCAAGCGTTTCCTCAACTATCTCCTATCGCCTCGCGGCCGGCAGGTCGCGAAGGACGCTTCATTCTTCTTTGCCGAGGACGCCCCCCTGCCCGTCGGTGTCGACGGACCCGAGGCACTGATGGACTCGGGGATCGGCCGCCCCATCCGCATCGGCCCGGCGCTTCTTGCCGCACAGGACGAAATCCAGCGAAGTACATTCATCGAGGATTGGCGCAGACACATCGGAGAACATCCACAGCGTTGATGAGGCCACGTGCCCCAGTCGGAGCTCCCCTCTCCAGCTCGCACCTCGGCGCGCGGCAGCCTCAAAGCGACGGTACCCGCGATTCGCCAGGGCTTGAAGCGCGCCAAGCAGTCGAAGGAGATTTCACGGACCGGAGATTTACACGACGACTAGAGAATGCCCACCATCCAAAACCCTGTCAGGTCTAGTTCTTGCTCAGAGCAAGCCGACGCTGCGATATCAGAGATATAAGCACACAGTCAAAAGTGACGGGATGCCTGTCGCAGGCATGCCCGTCGGTTCAGAGGTATCGGCCAGGTGACAAAGCTTGAGAAACCTTATCTTGGGCTCTGCCGTGTACCAGTTCCGATAACAGCCGGGCGCTTGTGGGTCCCAGCGTAAATCCCTGATGGCCGTGGCCAAAATTACACCATAGGCCAGGCTTTTCCGGGACGGCGCCAACGACCGGAAGCATGTCCGGCATGCATGGTCGCCAGCCTGCCCAAGGCTCAGGCTCGACGGCTTCACCCAAATCGATCGCCTCGCGCGCCATGGGTTCGGCATGGGCCAGTTGTCGGGGCGTCTTTGCCGAGGGCATGAAATCCGGGCCGCCAAGGTGGCCCGACAGTGCATTCATCGCCTCAAGCGGCGTGGACGTGTGACAAAGCGTGATCGAGGGATCGTATCCGGCAACATGGGCGCCTCAACCGTCATTCAGGCTGGTCGCGGCGTGAAACCGGGCAGGCGCCAATAGGGTGGGGTCGGCGCCTTCACCGAGAAATGGTTTGGGCAGATCGTTTCCGATCACCAGAGACGCGGTCAGCTGGCCGAGCGCGGGTCCGGTCTGGATGCCGTAGCCGCCTTGTCCAGCCAACCAGAAGAAGCCCTCAGCACGGGTGTCCCAACCAACCGCCGGCGTCTTGTCCGCAAAGAACGACCGCAACCCCGCCCAACTGCGCGAAACATGCGTTACTGGGAGATCGGCGGCGTGTTGAATGCGATCGACCGCGATGGCGATGTCGATCTCTTCGGGCTGAGCGTCGCACGGTTCGCTGGGTGTCTCATCGGCCGGTGAGAGCAACAACTTTCCTGAGGATGGCTTGAAATAGAACATCTCGTCGACATCGATGACGCCCGGCCAGCCATTGGCGTTGAGGCCGGGTGGCGTTTCGACAAGCATTGCCGTTCGCCGTTTCGGGACCAGGCCAAGCGGCGCGACTCCCGCCATGGCGGCCACCTGGTCCGCCCAGGCACCAGCCGCGTCGACAAGTACAGGTGCGTCGAAGACGCCGACCGGGGTCGTGACAATCCATGTTCCACCGACGCGCTCGATCGCCTCGGCCCGCGCGTTGGTGACGACCTGCGCACCCTGACGACGTGCGCCCCGCAAAAAGCCCTGATGAAGTGCATCGACATCGATATCCATCGCCGAGCGGTCGAGAAACGCGCTCGCCTTGTAATCAGGTCGCAGGATTGGAATGACCGATCGGGAAGCGTCGGGGTCGAGCCATTCCACGGCTGTTACCGATTCCCTAGCCGTCTCTGCAAACAACGCTTCCAGCCTTGGCCTCTGCCCGTCCGTGCCGATCAGCATTGCACCGCGAGGTGTCAGCAAGGGTACATCACAGAAGCCGTGCGGCGGCTCCAGGAAGAACTGGCGGCTGGCCCGTGTAAAGCCGCGGATGGCGGCATTCCCGTAACCCTCGCTGAATAGCGCGGCGGACCGTCCGGTAGTGTGCATGCCACAGTGGGCCTCGGCTTCAAGCACTGTGACCTGTCGACCATGCGCAAGAAAGAACGCCGCCGAGGCGCCAGCTATGCCGCCACCGATGATAAGAACGTCCTGCATAGCCTCTCTCGCTCAAGTGCGGGCAGCCAAGCAGAATATTTCTGATCGGTCAAATACTTTTCCTATAATAAAGGCAGCGTCGCTTGCGAGTCGACTTTGTTCAGTCTCAACTCTAGACTGCGGGCAACGTCAAAAAGGGTCTGCCATGAGCGATTCGAAGCCAAGTCTGGGAGAATGCCTCAAAGTGCTGCGGCGGGAGCGGGGCTGGACGCTGACGCAGGTCGCGCAGATGTCGGGGCTCGCCATATCGACGTTGTCGAAGGTCGAGAACAACCAGATGTCGCTTACCTATGACAAGTTGCTGCAGCTTGCCCAGGGGCTAAGAGTCGACATAACCGAGCTCTTCGGCATGAGAAAGGCCAGCGCCTCTCCCATAGCGCATGGCGCGCGTGCCGTCTGCCGGCTTGAAGACGGGCGGATCGTCGAAACTCCCAACTACGTCTATCGTTTCCTGTGCACGGAGCTGTCGCGCAAGGAAATGATCCCTATGCTGGGGTCGATCACCCAGCAAAGCATCGAAACGTTCGGCGAGCTCATTCGGCATCCCGGCCAGGAGTTCACCTATGTTCTCGAAGGCGAGGTCGAGTTGCATACCGACGTCTATGAAACGCTGAGGCTGAAAGCAGGAGAGTCGGTCTACTTCGAAAGCACCATGGGGCATGCCTATGTCAGCGTCGGTGACACGCCGGCGCGGATCCTGTGCGTATGTACATCGGCATCCGGCCAGCCGGAGCAAACCCTCATCAAGGGCGCCAAAGGTATGCGCCCTCATGACGAGCGCGAGATCGTCGAAGCTGAAATGACACTTGGCTAAATAGAAAAATTCCTTTCCTATCCGAAAAATCGGCTTGCCATCCGGGATGCGGGTGTTAGCGTGGGTGTAAGGCATCCCTCGGTTCGTCCCGTGAGAGATGCAAAACACAAGCTCGAGGGGAGCGCATGATGTTGTTACGTCGCCTGCCGACTTTTGCGGCATTTGCCGCTTTGACAGCCCTGACCTTTGCGGCACCGAGCTGGGCCACTGACAAGGATGTCCTGGTTATCGACAAGGCCGAGGATCCGCCCACGGCTGACCCAGGCGTCGAGGTCAGCAACAACGGATATACACTGATCTTTCCTGCCTACGAGCGGCTGGTGAAGTACGACGGCGGCAAGACCGAGGTCGTTCCGGAGCTTGCCGAGAGCTGGACCACGGCACCCGACAACCTAAGCTGGACATTCAAGTTGGCGTCGGGACACATGTTCGACGATGGCTCGCCGGTCGATGCCGCCGCGGTCAAATATTCATTCGACCGCGTAAAGAAGCTGGCGGCTGGCCCGGGCGACATGTTCCCGACCGTCAAGGATGTCGTCATTGTCGACCCGCAGACCGTGAAGTTCGAATTATCGGCGCCATTTGCACCGTTCCTGTCGGCGCTCGCCACTTCGGCCGGGTCGATCATCAATCCGAAGGCGCAAGAGCACGCGGTCAACGGCGACGACGCGAAAGCCTGGCTCGCCGAGCACAGCGCCGGCAGCGGCGCTTTCAAAATCTCGGCCTGGGAGCGCAACCAGCAGATCACGCTCGATCCCAATCCCCACTATGCCGGCAAGGCGCCGGCTTTCAAGCAGGTCATCTTCAAGATCGTACGCGAGATGTCATCGCGCCGCTTGCAACTGGAGAACGGAGACGCAGACCTGATCGACCAGGTTCCGGTCGACCAGGCCGAGGCCATGAAATCAAGCGCCGGGGTGGTCATTGAGAGCAATCCCAGCCTCTATGTCGTCTATCTCTATCTGAACAACAAGAAAGCGCCCTTCGACAATCCGAAGGTCCGTCAGGCCATATCCTATGCAGCCGACTACAAGGGGCTGGTCGATGGCGTCATGCAGGGCCAGGCCGAACAGATGCGCGGAGCTGTCCCGGACGGCATGTGGGGCCATGACCCGCAGGGCATGCAGTACAGCTACGATCTGGAGAAGGCCAAGCAGCTGCTTGCCGACGCCGGTGTTTCCAATCTGCACATCAGCTTCACCTATTCACAGGCTGACTCCGCCTGGGAGCCGGTGGGTCTTGCGCTGCAGGCTTCGCTCGCCGAAATCGGCGTCACGATGGATATGAAGAATGTCGCCGACACGACCAAGCGCGAGCTGGTCGCCAAGGGCGACTACGACATCGCGACTGGTGCCTGGACGCCGGATTTCGCCGATCCGTTCATGTTCATGAACATCTGGTTCGACCCGACCAAGATGGGGGCTCCCGGCAACCGAGCCTTCTATGAAAACCCGAAAGTGACCGATTTGATCACCCAGGCGCTCGCGACCGTCGACCAGAAGAAGCGTGAGCAGCTCTATATCGACGCGCAGAAGATCACCAACGACGATGCACCATACGTCCTTCTGTTCCAGAAGAACGACATCTTCGCCATGCGATCCTCAGTGAAGGGGTACGTTTACAATCCGATGCTGATCCAGGTCTACAACATCGCCGATATGTCCAAGTCCGAATAAGAAAACGGCGCCGAAGGTATGTCGCTCATTTCAACGATCCTTCGGCGCCTCGTCTTGCTGGTGTTCGTGGTGGCTGGTGTCGCGATCATCACCTTCACGATTTCGCATTTGATCCCCGGCGATCCGGCGCAGCTGATCGCCGGTGACAAGGCTTCAGCCCAGACATTGGCGCATGTGCGGCAGGAGCTTGGTCTGGACAAACCCGTTACCCAGCAGTTTGTCATATACGTCAAGCAGCTCCTGTCGGGCGATCTCGGCCAGTCCTTGCGGACGCGGCGTCCGGTGGCTGGCGATATTGCCCTGTTCCTGCCCGCCACGCTTGAGCTCGGCATAGCCGCGCTGGTGATGGCGATCATGATTGGCGTGCCGCTCGGTGTGCTTTCGGCAATCTACAAGGACGGACCTGTCGACCAGGCAGCGCGTGTCGTGTCGGTCGCAGGCATTTCAATGCCGGTATTCTGGTTCGGGCTGGCGCTCATCCTGCTGTTCTATGTCAAGATACCGATCCTTCCGGGAGGCGGCCGCATCACGCTTGGCATCGCCGCGCCACCGCGTATCACCGGCTTCTTCCTGGTCGACTCGCTTGTCGCCGGCGACCTGAAAGCCTTCCGGTCGTCGCTTTATCACCTCATCCTGCCGGCCTTTGTCCTCGCCTTCGCCAATCTCGGCATCATCACGCGCCAGATCCGGGCCTCGATGCTGGACGTCCTGCAGGAGGATTATGTGCGCACCGCGCGTGCGAACGGTTTGTCGCGGTCGGCGGTCATCCTGCGGCACGCTTTGCCCAATGCCCTGATCCCGTCGGTGACGCTGCTTGGCCTCGCCTTCGGGGATCTGCTCTACGGCGCGGTGCTGACCGAAACGATCTTCGCGTGGCCAGGCATGGGGAGTTATGTGGTGTCATCGATCCAGACGCTGGATTTTCCCGCGATCATGGGCTTCACCATTGTCGCTTCGCTGGGGTACGTGCTGATCAATCTCGCGGTCGATCTGACCTATATGGTGCTCGATCCACAGATCAGGGAGCTCGGCTGATGGCGGCGGATGGCATCGCCATAGCGCCCCGGCCGGCATCGCGGCTTCGCATGGGACGGTTGTGGTATCGCGTGAAGGGGAGTCCCCTCACTCTGATCGGCACAGCGATCGCGCTGGTGGTGCTGTTCGTGATCATGGCCGCACCCCTGCTGGCGCCATATCCGCCCGACAAGATTTCACTTTCAGCAAGGCTTGCCGCGCCTAGCTTCCAGCACCTCTTCGGCACCGATGAGGTCGGGCGCGATCTGTTTTCGCGGGTGCTCTTCGGCGCGCGCGCTTCCTGCGGCATCGCCTTTGCCATCGTCATCATCTCGACCGTCATCGGCTCGATCATAGGCTGCCTGTCCGGCGTTGTCGGCGGCATCGTCGATACCGCGATCATGCGGCTGATGGACGTCTTCCTGGCGCTGCCGGCACTTATCCTCGCCATGGCGCTGGCCGCCGCGTTGGGACCGAGCCTGTTCAACGCCATGCTGGCCGTCGCCGTGGTGCGGGTACCCGCCTATGTGCGGCTGGCGCGTGGGCAGACGCTGTCGCTGCGCAACCGCACCTATGTGAAGGCATCGCGCAGCTTCGGGGCTTCGCCTGCCTACATGCTGCGCTGGCACATACTGCCCAACGCCCTGTCACCCATCATCGTTCAGGCAACACTGGATCTCGGCGGCACCATCCTGACGGCCGCGGCGTTGAGCTTCATCGGCCTCGGCGCCCAGCCGCCAACGTCTGAATGGGGCTCCATGGTGTCGAGCGGGCGCAACTATTTCCTCGACCAGTGGTGGTATGTCACCTTTCCCGGCCTGGCCATTCTGATCAGCGCGATGGGTTTCAACCTGCTGGGTGACGGATTGCGCGACATGCTCGATCCGAGGCTGGGTGGCCGATGACAGAACCTTCCGGCGATGTCCTGCTCGAAATCTCCGACCTTTCGCTTGAGTTCCGTACCTATCGCGGGCCGATCAAGGCGCTGAACGGGATCAGCCTCAATGTCCGTGCCGGCGAGATCGTCGGCATCGTGGGGGAATCCGGGTGCGGCAAATCAGTGACCATGATGGCGGCGACGCGGCTCTTGCCCAAAGGGAGCGCGCACATTACCGGCGGCGGCATCCGTCTGTTCGGCAGCGATCCGATGAAGCTCGGCGAGCGCGAACTCCAGCATGTGCGCGGGCGGCTGGTGTCGACCATCTTCCAGGAGCCTATGAACGCCCTCAACCCGACCCGACGGATCGGCGAGCAGATCGTCGAGGTCATCCGCCGTCACCAGCGTCTCGACGACGCGGCAGCGACGAGCAAAGCCTCAGGCCTACTGCGCGACATGCTGATCAGCGAGCCGGAACGGATGATGCAGGCCTATCCGTTCGAGCTTTCCGGAGGCATGCGACAGCGCGTGCTGATTGCCATGGCCTTTTCCTGCGAACCCAAGCTCATCATCGCCGACGAGCCGACGACGGCACTCGATGTGACGGTGCAGGCGCTGATCCTGAACCTCATCAAACACAAGGCGATGAGCACAGGAACGGCCGTTGTTTTCATATCGCATGACATGGCCGTGGTGTCGCAGCTTTGCGACCGGCTCTACGTGCTTTATGCGGGACGGGTCGCGGAAGCCGGGACGACCGCGTCGGTGCTGGCGGCGCCAGCCCATCCCTACACGCGTGCCTTGATACGCTGTCTGCCGGGGCTGGCACCACCTAAGCAGCCGCTGGAACAGATCCCCGGCACCTTGCCTGACCTGCTTGACCCGCCTGCCGGCTGCCTCTTTCGAGCGCGCTGCCGCGAGGCGAATGATCGTTGCGTCTCGGTGCCGCCGCTGGCTGCCATAGAGCCGGCCCGCCGCGCCGCCTGCTGGCGCAGTATCGAGGAGGCGCAAGCCGCGTGACCGAGCCTCCGCTTCTCTCCGTCGAAAACCTGGAAGTCCGCTACCGTGTCACCTCGGGCTGGTTCGGTGGCACCGACGTCCATGCCGTCAACGGTGTGTCGTTCAGCGTGACCGAAGGCGAGACCATCGGTATTGTCGGGGAATCCGGCTGCGGAAAAACCACGCTTGGACAGGCGATCCTCGGCCTGACGGACATTTCCGCGGGTGCGATCAAACTCAGGGGAACTGAACGGGACCGCGCAGGGCGCACCCAGTTGCAGATCATCTTTCAGGACCCCCAATCGTCGCTTGATCCGCGTCTTCCGGTCTGGCGGCTGATCACGGAACCTCTGCACATTCGCGGCGGCTACACCCGCAAACAGTTGATCGAGCGGGCAACCGAACTGGCGGTCTCGGTCGGCTTGCGGCCGGAGCATGTCGATCGCTATCCACACGAGTTCTCGGGCGGCCAGCGCCAGCGCATCGCGATTGCCAGGGCGCTCGCCGTCGAACCGGCGCTGCTGGTCCTCGATGAGCCGACCTCGGCGTTGGACGTGTCGGTGCAGGCGCAGATCGTCAATCTGCTGCTGTCGCTGCAGGCGGAGCGCAAACTATCCTATGTGCTCATCTCGCATGACGTGTCGCTGGTGCGCCACGTGGCCGATCGTGTCGCCGTCATGTATCTCGGCCAGATCGTCGAAGAAGGCCCGGCGCTCGACGTGCTTGACGCTCCCAGGCATCCCTATACCAGGACGCTCCTCGATGCCGTTCCGAGTTTCGATCGTCCACTGACCTCGATCGCACCGCGCGCCGGCGAATTGCCGAGCAACCGTGCACTGCCGACCGGCTGCTTCTTCCGGGAGCGCTGCCCTTCCGCAACGACCGGCTGCGAACTGCCGCAGGTTCTGGTACCCGCCGACGGATTGCGAACAGTCCGCTGTCATCTGGTCACGCGCGTAGACGATACGGCGTTACCGCGCACGGCGCCGCTGCCGGTGTTTTCTCCCCCGAATGATGCGATTGCTTAAGCCGCATCTGCCGCGAATGGGTTTTCCACTTTCGGCCAATAGGGCGTCTTGAGCTTTGTGTAGGGGATCGCGGCGAAGTTGGGCTGCGTCGCACCGGGCGGAGCGCAGAACAGGATGCGCTTGGCGATCGGTGCGAAGCCAGCCTGGAAATGGTAATTGGATTTGACGATGACGATGCGTCGCTCGCTTGGATTGAGACCGAGCGCGGTCATGCAGTCCGGATGGAAGACCTGCGTGCGTACCGTGTTGATGATCAGGTCGATGCCGCCGTCGGTGGTGACCCATGCCGCATCCCCGAGTGGCCAGGGCATGGTGCCGAACAGCTGCGTCAGCTCGCGGCCGAGGCCTTTTACTGTAACGCGCAGATCGACAGGCATACCCGAGAACACGCCGCACTTGCCGCCGACCCGCAGGTTTATGGTACCGCCGATCCCCGCCTCGACGCAGAAGCGATAGGCGATCGGATCCCAGTACATGGCGCTGGCTACGTTTCCGATGCCGCGCTCTATCAGCCGGCGCAGGATGTAGGTGGAGTCCCCCGGTGCGCCGCCGCCGGCATTGTCCGAAACATCCGCGATGACGACCGGCCCTTGCGGCTCGGCGAGCGCGATGTCGAGCGCCTCGTCGATGCCTAGGAATTTCGGGATCAGGTCGTTGCGCAAGGCAAAAAGCTGCTTGCCGAACCTTTCGGCGGTCCGCTCGGCAAGCGACTTGTCATCGTCGGTGACGACCAGCATGCGGGCTCCGACGTCCTCGACGTCGCCATGCGGAAAGCCATGTCCGAGCGACACTGACAGTATGCCTGGCTCGGCTTCGGCGGCAGTCATGCCATCAACGAAGCCGCGCATCGGCTGCTCCTGCACTCGGAAGGTGCTGATCATGCGGCAGTCGTAAAGCGCCATCACCGGCCTGACCTTGCCCTCCACCGTGTCGACGATAATGCGGTAGAGCTCGCCGGCACGATCCATGATGTCGGTGTGCGGATATTCCTTGTAGGCGACGATAGCGGTGGCGTTGTCGACCATCTTCTGGGTTGTGTGGCAGTGCAGATCCAGCTCTGCCCCGATCGGGATGTCGGGGCCGACAATAGCTCGGACATGCGCGAGAAGATCACCCTCGGTATCGTCATAGCCTTCCGCGACGAAAGCGCCATGCAGCGCCAGAAGCACGCAATCGACCGGCATGGCCGCTTTAAGTTCGGCGAGGATCTCGTCGCGGAACTGCTCATAGACCTTGCGGATGGTTATGCCTCCAGGCTCGGCGCAGACGCACAGGCTCTCGACGATCTCGTGGCCGTCCGCCTCGCCACGCTGGCGCCACACGAACAGCTGGCAAGACGGCTCGTTGAGCGCCTTCGACGTAGCGTCGCCCCGCGCAATGCCCATTTCTTCGAAACTGTGGTAGCCGGTCGGGATGGGCGCGAACGTGTTGGTCTCGGTGTCCATGCCCGCTATGAAAATGCGCATTCTTTCGTCCTCATACCCATCTTTTCGTTTAAGAAAAATCTTTTCTCATCATCAAACTATTGTATGATTTCCGCAAGCACCTTGACCATGTAAGAGCTGCGCCAAGCCGCATTCGCGCGGCCTCCGGCGGGTGACCCAGAATCGGAAATTTCACATGCATCTTCACCCGCTCGACGATCTGGTGCTGGACGAAACCACCAAGGCCATTCCGCCTGGCGTCGCGGTCCGTCTTCATGATGTCGGTTCGATGGGCTGGAACCTCCTGCGCGGTGACGTGCCGCTGCCGGCAGCGGTCATCAGGGAGTCCGCGCTCGACCACAATTCGCGTTGGATGCAGCGTTTCCTCGCGAAGCGCGACGCGGTCATCGCGCCGCACGTCAAGACGACGATGTGCCCTCAGATCATGCAGAGGCAATTGCGCGACGGCGCCTGGGGCGTGACCGTCGCCACGCTGCACCAGATGAAGGTTTGCCGTCGGTTCGGCATCGATCGCATCGTGCTTGCCAACCAGCTCGTCGGACGGCTGGAACTGGACGCTCTGGTCGCCGAGCTGAACGCTTCGCACGGCCTCGACTTCTACATGCTGATCGACAGCCTCGATGCCGTGCGCCTGGCGAGCGAGGCGGTTGGACGCGCCGGAACAGCCTCGCGGCCGATCCAGGTGCTGGTCGAGCGTGGCTATCCGGGCGGCCGCACCGGTTGCCGCAACAACGACACGGCACTCGAGGTCGCGCGTGCCGCGCATGCGGCGCCGCAACTGCGGCTCTGCGGCGTCGAGGCTTTCGAGGGACTGATCAAGCCGAAGGACGGTGGCCCGGCACGGGCAGTTACGGATTTCGTCGACGAGATCGGCGCGCTCTACGAAGCATGCGCCGGCGAAAACCTGTTTGAGCGCGCGCCACCGATCGTGACGGCGGGCGGTTCGTCGTTCTACGACATCGTACTCGATCGCCTCTCCGGCAGCGGCGCGCAGGTGATGACGCGCAGCGGCTGCTATGTCAGCCATGACAGCGGCATCTACCAGGCCGAGCAGAAGCGCATCCTCGCCGCGACCGGCGAGAACGAAGGTCTGGTCAACGCGCTGGAAGTATGGACCTATGTCCAGTCCTGCCCTGAACCGGGGCTGGCCATCCTGACCGCCGGCAAGCGGGATTTCGGAACCGACTCCGGACTGCCGGTACCGCTTCTCGTGTCGCGCGATGGCGGTTCGCCCGAAACGCTGGCGGACTGTGAGATCTTCGCAAGCAACGACCAGCACGCCTATATGCGCGTCCCGGCGACGGTTTCGGTAAAAGTCGGCGATCGCATCGGACTGGGCGTGTCGCATCCCTGCACAACCTTCGACAAATGGCAGATTCTTTTCCTGGTCGATGATGCCTATGAGATCGTCGGCGCGCTCAAGACCTATTTCTGATCGCAATCCACCTGTGAGATGGTCCCCTTGCCAAGGTCGCGACGACCGATTGGCTGGCCGGCCCTGCGGACATCATGGTCGACGGCCATCCCGACGGGTCAGACGACAAATCGTATCGCGCGCTGGATGTCGAAGAAATTGTTTGCCTCGAAGCGAAGCGTGCGTGCGGCGGGATGTTCGATGCCCGGGTACCAGCTTCCTCTGTAGGCCTCGATGGGGGTGGTGTATTCGACGATGAGCTCGAACCGGTCGGCCAGCTTCGGCAGGCATTTCGACAGATCGCGCGAAAGCGAGGCCTCCACGGTCTCGCGTATGGCCTTGACCGAGCCTTGAGGCGAGAGAGACGACGTCGCCGGTCCGAAGCCTTCGCTGGTTGCGACGGTTGATATCTCGGGCACCAGTGCCTTCGCCTCACCGCACATGCCGGCATCGCCAGACAGAAAGACCGAAGGCACGCCGTAACGGGCGGCGCAGTGCGCGTTCAGCGTATATTCGGATGCCACCTCCCCGTTGATCAGCATCCTGGACACGGTGCCGGTCAACGTGTGTGCCAGCGGATTCGTGTCGGTGCCGGCCTTGTTGTGGTAGCCGGTATAGAGAGCGGCATCGAAGGTGTCATCGATGCCGAACATCATCGCATCCGGATGACCGCTCCAGCCGCGCACGATGCGGACATAGGCTGGAAGCTTGGACAGGATAAGGTTGCGCGCCGTCGAATGGGCGTCCTTGACGACGATTTCGGTCGCACCCGCAGCCTTGGCGCCTTCGCAGGCTGCGACCAGTTCGTCGGTCATGTATTCCCGGAACTCGGCATAGTCGGGATTGCCCTTGCGCGCCTCGTCCCAGTTGGTGATGCCCGCCGTGCCTTCGATGTCGGCGCTGATAAAGACTTTCATGTGCTTGCCTTTCGATTTCAGAGAAAGTCGTCGTGTCACCGCGCACGCGGCTTCAACGGCGTCCGGGCTCTTGTGGTGGAGGCGTCCCGCGCAGAGATGGCTGCCTTGGCCAAGGCGTCTCAGGCTGCCATTTCAGCCCGCCGTCGCTCCAGGAACATAGGCCCGACGCGAATGCCGCGGCGTCCATTCTCGTCGACGGCGCCCAGCTCGAGAATCTCCTCCTCGTAGAGCAGCCCGTGCATGCGGAACCGGCCGGCATCCACCGGCTCGCAGGTATGGGTACAGAAATACTCGATCAGGCATTTCAGCTGGCCATGGCTGTATGTTAGATAGGTGATGTTGAAATCCGGCCCGTACTCGCCGAGGTGCGGGGCGATCTCTGGCGGCACCTTCTCGACAGGCAGACTATCGACACGCGACCAGTTCGCTCCTTTCCAGGTCAGGTGGTTGGCCTTGGAGAAGGACAGGTTCATATGTGCGTAGTCGGCGCCGCGACCATAGATGCGTCCGTCGATGACGAAGTCGTTGCCCGAGACCGGGCGGATCTGCAGCGGCACGCCCTCCCCCATCAGATAGAGCTTGCCGTCCTTGTTCTTCACCTCGACAACCTCGCCGCCCATCTCATGACGATAGAGGCCGGGCAGGCTTGCGAACTGGTCTTCGGTGATGGCCGGCGGGATCTGGCTGCGAAGCGGCATGCGTCCCATGCCGCAATCGGCAAGAGCGATGCGCAAGCCATCGCCCGCGAGCCTGGAGGCTATCTGATTGGCGAAATCAAGCGTGGCGAAGATCAGGACGCCGAAACCGGCCCTGGGCAGAAGCATCATCTGTGACGCATAGCCATAAACCGCGCCGCCATGCCCGACGGAGGTCCATCCGTCCATGTCGCCGACGCCGAAGCACAGCCCATACCCGTTGAGGTCCTTGTTGTGACCTTCCGGGCGTTTGCCGATCGGGGTCCACATCTTGCGCAGCGATGCGGGGCTGACAATGGAATCGCCATTGGGCGCGAAGCCGCCCCGCAGCAGGCACCGCGTATAGTTGGCCATGTCGGAAGTGGTGGAGAAGATGTTGCCGGCGGGCGATCCGCCTAGATTGAACACCGGCGCGGGACTATCCCCGTCCAGCGTCCACATGTCGGCCGGCGCCAGCCTTTCACGGATGCCGGGAGCCATCCCGGACGACGTGTCGTTCATGCCGAGCGGCTTCAGGATGCTCTCGGTGATATAGTCGGAATAGCTCTTTCGCGTTACCCGCTCGATCACCATGCCGACCACGGCAATGCCGGCATTGGAATAGTGCATGATGCCGGCACTGGGGTCCTGCTTCAGCGTGGACGTGGCAAGCTCGGCGACCGTGTCGGCCAGCGGCGGCTTGTGCGAGTCCAGGTAATGTCCGCTCTTGGGCTCACGCACGATACCGGCGGTGTGGCTCATCAGCTTGCGCAGACTGACCTGGGAACCGTGAGGTCCGCTTTCACGCCCGGCGAATGGATTGACCGGGTGAAAACCGGGCAGATACTCCGAGACATCGACATCAAGGTCGACCAGTCCCTTCTCCACGAGTTGCATGATGGCGACCGATGTGAAGGTCTTTGTGATCGAGCCGATGCGGAAACAGGTGTCATCCTTCATGTCGAAGTGGCGATCGTGCCGCTGTATGTGGCCGTGCGTCATGAGGCCGTCCCTGTCGACCAGGGCATAGGAAATCGACGGGATCGCCTTGTCCTCCACCTCGTGGCGGATAAGGTCTTCAAGAAGCTCGATGGCGTGGGGGGAAAGCGAAGACACGAGGATACTCCCTGATTTCAGTTTGTATGGCGGGGATCGAGAATGTCGCGCAGAGCATCGCCGACGAGGTTCCACGCCAGCACGAACAGGAAGATCGCGGCTCCGGGGAAGGCGAGCGTGTACCAGTACTGGAACGGATTGCCGGGCTGGCCGACGATCCAGTTGCGCGCATAGGCGATGAACTGTCCCCAATCGGCATAGCCCTCCTCCGTTCCCACTCCGAGGAAGCTCAGGGCGGACGCGGTCAGCACCATCGAACCCGTGGCCATGGTAGCCAGAACCAGCACAGGGAAGAACGCGTTGGGCAGGATGTGGAACACGATCAGCCTGAAGTCGCCGGCCCCGTAGCTTCTCGCCGCATTGACGAAATCCATCTCGCGGATCCGCAGGATTTCACTGCGCACCACACGCGCATAACCCATCCATCCGAAAGTCGTCAGCGCGACGGTTATCGGTCCGAGCCCCTTGCCGAGCAGGGCAGTCAGCACCATGGCGGCGATGAGGAAGGGAACCGCCATGAAGACGTCGACGATACGCATCAGTACTTCGTCCACGATGCCGCCGTAAAAGGCAGCAAGCGATCCGATGATCGTGCCGATCAGCACTGAGATGGCGACGACGCCGAGGCCGATCTTGAATGCCGTACGGGTGCCCCAAATCACGGCGTAGTAGATGTCGTACTGGCCTTCGGTTGTTCCGAAGATCGCCTCGGGCGACGGCGGTTGCGGCGTTGCCAGGAAGCCCGCTCTCGGCGTGTCGTATACCGACATCTGGAATTCCTGCGGCGGTGCAAGCACTGGCGCGAAAATCGCAACCAGCACGAATGCCAGCAACAGCAGCACCCCGACCAGCGAGATCGGATTACGCCTCAGATAGCCAAGCGCTCTCATCGCGTCTTTACCCTCGGATCGAGCAGCGGATAGATCATGTCGACGGCCAGGTTCAGCACCACGAGAACGACCGCGAAGTAGAGCCCGAAGCCCAGCACGGCCGGAAAATCCAGGTTGGCGGCCGTCTTGGCCGCGAACTGGCCGAGGCCCGCATAGTCGAAGATGGTTTCGGTGATGACGACGCCACCCATCATGGCGGCGAGTTCCATTCCGGCGATCGTCGTGACCGGTAGCAGCGCGTTGCGCCTGGCATGATGCAGTTCCACCACGCGCCGGGGCATGCCCTTTGCGCGTGCCGTGCGGACATAGTCCTGGCGAAGCGTTTCCAGCATAGACGTGCGCATGACACGCGTCATATTGGCAAGATTGACGTAGGTCAGGGTGATGACGGGGGCAGCGAGATGCCTGAGCGAATCCCAGAAAATGGCGAGATTGCCGTTGAGCAGCGCGTCGATCGTGTTCGCGCCGGTGTAGCGGGTGAAGCCCGGCGAGGTGACGGCAGCCTGGGCCCACTGGCTGAGGCGCCCGGGCGGGAACCAGTCAAGTGCGGAGTAGAAGATCAGCAGCATCAGCAGCCCGAAGACATAGACCGGGAATGACCAGCCCAGGATGGTGAAGATACGGATCAGATGGTCCGGCCAACGGTTGAGATGGATGCCAGCCCGCGAGCCCAGGTAGATGGCCAGCAGAAAGCCAGGAATGAACGCCAGCAGGACCAGTTCCAGGGTCGCAGGCAGCAGCGAAGCCAGCGCGTGAGCAACAGGCTGGCGCGCGGTCTCGGACCAGCCCAGATTGCCGGTCAGGATGTTGCCGATCCAGCGTCCGTATTGAATGTAGAAGGGATCGTTCAGCCCATACTGCTCGATCATCCTGCGAATGCTGTCCTGGCCGCCCTTGAGGAAGTCCGGGGACGGCGCATACGCTGCCAGGCGCTGTGTCGGCGACAGCGACATCTGCAGCGCGAAAAGCATCAGCGAGAGGGCGAAGAGAACGACGGGCAACATCAGGAGCCGCCGCAAAGCGTAGTTCAGCACATCAGCATCCGCACCATGAGGAATAGCCGTTTCGCCGGGCGACGATGGCGCCCGGCGAAACCCGAAGCTCTTTAGTCGGCCTTCTTGGTGACGGGATAGAAATCCCAGGCGCCGTAGAGGATCATGTTGTGCACGTAGCCGTCGATGTTGCTGCGGGTGACGATGTACCCGAAATCCTCCCAGAGGAACTGCGTGGTGGCATAGTCGTAGGACATTTCCTGCAGCTTGGCATAGATCGGCTCACGCACGGCGGGATCGCTCGAGGCCCAGGCCTGGTCGAGAAGCGGCTTGAACTTCTCAGCCATCAGGTCGCGGTAGCCTTGGCCGAGCATGCCACCGACAAGACCGGTCGGGGACAGATAGTAGGTCGCGGCCCCCAGCGGACCACCCGGGTCGGAATAGTCCGGTCCCCAGCCCATGTAGGTGAGCGGCGAGGCGGGCTTTTCACGATTGTTGAGCTTGTCCGAGATGGAGGCCCAAGGCAACGACTGGATCTTCATCTTGAACTTCGGGTTGATCCGCTGCAGTCCCTGCTGGAGCGCGGAAAGCGCGGCCGTGCCTTGCGGCGTTCCTTCCTGCACATAGGCCGTGAAGGTGAAGCCGGATTCCCAAAGCTTGCCGCCGAAGGCCTTCTTGAAGTGCTCCGCCGCCTTCGCCGGATCATAGCCGTAGATCGGCGAGTCGGCGCGATAGCCCATGATGCCGCGGACGGTCGGGCCGCGCGCCTGGACGGTCTTGCCGAGCAGCGCCTGCTTAATCAGCGCATCGTAATTTTGGGCGTAGTTGAAGCCCTGACGAACATCAATGTCGGAGAAGAAATCCAGAGGGATCCCCTTGCCGTCCAGCTTGCCGCTGCCGATGGCGGGGTTGTCGGCATCGTCCAGTGGCCACGCAAAATAGAGGCCGCGACTGAAAACCTTGGGCAGGCCGTCGATGACCTTGACCCCGTCCGTCTTGCCGAGTTCGTCCAAGAATTCGACAGGCGCCGACACAAAGTCGGCATCGCCGGAAAGCAGTTGCAGGCGACGCGTCGTCCACTCCGGAACGGTGCGCATGACCACGCGCTCGAGCGAGGCCGGGCCCATGAAATAATTGTCGAAACGCTTCAGCGTAATGCGGCGATCCGTTCTGTCCCATTCGTCGAGCATGAACGGACCGGTCCCGTTTTCCTGGGCGAACAGCGGATCGTCACCGAGTTCGGGACGGTAGTACTTCTTCCAAGTGTCCCCGTTGCCATCCCACCCTCCGACGGAGGCGACCCATTCCTTGTCGACGATCGAGGCACCGAACGGCAGTGCCAGGACGCCAAGCGTGGCGGGGAAGGATTTCGGCAGCTTCAGCGTGACATTGTCGCCCTCGACAGTGATCTGCGAAGCGAGTTCGTCATAGACTTTTCGAAGCGCTTCGGGGCTGGCGTCCTTGATATCCGACACCTTGTCCTCAGCTTCGACCCATTTGGCGACGTCCGTGTATTTGCTCGCTGTCACCACCTCGGTGATGGCATTCGACATCCAGGATTGCCCCATGAGGATGGCGCGCAGCAGCGAGTAACGCACGTCTTCGGGTGTGATTTCGCCATAGCCGGGTTCAATCTTGGCCTTCTGCTCGTTGGTCAGCCCGTCGTAATACTGCCAGGTGATCTTGCCGTCGTCGCCCTTGATGCCGACCTTGTGGGCGTGGACGCCCTTGCGGATCGGAAAGCTATAGCTGACCGAACCGTCCGCATTCTGCTTGATCAGGCCGTTTTCGAGGCTCGGCACTTCCGAGGACAATGAAGGCACGAATTCGGAAATCTGGGAGCCGTTGTAGTTCAACAGACGGCTGTAGACGTTGAGCACGCCGTAGGAGCTCGGCGTGTTTGCAATGTAGGCCGGATCGAAGGACTGAACATCGTCGGTCCAAAGGAACACAAACGTTCCGGGATTCTTGGTTTCTGCCACGGCAGACGAGGCAAAAGCGCCTATGCCCATGCTGAACGCTAATGCCAAGGCACGTTTCATTTTCATGAATATGTTCCCACAATTGACTCGAGGTCTTTTTATCTCGAGGTCTTTTTATCGTTGCGTGCGAAAGCTAGGAGGAGGCTTGCGCCCCTGTCCAATGCGTAGATAGGATCGGTTATGCGAATAATGCATGAGGTCGATCGTGGAGCTTGCGTGGTTTGAAGATTTCCTCGAGATCGCCGCGACGCGGAATTTTTCGACTGCAGCGGCGTCCCGTAACATCTCGCAGCCAGCCTTCAGCCGCCGCATCAGGGCGCTGGAAACGTGGGTCGGCGCCGAACTCATCGACCGCAGCACATATCCGGTACACCTCACCAGCGCGGGCAACATATTTGTTCCGCGTTGCCAGGAAATGCTTCGCGACATGTATCGTCTGCGGACGGACTGCCGCAACGCCGCCGGCGCCAGTTCGCGGCTTCTCACCTTCGCCGCGCTTCATACGCTGGCTATCTATTTTTTTCCCAAGTGGATCAGCCAACCCGACATGCCCAATGCCCCGGTCCGCAGCAGCATGCACACTGGCGACTTCCTGGAATGCGTCGAGCACTTGTCGTCCGGTAAGTGCGACTTCGCCATCACTTACGATCATCCCGACGGCCCGCCGGTCCTTGAGGCTGGCCCCTTCGAATCCCTGCAGATCGGCAGGGATCGCTTGGTTCTTGTGTCAGGAGTCGACGAGACGGGAAAGCCGCTCTTCGACATCGATGTGCCGGAGGGGACCAGGATTCCATATCTAGCTTACTCGTGGAGCGACGGCTATCTGGGCAAGCTGATCTCACTCATCCAGTCGCGCTGGCGGCGCCCTCTCAATTTCAGCATCGTCTATCAGTCTTCGCTTGCCGAAGGCCTAAAGCAGATGGCGATCGCTGGACAAGGCGTAGTCTGGCTGCCGCAGATCTGCGTCCAGAAATCAATTGCCCAGGGCGAGTTGGCCCAGATTGGTGGACAGCAGATGTCACTGGAGATCGAGATCAGGATTTTCCGCCGCGTGGGCGCGCGCAGTCGAGACGGTGAGGCGTTGTGGAAATATCTCTCGCGGACTGCTGAGCAAACTCGCGGCCGCAACATGCTCGATCCGACACTGACCATGCGCTGAGCGGACTGAACAGCTGTTCGCAGGCTTAATGCGAAATCCGACAGGGCGATGCAGAGATTGCATAACTCTGTCGGAGCGGCCGGGAAGCCTGACAATTGCAGGAGCAATGCCGTCTGGCGAGGCATCCCGGGGCATTCCAAAGCACGGCTTCCAGGCGACCTGATGATGGGGCCCTATTGACAGCCCACATGCTCGCTGCGTTCGATACCGCTTGTCGCGACCATTGCGCTTGGAGTTCCTGTTGACCGTCAAACCGACTGCCACCGCGAGCCTTCCCGACGACGTAATCCTGTCGGTCGAAAATCTAGAAGTCCGCTTCGGATCAAGCGCGGCAAAGGCTGTACGGGCGGTTCAGGGTGTCTCTTTCCAGATCAGGCGCGGCGAGACGCTGGCACTGGTGGGCGAGTCGGGTTCGGGTAAATCCGTCACCGCCATGACCGTGATGCGTCTTACGGAATACGATGGCGCCAGGATCACCGGCGGGCGGATCCTGATGAGGCTCAAGGATGGCAGCATAACCGATCTGACGAAGCTCTCCGAAAAGCGCATGGAGGTGCTTCGCGGCTTCGAGTTCTCGATCGTCTTTCAGGATCCGATGTCGAGCCTCAACCCCGTGTTCACCGTCGGCGACCAGATTGCGGAGGTGATTACGCGACACCAGGGCAAGTCGCCGCGCGAGGCCCGCGACATCGCGCTGAACGTGCTCAAGCTCGTGCGTGTTCCCGACGCAGCTCGAAGGCTCGACCAGTATCCGCACCAGCTTTCCGGCGGCATGCGCCAGCGCATCATGATCGCCATAGCATTGGCATGCCGCCCCTCCTTGATGATCCTCGACGAACCGACCACCGCGCTCGATGTCACCATACAGGCGCAGATCCTGGATCTGGTCCGTGCTCTGCAGCGTGAGATCGGAATGTCCGTTCTTTTCATTACCCACGACATGGGCGTGGTCGCGGAAATCGCCGACCGCGTCTGTGTCATGCTCAAGGGAGAAATCGTCGAATCGGGCTCTGTAAACCAGATTTTTGTTGACCCCCGACACCGCTACACGCGCGCGCTGATCTCAGCGGTGCCAAGGCTGGGCAGCATGGCCGACAAGGACGCGCCGGAAAAATTCCCGCTCGTCATATACGATGCGGAAGCCTCGCAGCCGGAGGTCGCCGCATGAGCGCCGGATCGACCGCGACGGACAGGAGGCCTTTGGTTGAGGTCCGCGACCTTGCTACCCGCTTCGACCTGAAAGGCGGCATCCTTGGCGGCATCACCGGCCGGGTTCATGCGGTCGAGGGCGTTTCCTTCGATATTTTCCCCGGTGAAACGCTGGCGCTGGTCGGCGAATCGGGATGTGGCAAGTCGACGGTGGCACGCAGCATCATGCAATTGGACAAGCCCCTGTTCGGCTCCATTCGCTATGATGGCAACGAGATGATCGGTGCGGGACGAGCGACCCTTGCAGGGTTCCGGCGCGAGGTGCAGATGGTCTTTCAAGACCCCTTCTCGTCACTCAATCCACGCATGACGATCGGTCAGGCACTGACTGACCCGATGCGGGTGCACCGCATTGCGCGGCGAAGCGCCTTGCGGGAACGGGCAATCGCACTACTGGCCAAGGTACAGTTGCCGCCAGATCATCTCGAACGCTATCCACATGCCTTTTCCGGCGGTCAACGGCAGCGCATCTGCATCGCCAGGGCGTTAGCGCTCGACCCGCGCCTTCTCATCGCGGATGAGGCGGTCGCCTCGCTCGACGTGACGATCCAAGCCCAGGTTATCAACCTTCTGATGGACCTGCAGCGTGACATGGGCATCGCCATTCTCTTCATCAGCCATGACATGGCCGTAGTCGAACGCATCGCGCATCGCGTCGCCGTCATGTATCTCGGCGAGATCGTGGAGATCGGGGACCGTCGGTCGGTCTTCGGCAACCCGCAACACCCCTATACACGCAAGCTGCTTGCAACGGTTCCTGTCGCCGATCCGGCTCAAAGACAGGAAGGGCGCGAACCGATGTCCGACGAGATTCCCAGTGCGGTACGGGCCGTTGATTTTGTTCCAGTCCATCTGCCGATGAATGTCGTTTCGCCTACCCATTTCGTGCGCGAGACGTCCCCAGCCTGATCGGAGCGCTGTTGACAGTGCTTGGCTCAAAAATTCGGCGGCAAGGGCGGTCGCTTCAGATCAGCACCGGACGAATGTTCGCGAACGCGCAAGAAGGTCAATTTGGTCATTGTCGGCGTCGGTTCAGCGCCTTTCTGACATAGGCGGGTTTGGACGTGACAGTTGTCGATTCTCTGCCTCCCGGCAACGCGACATCGTTCGGCAGCGGCGGAATGGTCAGATATGATTGCGACGTGCCGGTGCGCGGCTCGTGTGTGCGCCATGGTTCACTTGCGGAAGCGCCCGCGGCAAGGCACACGCCAAGCAAATGGCAGCTTCAGGCGTTGGAAAGATGTCGTTCAACGTCCGACATAGGGCGCAATCCCGCTTGGCTGCTTCTGACGGGAACGGGGCCGGAAGCGGACAGTTTGGGTCCCGCCATCGAGGACAAGGAAGCCAGCCGTCGATTTGTTGCAGGCCTGTTGCCCGTCATCTGGTTACGAACGGCATTAGATATGGAGTAGCGACCAATTGAGCGTAGCGTTTGCCAAGGAGGAAAGTGCTGAGGCAGCATCGGAAACCATCCTGCCCGCCCGCCCCATCTCCGATCGGATCAACCTGGTCACGGAGGCAGGCCTCAAGATGCTGCAGGATGAACTGGCCCGCGCTCGGCAGGCTTTCGAGGCCGCCAACATTCTGGAAGATGTCAACGAGAGGCGACGCCAGTCGGCGGTTCCGGTTCGAGAAATGCGCTATTATGCCGAGCGCGTCCGTACGGCTCAGCTTATGCCGATGCCGACGTCAAATGAAATAGTCGCCTTCGGTCACACCGTTACCTTCGAGCGCGACGATGGCCGCACCCAGACCTTCCTCATCGTTGGCGAGGATGAGGCCAACCCGTCTCAAGCCTCCATATCGCACGGTTCACCGGTTGCCATCGCGCTGATCGGCAAAACCGTTGGCGCCATTGTCCAGCTAGGGCAGCGCGAGCTCGAGATCCTCTCAATCGCTTAGTGGGACCCTGCCAACTGCACGGCGTCACGAAGCGGAAGCGACCACTTTGGGAGGCACACCGCGCCCGAACTCGACATCCCAGCTGCGTTCCGCGGGGGCGCCCTCACCCTTCAGCCCAAGTTTGGGAAAAAGCAGTTCGGCAACATTGAACGCTTCCTCCAGATGCGGATAGCCAGAAGCGATAATCGTTTCGATGCCGATCTCCTGATGCTCGCGAATTCGCGCGGCAACATTGTCGGCATGCCGACCAGCGCTGTTCCCGCGCCACCAAGCACCAGCCCCGGCCCTGCCCAGAGATTAGGCTAAGACCGACAACCAGGCGATCGCGTCGGCCCTGGTGAAGCGCTGCCATGCGCTTTTGCCCGACGGATTCCGAAATGTTCGTGAAGCCGTTTTGCGCTTCGGCGATCAGATCGTCGCTGACGTGGCTGATCAGTCGGTCCGCCGCGGCCCACGCCTCGTCCTCCGTCTCGCGCACGATCAGATGAATGCGAAAGCCGGAAGGGCTGATCAGGCGATACGGTAGGGATGCCTTGTTCAGCTCGGTCGAGCGGGCGCTTTTGTGCCCGATCTGCGATGGCGGCGGGCCGGATCGAGGTCCACGGCCTGTCGCCAAACTGAGTGAGTTGGAAAATGCATGGCCACCCGACAACTCGTGAAACTCTTCAAAATAGCCGGGAAAAGTATGGGCCAGGTAACGCACGACCCTGGAGTTATCCATCAGCCGGTCCAAATAACGGCCGGCCGCCAACAGTTCCAGGCTCACAGGGCCAAGTCGCTCCACAGCGCTCAGAAATTCACTGCTTAGCCTGCCAAGTTCCGGTGTCATCGCGCCCAGTTGGTCTTCAGAGACGTTGGCAATCATCGCCGGATAGAAACCTTCGGCCAGCAGCGGATGCGGCGTAAAAGCGATAAGGATCTTGGCGTAGGTGAATGTGACCCGCTCCATGGCGACCATCAGTCGGGCAATTTCCAACTGCCTGGCGGGGAGCACATGCCGCAGCAAGCCAAAGATTTTCACCTTCACAGGGTAGTCTTGGAGGAAATCGAGGACGTCCGGGCAAATCCCGCTTACAGGTTGACGGCCTGCGTTCTTGCCAAGAAAGGGCTTGCTGGCATGCGCTGCTGCTCCCGGTTTGATCTTCTCGCCTTGCAACCTCTCGGCCACGGATTTTGGTATCGTGGCAAGCCCCTCGGACACCAACAACGATTGAAACCTTTTATCCCTCATTATCGGGCGAAGCGCTTCGACCAGGCTGCCCAACCGCTGTTCAGTTTCCACGGCTTCTCTTATGAAATCGCGCTTGCGTTGGCACTCTGCTTCAGGCTGCCAAGAGCTTGGGCGCGAAGAGCTTCAACTTTGACCCTGGTTGATCGGCAGCAATGCTATGGGCGTGGCTCTGGTCGCTGTTTTGCAAAGCATTGTTTGCGGCCTCGCTGGTCATAGGATGCTTCGGACTCACACTATGTTCTCCGCACCTGCTCGCTCTGCCAGCATGATGAGGGGCTGAGCGTGGTCCGCAGGGCGTGAACCGCAAGGTCGCGTCATAGCTGGTCCTAACCGTACACAAAAGGCCGCCTAGCACCCGCGCCTAAGGCACTGCGCCCGACAACATCAGAACGATGCCGACCGCTATCATTAGCAGCCCTGGCCAGTTGCGCGAGAAGCCGAGAAACCCGAGCCCACGCCGGCGCGGCTCAAGAGTTGGGCCAGACGTTGCCAGCCTTGAGGCCGACCGGTCGGCTGGAGTGCCGGGCGGTGCCAAATTGCTGAGCCGACCGTATGAGAGTGCCGCGCCTGCCATGTAGACAATGCCAGCGATGATGAGTAACGCACCGATGAGGATGACAGTCAATTTTCGTCCTCCTCTCTTTAGCTTTCCAAGCCTGGCCCCGCACATGAATGAAACGATCGTGACGGCTGACAGTTCCGGCAGGAGTGCCCTATCGGCTTGGACGTGTCGGGCCCGATGAAGTTGAGGACCGTACGAGGCCGGCGCTTTCGCCACCTACGCAGGACCGGAGGTCAGTGCCGCGGGGAGAAACTAAGCGTTCTGCCTCCAATCGGCCGAACAACTGCTCGGCGACCAGCATAAGGGCCTTGCCCACCATCGCGATGCCGGAAATTTGGCTGCGACCATTGATAGACCATGGTCTTCGCGACAATCCTGAAGCGAAGTCCTTTTGGAATATCTTAGCCAATCGAGTCGTGGCGGGAAGGGCCGCCCTATTCCTACCGATTTGGGCGGTCCTCGGCCATAACGTTATAGAGCACAAGGCACGCCAACAGTGAGATGACCCCGCCTAAGACATCATTCCCTGTCAGCCCGGAAAAATAGACGACATCGAATGCCAGTATGGCCATTGCTCCACCCTTGGGAAATCCACCAAGATAGAACCATTAGAGCGCTCTAATGTTCCGCTAAAGTGCGTGGGGTGCGTCTGCTGCCATCTGCTTCGACGCTCTGATCGCTGATAAGGCCTTCGACAGCAACGTCATCATCGCCGATCTGAGCGAGCGTGGCGCCAAGGTAGTCATTTCCCAGCATCCGCGCCGCGCAAAGCCGGTGCCGCTCGATGCCGAGATGTACAAATGGCGTCATCTGATCGAAACTTCTTCTGCAACCTCAAGGAATTCAAGCGTATTGCCATGCGCGCCGACAAAACCGACCAGAGTTTCAGTGCCATCATCCATCTCGCCGCCGCCGTCATAAACTCACGATGAATCTCGACAAGCCTTAGGCCGTGACGCATAAAGACCGAGATTGGGTGGATAGGGGCCTGTCCGTTTCCTGTGATCGGAAAGGACAGGACGCCGTCAGAGGGCGCTATTTCAGCGGCAAAAACAGTTCCGCGACCGCCACATGCCGGCACCTCCGGGAAGAAGCTCAGTCACTGGCAATAGATCGGGAAGTCGCGTGCTTCCTCGCCGCTGGCCGGAAACCAGTCGCGGTAAGGTAGAGCGCGGCGGACCCCAGATTGTCGGTGTTGCCAATGAGGCGCGCTGCAAATCTTGCCAAGTGATCGTTTGAAAGATGCGGGGTCGAACCGATGGCTCGGCCCCGCATTCGTGTATCGCGGGAGGAAGTCGCGATACACCTGCGCTCCGCGGGCCTGTGTGCCGCAAGCCGGCGGCGCGGCGGCTTCAGGCGGCGGTGCTGACCTTGCCCGGCTCGAGGATCGACCTGACCTTGCCGGCCACCGCGCGCCCCAGATCGGCGTTGTTCGCGGCGGTGAAATGGATGCCGTCGACACCGTCCGTGGTGACGAAATCGCCAGCGTTCAGGAAGTCGATCTTCATGAAATCCGCCATCGCCTTGTACTGCCTGGCCAGATCCCTGGACTTTTCGTGACCGCCCCCAAACATGCCCTCGAACCAAGGATCGGGCATCGGGGTCAGCGGCGGCGGCGCGATGACCAGCGCCGTCGGGGCCGGATAGGGCGTGCCGACGCCGCCGGCGCTGGTCAGGATCTGGCCGACCAGTTTCGCCATTCCATTGGCGATCTCGTAAGGCGTCCGGCGGAAATAGGATTTCGTGTCATTGGTGCCGAGCATCACGATGACCAGGTCCAGCGGCAGATGGCTGGCGATGGCCGAAGGCAGGTAGCTGGCGCCGTTCAGGCGCGGATCGTTGGGGTCGTCGAGACAGGTCGTGCGCGCGCTCAAGCCTTCCTCGATGATATGGTAGCCCGCTCCCAGCGTAGCCGCCATGACGCCTGTCCAGCGCTGGTCATAAGGGTAGCGGTAGGTGGGTGATCCTTCCTTGACCGGAACCCAGCCCCAAGTCAGCGAGTCGCCGTAGCACATGATGTTTTTTGGTGGTGACATCCATGTCTCTCCATCTGTTTGCCAATTGTCTGAAAGCGCGGTTGATCGATCCGGACAAGGCAGGCGCAGCCTTGCCTTTCACTGTTTCAGTCAGGGGGCTCGCACGCGCACTCCGTAGAAGATCGCCGCGCCGAGGATGATGACGCCTTGGGCGATGAGCTTGCCCGGCTCGTCGATGCCGAGCACAGTCATCACCACGAACAGCAGCGCAAAACACAGCGCGCCGAAGAAGGGACCCCAGACACCGCCGTCGCCACGGCCGAAGACGACGCCGCCGAGGATGGTCGCGGCGACGGCCAGGATCGGCAGGTCGAGACCGACCCGGACACTGCCGACGGCGATCGAACCGGTCTGCACCAGCGCCGCGATCGCCGCGATCAGGCCAGCCAGCGTGTGCGCCAGAATGACCGTGCGCTGGACCGGCACGCCGGAAAAATGAGCGGCTTCGGCATTCTCCCCGACCGAGGCGACGTAGCGGCCAAACACGGTCCGCGACAGAAGCAGCCACACCAAGGCGGTCAGCAGGATCCAGAACAGCACCGGCG
The DNA here is from genome assembly GCF_006441315.1 of Mesorhizobium sp. B2-4-19. NCBI lineage: Bacteria > Pseudomonadati > Pseudomonadota > Alphaproteobacteria > Hyphomicrobiales > Phyllobacteriaceae > Mesorhizobium > Mesorhizobium sp. B2-4-19. The sequence goes on along the minus strand of NZ_VFUV01000004.1, from coordinate 368,107 downwards.
TCGGAACCGACAGGAATTTCGTATTGTAGAGGTCGTTGAACAGCTTCGGCACGTCGCCGGGCGGATTGCCGCTCGACAGGAACTGCACCAGCCCGACCAGGATGATGCTGACGGCCAGCGTGACGATGACGGCCGACACCCGGCGGTTGCCGATCATGAAGCCGTTGAACAGGCCGATGGCGAGGCCGGTGGCGAGCGCCAGCGCCACGAAGAAGGGCAGCGACGCGCCCGGGAAACTGCCCGACGAGATGAAATAGTTGATCAGGAGGATGATGCCGCCGCCGGAGAGGTCGATCGACTTCACCCGCATGACCACGAGCTGCCCCAGCACCAGGATGCCGAGCGGAACGATCTGCCTGATGAAGATGCCCATGATGTTGAGGTTGAGCATGTTCGGCCGCGCGATCCACAGCGTGGCCAGAAGCACCAGGAAGACCAAATAGGACGGCGGTATGCGCAGCAGACGCTGGGCAATCGGATTTGCGAGTACGGCAGCCATCGCTCAGAGCCCCATTTTCTTGCGGGATTGCAGCCCGACCACCGCCAGCAGGATGCCGCCCTTGATCGCGGTCTGGACAAAGGGCGAGACGTTGGCGAGGTTCATGCCATTGGCCAGCAGCGCCATGACCAGCGAGCCGATCACAGTGCCGTGCAAGCTGCCGATGCCGCCGGAGAGCTGCGTGCCTCCAAGCGCCACGGCGGTGACCGTGTCGAGTTCGAAAAGCAGCCCGACATTCGGATCGCCCGACACGATGCGCCCGGCCAGAAAGACACCGGCAACGGCCGCGAAACAGGAACAGACGACATAGGCAAGGATGATGTTGCGGCGGTCGGAGACACCGAAATTGCGGGCGGCACTTTCGGCGCCCGAAGCGATGCCGCCGCCGATCGCGAACAGATGCAGCCCGTAGCGCGATCCGTAGAGCAGCTTCCAGGCCGCCAGGATCACGACGACACCCCAGAAAACCGGATACGGGATGCCAAGCAGACTGCCCGAGACGGCATCGATGACGATCCCTGGCACGGCGCCGCCGGAGACCGGACGCAGGATGCGCGTGATGCCGAGCACGATGTACTGCGTCGACAGCGTCGCGATGATCGGATGGACGTTGAAGCGGGTGATCGCCAGGCCGTTGATCAGCCCGATCATCGCGGCCAGCAGGAAGACCGCCGGGATCAGCAGGATCGCCGGCTGGTCCAGCGCCAGCACCGCGGTGGTGAAGCTGATGACCGAGCCGACCGACAGGTCGAGCCCGCCAATGAGCACGACGACGAGTTGACCGAGCGCCGCGATGATCAGCGGCATCGCCTGGGCAACCAGGTTGAAGAGGTTCTCGGCCGTCGCGAACTCGCGCGTCTGAACGGTCAGCCACAGCGAAATGAGCAGGGCGACCAGCAGCGGCAGGCCCCACAGGCCCTGCCGTGTGTTGCGGCCGCTCAGGATGTTGAAAAGCGAACGATACATGGCAGCCCCTAATGCTGGCGCGCGGAGCCGCCCGTCAGGGCCGCGTCGAGAATCTTGTGCTCGGTCGCCTGCGCTGCCGGCATTTCGGCAACGATCGTGTCGTGGTGGACGACGTAGATGCGGTCGCAAAGCCCGATCAGTTCAATCGTCTCGCGCGACAGCACCAGCACGGCGCCGCCCTTGCGGGTGAAGTCGCGCAGCAGGTGGTAGATCTCGGACTTGGCGCCGATGTCGACGCCGCGGGTCGGCTCCTCGACCAGGAGAAGATCTAGATCGGCGGCCAGGTAGCGGCCGAGCAGGACCTTTTGCTGGTTGCCGCCCGACAGGGAGCCGACCGGAGTCGACGGCCCAGCCGCCTTTATGTTCATAACCTCCATCATGCGGGCGATGACGTTCCGATACGGTCGCGCCGGCGCGAGTTCGGATCGCCTCGAATGCAATCCGATGGCGATGTTGTGGGCGATTGGCAAGGCGAGGAAGAGCCCCTCTTCCTTGCGGTCCTCGGGAACGAAGCCGACCTTCAGCTGCTGCAAATGGCGAACGCCTGATGATGCCGGGAGCGGCATTTGCAGCGCTTTGCCGTTGATGGAAATCGTCCCGGCGAAGGGGTGATAGCGGCCGATCAGCGATCGCAGGAAGCGCTGCTGGCCCTGCCCCTCCAGCCCGGCCAGGGCGACGATCTCGCCCTTGTGCAATGTCAGCGACAGTGGCTGCGATGTCTCGGTGATCCTGAGGTTCTCGACGCGCAAGATCTCGTCGCCTTTGTCATCCGTGCGATCGGGAAAAAGGTCCTGGAGTTCGCGTCCGACCATCATGGCGATGAGTTCGTCGGTGGTGATCTCGGACACCATTCTTGTGCCGACCAGTGCGCCGTCCTTCAGCACCGTCACCGTGTCGCAGAGCTCGAAGATCTCCTCCATGCGATGCGAGATGTAGACGATGGCCTTTCCCTTATCGCGCAGCCGGCGGATGTTGCGGTTGAGCACATCGACATCGGCCGCGTTGAGCGCCGCCGTCGGTTCGTCGAGAATGAGCACGCTGGCATCGGCCTGGATGCAATGCGCGATCTCGACGAATTGCCGCTCGGCTATGGTCAGGTTGGAAACGAGTTGCGACGGGTCGAGCGTGAGACCGAGTTCGGCAAGGGCCTTGGCCGTCTGGCTGTTCATGGCGGGATAGTCGATCGCGCCGAACCGGCCTATCGGCTCCCGGCCGAGAAACATGTTCTCGGCGATCGACAGGTTGGGCAGCAGCGAATGCTCCTGGAACACGGTCGAGATGCCGGCATCCAGCGCGGCGCGCGGTGACTTCAGGTCGAGCTTCTCCCCGTTCATGAAGATTTCGCCGGAATCGGGCTGATGCACGCCCGCCAGGATCTTCATCAACGTCGATTTTCCGGCGCCGTTCTCTCCCATCAGGGCGTGAACGCTGCCCGCCTTGAGATCGAGGGAAACGGAGTGAAGCGCCTTGCTCCCGCCGAATGCCTTTGAAATGTGGGACATCTCGATAAGATTGGTCACGAAAGCCTCGAACGAACCGGATTCAACAGATGGAACGGCCTGCGGGGAATGCTTGTCCACTCCCCGCCAGCCACGGCGCCGTCACTTCTTGCCGTAATATTCCTTGAGCTTGTCCTCGGGCAGTTCGCTCGGCCACCAGACATTGGCCGTCAGGTCGTCGCGATAGTATTTGGCCGCCTTGTCCTTGTCCCAGCCGTCGGGGTTGTAGACGTAGCGCTTGTAGAGCTGCTGGCCTTCGAGCAGCGCAACAGCGGCGCGTACACCGGCTGCTCCCTGGGCGGGGCTGTATTCGGGCGAGATCGACTTGAAGCCGTCGGTGATCCACTGTCCGAAATAGCCATTGTTGCCCTCGCCCGAAATCGGCGGAATGGGCGTGCCGAACTGCTTGAACACATCGACGCAGGCGCGCGTCATGTCGGCGCCGGACGACCAGATGCCGTCGACCTGCGGATTGTTTAAGTAGAGCGTCTCGCACAGCTTCTTGGCCTTGTCGTACTGCCAGTCGCCATGCTCCTCGGCGATGATCTGCACATGCGTGCCCTTGAGCGATTCCAGGAGGCCGTTGTAGCGGTTGGTGTCTTCCGGATGGCCGGCCAGGCCCCGCAGCACCCAGATCTTGCCATTGTCTCCGACGGTCTTCACCAGCCAGTCGCCCATCACCTTGCCGAAATGCTCGGCGCCGCCCTGGATTTCGGTGGTGTAGGCATCCGAATCGATGCGGCCGGTATGAAGGATGACGGGGATGCCGGCGGCGACCGCCTTGGCGATGCTGGCATTGGCCGACGTGCTGGTTACCGGCTGGACGATGATCGCGTCGACATGCTGCGCGATCAGGTCCTCGATGTCGGCGACCTGCTTCTTCTGGTCGAAGCCGGCATCGAGCAGGATGAATTTCGAGATGCGCTTGTCCTTGGCCGCGGCATTCTCGGCCTCGTGCGCCACCTGCACCGTCCAGGTGTTCGCGTTGACGCCAAAGTCGCTCATCCCGATGACCCAGGGCGGATCTTTCTTGAACGCACCGGCCGCGGTCATGCGCGTGTCGTCGGGGCGCGGCGTCACGCCGTCCATCAGCTTGACGTCTTCGGCGTGCGCCAGGGACGTGGCGGCAAGCGCGGACGCGAAGATCACTCCCAGACCGACGGTTTTCAGCAATCCTAACATTGAACTCCTCCTTGTGGTTGCTCCGGCCGTACGGATGCGCACGGGCCGCGAGACGCTCTCCCGATGCATGCTCGTCGTCGCAAACCGACCGATGCACGCAGATCTCCCGCCCCCGAACACCTGCGTGTCGAGGTCCAACCAGGGCTGGACGATGATGACGGCCGAGAACTCCTCCGGGCACTTTAGAAGCACAGCGGATTCGGCCTGTCAATAGTTAGTCATGTTGAATGATTATTCCCTTGCTTGCCTTTCACCGCTCCTCTATCCATCATGAAGGGCGCTCGCCCGCATCGGCGCGCTGTCAGTCCCGGCGGGAAAAAACATGCGATCAGTCTTGTGCTACGGCGACTCCAACACGCACGGCCAGATCCCCGGCAAGGGGCCGCTCGAGCGCTACGGTCCGGATGCGCGCTGGCCGGGAATACTGCGCGCCCAGCTCGGCCCCGATTGGTACGTCATCGAGGAGGGTTTGAGCGGCCGCACCACGGTCCACGACGATCCGATCGAGGGCGCGCACAAGAACGGCCGGACCTATCTTCGCCCCTGTCTGCAGAGCCATGCGACGCTTGATCTCGTCATCATCATGCTCGGCACCAACGACCTGAAGATCCGCTTCAACAAGCCGCCCTCGGAAGTGGCGATGGGTATCGGCTGCCTCGTCTACGACATCAAGGAACTGGCGCCCGGTCCGGGCGGCACCACGCCCGAAATCATGATCGTGGCGCCACCGCCGATGCAGGACGACGTCAAGGAATGGAAGTCCATCTTCGCCGGGGCGCCCGAGAAATCGCACCTGCTCGCGCTCGAATTCGAGGTTCTGGCCGACTCGCTCGAACTCCACTTCTTCGATGCCGGCTCGGTGGTGTCCTGCAGCGAGGCGGACGGCTTTCACATCGATGAGGACGCCCACAGGATGCTGGGCACGGCGCTGGCCCGCGCCGTCGATGCCATTGGCTGGAGCCGCTCGACATGAGCGCCTTTACCGCCGCCGGGCAACGCGCTCTTACCGACGGGGCGACCCTTGCCTGACATGAGATTCGCACCACCCAACCCCTTGCGCATCGCCGATCGTGCGAGCGGGCTGAACGCATTGAGCGTCCGCAGCTACAATGAGCGGCTGGTGCTGTCGCTGCTGCTCCAGAACGAGGGCATTTCGCGCATGGAAATCGGCGAGAAGACCGGCCTGTCGGCGCAGACGGCTTCGGTCATCGTCCGCTCGCTCGAGCAGGAAGGCCTGGTCTCGCAAGGCGAGGCGCAGCGCGGGCGCGTCGGGCCGCCCACCATCCCGCTTTCGCTCAACCCGGAGGGCGCCTATGCTGTTGGCGTCGGCTTCAGCCGGCGCAGGATCGACATCGCGCTCATCGACTTCATCGGCACCGTGCGCTTCCACACCCAGTTGCCGGCGGACGACGCCAATCCCTTTCCGCAAAGCGGCGATCTGCTGGGGGCGATCAGACAAGCCATGGCCAGCTTGCCGGTCGAGGCGCGCAGCCGCGTCGCCGGCATCGGGCTGGCCGTTCCCGACGACGTCGACGCCATGGCCGCAACCCGCAACGGATCGAGCACCTCCCTCAAGGCGTTGCAAGGCGAGATCGAGGAACAGAGCAGGCTGCCGGTTTTCGTGCAGAACGACATCACCGCGGCGGCCGGCGGCGAAAGCATGTTCGGCGTCGCCAAGCCGCTGAACGACTATCTGTTCTTCTATCTCGGAGCACGGCTGCAGAGCAGGCTCATCCTCAACCACCAGATCTACAAGGGAAATTCCAGCGCCAGCTTCGATCATGGGCTTGTGCGCCTGGAGAGCGAACTGACCCTGCGGGGGCGCCCGTCAGAAATCATCTGGAGCAGCAGCCCTGAGTGGCCTGACCTCGGCGAGGCCTACGGCGCATGGCTCGGGGAATGCTCCAACCGTCTGAAAGCGTCGATCTCCGCGCTGACCCAGTTTGTCGAGTTCAGGACGGTCGTGCTCTCCAGCTATGCGCCGCAAGAGATCGCCACGGCCTTGTGCGACGACATCGGCCGGGAATTCCCTGACATCCAGACGCTGCCGGCGCGCGTCTCCATCAGCCCGAAGGCCGTGGGAGCGGCGAGCCTGCCGTTCAGCTCGAGATTCATGATCCAGTGATCGGGCGGAACCCGCGCTGTCGCTAGCCAACGCAGGCGACGCTCCCGCGTCTGAACCCGCGTGCGAACTTTAGTAGCGTTTTTCCACAAGAGCATGTTTCGAAAGCGATACGATCTCTTGTGCTTCCGCACTAAGCGTCGCAGACATCTTCGTGTGCCTACCGGGTCGCCCACGCCGGGCGCCTGAGCCTCGCCCAGCTCAAGGTGATGTCGGCGATCGAGCATTGCGGCACCGCCGGCACGTCCGGGTGCCGCCATGAGCCGACATGGTAACCCATGTAGCGCATGGAGAGGCCCAGCTTCATCTGCTTTTTGCTCACAAGAAAACCTCCGTTGGCATGCCCGGCGACGACGATCTGGCGACCAAGCGACCTGACTCGACATGCTGCTGTTGAGAGGAACGTCCGACTTCGGCCGGACATTGTAAACGCCGAAAAAACTGCCGTTGTTGTTAAGTGGAACTTACGTCAAGTGGTTCCGGGTAGCGGCTGCTGAACTGCAGAGGGGTTCGAATTGTCGCGGCCGCCAAACAGCGGTAGTCGGACCGATAGGAGATCGTCATCACGTCTCGGAAGGGACTGGCTTCTTTCGGACGAACAATCGTAACTGCTGACGTTCAGCTCCGCCTGAGGCTGTGAATTGAATGAAGCATCGTCAACGGGGTCGCAACGGGACATTCGGTGTCGCGCGCGCAAATTAATGTGGGTTACATAAATCCGTTGCGACGGTCTCGTACATGATGGGGACGGCTTTGTTTTGAGGCCGTCCCTGGAAAAGGATGGAAAAATGTCCAAGCTCCCCGGCAAGACCGAAACGATCGAAAACGTCGAATCCCCTGCCCTCGACCCGTCCAAAGCTACGGAACAAGCTCGTGCTGTTGTCGACCAGGGCGTTGAGCAGTCGAAGCAAGCATTTTCCAAATTGAGTACGGATGCCGAAACAACACAAAAGGCTCTTGAGTCGACCTTTGAGATGGCCAAGACCACCGGCAACGAGGTGTCCCTGAAGATGATTTCGGCTCTCAGAGACAATGCCGAAGCCGGCTTCACGCACCTTGAGGCACTGGTTGCGGCGAAGTCGCTGTCCGAGTGCATCGAACTGCAGACCGCTTTCCTTCACAAGCAGATCGAAAAATCCGCCGAGCAGGCCAGAGACCTCCAGGCCGCGATGATGAGGGCCGGCGAGGACATGTCCAAGCCGATCAAGGATGCCTTCGAGAAGGCTTTGAAGGAACGCAAGGCTGCCTGATTGCCTCAGGCATCCAAGACCGAAGATCGTGCCTAGTCGCTGGGCCCATTGCGCCGGTCTTCTTCCATCTGGTCGGACGGCTTTTGTCCGTCCGACCACTTCGGAGTGATATCGCTGGTTTCGAGGTTTCTCAGCCCGTTCGCAATAAGTTGCAGACTGTTCGGCAATCATCAGGACGCAAGGGCTCGCCTCACTAAGCGTCGCTGCTCACTCGGCCCGCGATGGCGAACGCCTGTAGGTTTTTGACCTTTCCGTGGTCCTGGTCGGCGTTAGCGATAATCGAGAAGAACGCCGCGCGTGCGATGTCTTTCTTTGACGCGTCCGGGTGTTCCTTCCTTGTCGCCTTCAACAGTTGTTTCGGCGTCATATCAGGCGTCACAATCCGCATCAGAGTGTCGCTGATCGTCTGTAATTCCGCTGCATCCATTGGGAAACTCCGTTCCTGGCTCCCCACCAGCAAGTTTAGCAGAGCGCCTGTGTTAGCTGAAACTAAAATTCACGTTACAATGGGTGACGAGCCAGCGCGCGGCCCGGCTGGGTCGGCTGTCTCATAAGGGTGAAAGCGCTTTTCCGCAACGGCGCCAACGAGCCGGCGTCGAAGCCGGTCGGCCAATTCAGTCTTCCTTCAAATCTTCGGCTTCGTCCTTGAGCTTGGTCCAATCGGCACCATGCTTTCGCAACAATGCGCGCGCCTGTTTCGGCGTGACGTCGGCAATTTCCGTCAGGTGCTCTACCTCCAGCTCTTGCCCCTTCACCACGCGGCTCGCCTTCTTCTTTTTTTCTTTGGTAGCCATCTCCTGTGTCCTTCCTTGTATGATTGGATGAACGAGGACTGACAGGTGTGGTTCCAGCTCGCGCATTGTCGTCTGCCGGCTTGAGGTCCCCCACAGATGGTCGAGGCGAGCGGTTGTTTGTGACAGCTTTATGACGCACCATGCGGGTTGGGACCCCTTCGATTGTCGTGAAGTTGCGCGGCGCCGAGGACATGATGCAGGAAACGGAACTGAAGCTCGAGCTTTCGCGGTCGGGTGCGGGAACGCTCCTGAAGAAAAATCCGTTCGGATCCTCGCCTACCGTTCTCCAGCAGAGATCGATCTATTTCGATACCCCCGGATGGGACCTGTCCAAGCGCGGACTATCGCTCCGTATTCGCCAATCGGGAAATGAAAGGATACAAACCGTCAAAGCCGGCGATGGCGCTGCGGCCGGATCGTTCACACGCGAGGAATGGGAGCGACCGGTCGCCGGCGATACACCGATACTTGATGATCCGGAGATCCGAGACCTGCTTGCAGGGGCTGGCCCAAAGCTCGCGCCCTTGTTCGAGGTTCATGTCAAACGGCGTTCTTGGAACGTGATGGATGGCGACGCCGCGATCGAAGTCTCTTTGGATCTTGGCAAGGTCGTTGCGGCCGATCGCGAGGCGCCGCTCTGCGAGATCGAGTTTGAAAAGAAGGCGGGCTCGCCGAAAGCGCTGTTTGCGCTGGCCCGGAAAGTCGACCTGATCACGCCGGCGCATCTCGGGGTGCTGAGCAAAGCTGAACGGGGCTATCATCTGCTTGGTGCGGCACCCGGTGCTGTGAAATCGGCCGCGACCCCGCTCATTTCCGAGATGAGCGCGGCAACGGCGTTCGCGCGCATCGCAGCAGCCTGTCTCAAACAGTTTCGTCTCAATGAAGCGGTGTTGGGCTGGTCTCGCGATGCCGACGCCCTGCACCAGGCTCGTGTGTCGTTGCGACGGCTGCGCTCCCTTTGCTCGATCTGCAAGTCGTTGTTCGACGACAGCCGTTTTGACCACCTGCGAGAAGAATTGAAATGGCTCGCCTCGGAACTTGGCGATGCACGCAATATCGACGTAATGATCGACCGTACTTCGAGCGAGCCTCTCTTTAATCGTCTTCAAAACGCGCGCGAGGACGCCTATACGGCGGTCAAAGCTTCGCTTTCCTCGCAGCGCGCTCGTTCCCTGATGATCGATGTCACCGAGTGGATTTCCATCGGAGACTGGCGGTCCGACCAATCGGACGAAACGTTGCGCGAGCAGTCGTCGAGGGATTTCGCCTCCAGTGTATTTGATAAGTTTTGGAAAAAGGTGGTGAAGGGCGGCAGCAATCTCATCGATGCCGATGACGAGACCCGCCATAAAGTTCGCATCGCCGCAAAGAAACTGCGCTATGCGGCGGAGTTCTTCGAGCCGCTTTACACAAGCAAAGCGGAGGCCAAACGCCATCGACGGTTCATCGAGGCGATGAAGGGCCTGCAGGATCAACTGGGCAGCCTCAACGATATCGCCACTGCCCCCGATACGCTGGCAGCGCTGGAGCTTTCGGACGTGGCTGGTGCAAAGGATCTCTTCAGCGCCGACGACAAGTCCAAGCTTCTCAAGGACGCCGCTGATGCGCACGACGCCTTTGTCAATACCAGGCGCTTTTGGCGTTGAGGCAGCCTGCAGAAGTGACGAAGCACCCGGCACCGATATGCCCGCTGTTGGGTTCTCAAATGCAGTGATCGCTTCCTGCACAGACTCGGCGTAATTCCGCGATGTCCCTTCCTCTATCAACCGGACGCCTCATGGACCGTCCTATTCGCATGCCTTCGCTGCACCCTATCGCACCTATCGGTCACAGCACTTTTCGACCCAGAAGCTCTGCCGTCAACATCAAACTATGAAATATTCCTAGTGAAGCAGGAATGGAGCGTAGAATGCTGACTACCGGAAACCAATTGCGAGCCGCGCGCGCGCTTGCCGATATGGATCAGGGCACCCTTGCGAAACGCGCCGGCGTCAACGTCAACACGATCAGCGCGATGGAAAAACGCGGTGGGCACGGCTTGACCAGTAGTCTCGACAAAATACGGGCTGTTATGAAAGTGCTGGAGGCTGAGGGTGTCGAATTTCTGAACCATGGCCACCCCGGCGTGCGCCTCTCCGGTCAGGTTCGACCGAAGCCGATGCTATTCCGGCGCGATGACGTACCAGAACGGGGCTGGGTGGCCTTTGCGTTCGACTATTCAGGCAAGAGGCATGTTGCTTTCTTGCTGCACGCCGCTCTGAGAGACGGCCCGACCGACGGCAAGAACCCCAGCCAACTGTTCGACGATCGCGTTGAGCAGATATTGGCGGTGGCCGCCGAGCACGTAGATCAGGGCCTTGTCGACAGCGACGGCAAGATGATCATCGGTGAGTTGCCGCTAATCCTGGCGCATGAATTGCGAGAACACCACTTATCGCTAGCTCGCCGCCGGTGGCGCCTGGCTTGCGTGCGACAATCGAGTTCGCTCGTAAGGCGATCACCGGGTTTGATTTGCACCTGATTTCCGGCGATGGTGCTCTTCGGAATCGGGAGGCGATAATGCAGACAAAATTTCTGGGATCACCAGGTAAGCTGTCGGACTGCGCGGCAGGCGAACTTATTCGCGTCAACTGGGGCGGTCGGGACAATTTGGCGATCGTCGTCAAGCCCGTCAACGGCGGATTGGTGGTAGTTTTTCTGCCATTTGGTGCAGCGGAGCCAACAGTGGGCGTCGCTCAAGCATCGAGCAAACTCGTACTGCGGTATGGGACTGATTGGCTCCTCGAAATGATTTATCCACAGGATATGTCACCGAAAGCCACCGCTTCCGAGGTCGTCGGTTCAGTTGTCCGCTCTTCGACTGGAACGCACATTTGCGTCCTCGATAAGACCCCGCAATCCATCAACGAACCTGTATATGTCAACGTGGAGGCCAACAGCTTTGGTAACCCAGAAGGGCCGGTAGTAGAGACACAGAGGTGGAAGATCTGGGCTGCGCCCAATGATTGCGACACACCCGGGCGGTTTCCACTGTATGAATATCAGCCCCCAGCGGAGGTCTAGCAGGGTGGTCGGCGCCGAGAGTGATCGCCCGCGACCGGTCGGCGTGAGGTTCGATCATGTGCAGGGCCGCCACCCGCTCGGCACGTCCGTCGGCCAGTGTCAGACAGGCTTCGACCAGCAGGCCGTGACGGTTCTCCATTAGCCCATGTCCCATAAAGCACAACCTGGCCTCCTTGCCCCGCCCTTTGCGATAGAGCCTAGCGTCGGGGCCTTATCGATACAACCCTGCCCCCAGATTGCGAAGTGCCCTCTCATGGTTCACACGCGCGGCGGTTGACCGCTTGCCCGATGCGCGCGAATGTGGTGATGGGTTGGGGGAGCGATGCCAGACTTACAATTCGGTGACGCGCAATCGCTTGCAATGAGCCTGGCGCTTCTCGTGCCTGGCGCGCTGATCGTTTGCATCAGATCGCGCTTTCTGACTGGCCGCCGGCGCTCCCATACTGAGGAAGCGCTCTCGTATGCGATAGTCACGCTGTTTTACTTCGCAGCGACGCTCCCTCTTTTCCATGCAATCTACACCAGCGATGCGCCCTGGTGGCAGCGCTGGGCTCTTTGGGTAGCTCTCATCTTGGTGATCCCTGCACTGATCGGCCTTGCGCTGGGGGTGGCATACCAGAAAGGATGGATCGCGCGCTGCCTCAAGAGGTTCGGCATTGATGTAATCCACCCGATACCAACGGCTTGGGATTGGAAATTCGGTCAGCGGAACGAGCACTGGCTTATCATCAGGCTCAAAGATGGGACCGTCTTTCACGGGTATTATGGGATGGGGTCGTTTGCATCTTCGGACGGGGAGCGCGATATCTATCTCGAACAGATCTTCGACCGTGACGAGCTTGGCACATGGGTCCCGTTGCCGCAGGGCATGTGGGTGCAGGTTTCCGAAGTCAGCACGATCGAATTTCTTCCAGTGAGCAGATAGGAGTTAGACAATGACTGAGAAGCCTAAGGGATCACCAACGACTGAGCAGAAAGGGTATCAACCTTCGCGAGTTGAGACCCGTCCGGCGCCTGGCGGGGTCCAAGGTGGCTATACGCCAACCACGGGATCTGGCGCACCTGCAAGCAGACCGACAACTGGCAGCGGCGGCAAGAAGTGATTGGCGGCGTTTGAGCGTGTGAACTTCGGCACGCTGAAATAGGGGGGAGAATTGGGCGCGCTTATCCTCATAGTAATAGGGCTTGCCGTGGTTGCCATGGCATCAGCCAATTTCAAAAATCAGACCGGTGTCGATGCGCCGACACGGAGTGCCCTGAAGGGAATACGACGGCGCGCCAGGAAGGCCGGCGTCAGCGAAGAGCAATATTTCAACGACTGGGTTGAACGCAAAAAGCGCAGGAAATAAAGATGCCGAGACGTCTATTGTTAATGCTTGTGCCGTTCATTCTTGGAGCCGGTGCAGCTGTTGCCGACGAGAAGACCGGCGCCATGGCCGACATCAAGGCGAACTGCAAGACTGAGTGGGCGACCGACTATTCGATGCAGGAATACTGCATCAGCCAGCAGGTGGAGGCAATTAACGCAGTCTCCAAGATCTACAAATCACCACTGAGCTTCGATGAGAAGGGCATGATGGACAAGTGCCTTTCGGAATGGTCGAAGCCGCGAGGAGCCGACTGGACAATGGTCGAATACTGCTACAATCAGCAGCATGAGAGGCATCTGAATGAGTTGGATTTGGGCACCTCATCATAAGCATTGCGGTTATCGCAATGAACTACTGGGCCTATCACAAAAACCGTGATGGCTCATGGAACTCCGTGAGTACCTTCCGCCGCCGTCGTTTGACCGACGGGACGTACGCCAGCGGCGAAATGATGCGTCGATGGACTTTGCAGGGTTGGCAATACCGCCGCGAAACAGACGTCGAAACCAAACAGGCTGACGACGCAGCGGCTTGGTAATTAGTCGGGCCGCGCCCCGGCAACAGCCGTCTCCATAGCGATCCGAATCGCATTCAGTTCAGCCTCTTTGGCATTGAGGGAAGCTTGGAGATCCAGCACCTTGGCGGGCTCATTTTCGAGATCTGCCAGCACTTCGGTGTTGATCTCGGCGATGACTTGCGGGATATCCCACCCCTTTTCGATGGCTTCCGCCGCCATTATGCCCATCGGAGGATAGTTGCGGCCGAGTGGATCGGTACCTTCGACACCGATGATGACGTGCCAGCCTGTTGGCCGGTCATCATCTCTTCGCCTTCCGCGATACAGAAATTCCTCGATATAGAAATTGTCATTGGCAGGCATGAGACTTCTCCGATTTAGGAAACGATAGCGCCGTCGGGCCAGCGCCAATTGGTGCCATCGCTGATCGCCATGCGCTTGTTCGACGTGCCGTTGGAAACGTAGATGGCTTGCCCCGCCACCGATGCGCTGGGCACCGTCGCGACGGTGTAGGATCGAAAGTTCAAATGTGAATTGGCGTCGACAACCACCTGCGCGTTGTTCCGATGGATCAATGCGCCGGTGCTGTCGATCCGCAGACGCTCGGTTGCCGATGCAGCACCATCGGCGGTGGTGCTAAAGGCGAGTCGGCCAGGCATATCATTCGCGCCAGGAGTGCCATCAACGGACGCGCTGATCGTTACCGCTGGAATGGGGTTGGCCCCATCATAACCTCGCCAGGTGATTTGGCCCAGCGAATCAGCATTCTGGACGATTGTATTCGCCCCCGCGACAGCGCCACGGCTCTTCACCAATGCGAGGGTACCTGAACCGGCAGTAGCTTGATTGCTAAAGATTGCAAACGAGCTCGACCCTGCGTCTATGCCATGAATTTGAAAGCCCGCAACGGTCCCGGTAGCATTGATTGCTAGAGCCGCCGTGAAGCCTTTTACAAGGTTGCCACCGGTCAGGGTGTACTGGCCCGTGAACGGATCAATGAAGAATTTCTGCTGGACTGCCCGGGATGCTTTGGAGGAAAGCAGGCCTGCTTGATAATAGCCTTCGGCTATCAAATGTACGTGGGTGCCGGTATCCCATAGTGAAGCGGGTAGTTGCGAAGTGAATACGCACTTCCTGACGTCCGGCTCTTCCGCAGCGCATTGCGCCAGGGTGATATTGAACGTTGAATACGGCGCGCCCCCTGGCACTGACGTACCCATAATAATAATCGGTGTCGTGTAGTCGAACCATGTTTCGCCACGCAATCTCGCAACCACTGAGTTGAAATCCGAGACGTAGGTCGTCGCGCCGGCGACGGCATCTGCCTCGCCTTGCCACCAACCAATTTTGGCAATTTTGGCTCCGCCAACAACGAGCAGCGCTGCCTCGACGTTCGCTTTGACAGCAGCATACATGTCCGGAGTTGGGCCACCCGCCATCCATTTTGATATTGGGATTCCAGAATGCCCTATCTTGACCACATAAACTTGGGCCAGAGGATGATTGCGCGCATAGTCGGCGGCATCCGAAAACGACCATGAAATTGTCGTTGCGTCCATTGCCGTAAAGGCTGTGCCGACATGGGTTGTGTCGCCGTCCCAATTCCAAAGATGCAGGTTAGGCGGTGGCGCCCACGCATAGGCAAGACGATTGTCGACGTTTGATTGCCCGGTATAGACGAAGAGAACGGGCTCGACACCCGAGCCAATTGTTGCCCGCTGCCCCGCAGCGTCCGCGTCGGCAAGAATTGCCCGCCCGGCAACTGTGATGTCTCCAAGCGCTGAAGGCCACAGAGAACAGCTGCGGATCGATCCGGTTCATCAGGATCGTCAGCCAGCGGCCGCCGGGAACGCCATGGTCATAGGGCAGATAGCGGCGCAGGAACGCCAGGTGCGCCTGTCCCCATTCCGCGATCAGATCATAATCGTCGCAATCGCAGATCGTGCCGCACACCACCAGAAAAAGCACTTCCGGCAGAGGATGAGCCACCCGCCACGGCTCACGCGAATCCTCTATCTCGCCAAAACGATCGAGCAGCGCCCGCAGACGCGATGTCTCAAACCCTTCAAACAATGCGTTAAGTGTTGCTGGTGCGATAACAGAAGAACGAAACTGGACAACGTGAACGACAATTGACCAGGCCTGCCGAGCTAACTACCTGGAACGGCACACTAAAATCTGAATATTTTGGTGTAGTTCATTGATATTTATAATATGGTTGGCCCAGAGGCCGCAGTCGAATACTTAGTGTTGAGAAGTGTCGTCTTTCCTGCTCCGAGAAAGCCGGAAAGGACGGTCACCGGCAATTTGCGCCCGGGCGTCTGCCTGCATGTGATCTCCCGTGAATTTTCAATTCCCGTTGACCCCTCGGTAAGTTATGTTATTACATCGTCAACAGAAAGGTATGTTGTTTCGTAACAGAAATGCGAACCGAATGCTCGATCTCAACACCAGCACGATCCCCGGCGGTCTGACCAAGAACCAGGCGCTCGTCCTGGAAATCATAGACAAGGCGGGTAAGCCGATCGGCGCCTACGAGATTTTGGGGGAACTGCAGCCTCGGGGGATCAGATCACCCGTGCAGGTCTATCGGGCCGTCAACAGCCTTATCCAATGCGGTATCGTCCACAAGGTCGAGAGTATCAACGCCTTTGTGCGCTGTACCGATGTGCACCCCCATCGTGGACACACAACGATCCTCGCGGTTTGCGATCGGTGTGGAACTGTTGTTGAACACCACGACGAGACAGTCGATCATCGGCTTGTGGCCTGGGCTAGGCAAGAGGGCTTTCAGGTCGACACTGTCGCTATCGAACTCAAGGTGCGCTGCGCCACTTGCAGCGCCTTACCTCCGGCAACCACAAGTATGCCAGCGTCATGACGAAGGCATCGCGGGCGGTCAACAATTATGCTTAGTCGGATTCGAAGAGGAACGGGTTGATCGTCTCGCAGGTCAGATCGGGAAACTCCTCATAGAATGAGAGCTTACCGAGCGGCAATTCGATGGCCTGCACATTGGGTAGCGATGCGAGGCCCGTCATCTCCGCCCTCGACTTGCGTGGAGTTCCGTTACTGTAGACGAGGAGAACCTTCGTCGGGATACGTCGCGCGCTTTCCAGGAAGGCATCGCGATCGGTGAACGGATCGAGTTCCCCAGCGACGAAGCGGAAGGAAGCGTGGCGGGCGCCGGGCGCTTCGGTGACGGTGCGTTTTTCGGCCATGCGCTCTGGCGTCAGCCAGGCCGGATCGGCATAGACGTGGCCGCGCGCCATCATGCCGATGAAAAGGCTGTTCACATTGAGCCGATAGAGAAACGACCCGGCGAGCGGCACGTCGACGGCCTTTGCCAGCCTGCGAAACAGCGCCATAGGCCTGCCAGTCATGGTCGGAAGCGGCCCACGCCAGGTCGGCGACAGCAGGCACAGACGACCGAAGCCAGCCGGATTTTCGGCGGCTTCTGCCAGCGCATAGCCCGCGGCATGGCCGGCAGCGATGGTCACAGCAGGCTGAACGACACTCTGGGTCAGGAAGCGCAGGAATGCACGATAGAGTTCCGGGCGCCAGTTGATCCTGGGGCGAGGCAAGGTGCCGAAGCCGGGCCAGTCGATGGCCGTCGTCGCAAAGGATGTGCCGAGCCGCTCCTGCAGCGGTCGCATCTCGGTGCGGGTCGAGATCGAACTGAGCGCGGGCAGGAGGAGCAGGTTCTTGCCCGATCCAAAACGGGTCAGGCCGATGGCGACGTTTTTGCCATCAGCGCTCCATTCAATCTGATCCTCGATCCAGTCCATGCCTTCGATGCTTTTTGACGTTCAAATTTTGGGGGAACCCTCTGTCTTCTGCCTGGAAAGCCGCTGCTCTGTTTGCAGCGCGAGGGCGATGTCAGGCTCGCCAATCATTGCCGCCGCCTTGCCGACGCGCAAGGAGCGTATCGGCCGTTCCACCTCGAATATGCTGACGACGGTCTCCAGGTCGGGACAGCCGGATTCGCAGCAGCGAATCTCCGTCACGGTGATTGCAACATCTTCCTTCAGATCAAGCCGATCGCGTGCCCATTGTCTGATCCTGTCGGCACTTGACGATGAAGGCCCCCGTCTGGGCGCAAACGGATTGACGAATTTCACCAGCTTCACAGCCTCTCGTGATCGAAGGTCACGCCCGGCAACCCATGAAGCCGCGCTCGATGATGTCCTTCGGCAGATTGCGTCCGATGAAGACAAGACGACTGATCCGTTCCTCATCGGCTTTCCACGGCCGCTGATGATCCCCCTCGAGTAGCATATGGACGGCTTGCACCACAAAGCGGTCGTCGTCTTCCTTGAAGGCGAGAATGCCTTTCATGCGCAACATATCCATCCCGAACTGCTGTGTGATCATCTGCAGCCATGGTAGGAATTTTCGCGCATCGAGCGGATCCCTGGTGACCAGGGCGAAGCTGGTCACATGGTCATCGTGCTCATGCTCGTGGAACTCGACGAGGAAATCCGGCTCCACTTCTAGGATACGGTCCAGGTCGAAGGAATTGCGGCCGAGAACCTTGTCTAGATCGACATCACAACGCTGTGTGCGGTGGATGGAAACAGTGGGGTTGATGCGCCGGATGCGGCTTTCGACCTCCTTCAGGTCTTCGGCCGAGACGAGGTCGGTCTTGTTCAGCAGCACAGTGTCGGCGAATGCCAATTGCTCCTGGGCTTCGTGCGCTTCATCGATCTCGCCGAGCAGATGCTTGGCGTCAACCACAGTCACGATGGAATCGAGCCTGGTCTTGGAACGAACGTCCTCGTCGACGAAAAACGTCTGAGCGACCGGCGCCGGGTCGGCGAGGCCGGTCGTTTCCACCAGGATAGCGTCGAAACGGTCGCGACGGCGCATGAGGCTGTCGATGATGCGGATCAGGTCCCCGCGCACCGTGCAGCAGATGCAGCCATTGTTCATCTCGAACACCTCTTCGTCGGCGTCGACGATAAGGTCGTTGTCAATGCCGACCTCGCCGAACTCGTTGACGATGACGGCATATTTCTTGCCATGATTTTCGGACAGGATACGGTTCAGAAGCGTGGTTTTGCCCGCGCCAAGATAGCCTGTCAGCACGGTCACGGGAGTCTGGGTCGGCATGGCGGAGGGCTCCGTTGGGGGTCGGTTTTAATCTTGTTACCGGTTATGGTATAACGTATCAAGCACAAAGATGTGAGGTTTGGACGGATGCCCATAGAATCGCTATTTCATCATAGAGGACGGGTTCGTTCGGTCTTGAGACGTTGAAGGCGGGGCCGAAAAGGGGAAGTCCGGTAAATGGCAGTGCCTGTCGTGCCCACAAGCATGGTCGGGGATATGCCTGCAATTCTGGTGAGTTTTGGCATCGCGGCATCGATTTGAGCCACGATCCTCTTCCGGGCATCCCTGGCAACGCCGGAATCTCACGATGCGGATGCATATGCGCCGCTTTACACGCCTGACAAACGGCTTCTCAAAGAAGGTTGAAGCGCCTGCTAACGCGGTTGCGCTTCATTTCATGTACTACAATTTCGTGCGCATCCAAAAGACGCTGCGGGTTACGCCGGCCATAGCTGCTGGCGTGACGGACAAGCTTTGGAAGATTGGCGATATCGTCGCGCTGATCGAGGCAAAGGAAGCCGAAAGGCCAGTCGCGCGCGGCCATTACAAAAAGCGCATTTGTCGATTAGCCGATATCCCACAATGGAACGGTATTTTTAGTGGCGAGTTAAGGAATAAGCGGTCGATCCCTCCGGCCGCCGAGAAAATCGCAGGAAGCTCGTCGCTTACGCTCAATAGCTGCGACGGGCTTTTCTCGTGTCAATGTCGTGAATTGCCGAGCGGGCGATGGCTGCTACCTTGTCTGCCATGAGTAGGACGCTGACAATCGCTATTGTCGTTCGTGGTAATGTTGGTTGCGGTCTTCGGGTTGGTCTGGCTATTCGAGCCGCCAGATTGGGGACAGTTCTGACCAATGCTTGGATGAGCGCCGCGAAGCCCAAGTCGGCCAGCTACGGGGACAGGCTAGCCGGCGCCCAACGGCGCGGGAGTGGCGCCAATATTGATACTATCACACCGGCGTTTTAGGCGGCAAATTTCAAACTGACCCACTACCCAATTTGGCGGTTTGGCAACATGGCAGGTTCGTGAGTGGTGCAGATACTTGAAGAGAAAGCAGGGCTGCCGTCCATCAGTAGCCAAATCCGGTTTGGCTACTTTGCATGCAGCATAGCGGCGGCAGCAACAGCTCTGACGGCCGGCTCCACGATGGCGCAAGCGCATATCATTCAATCAGCGACAGGTGGATTTGGCAGCGGCTTCGAACATCCGCTGACTGGGCTCGATCATTTTCTGGCGATGTTTGCCGTTGGATTGTGGGGTGCCCAGATCGGCGGACGTTCGATCTGGACGCTGCCTGTTGCATTCCCGCTGATCATGGTCGTAGGCGGGATTGCCGGAATAGCAGGAGTTCCGCTGCCCGGTGTTGAAATTGGCATTGCGCTGTCGATCGTCGCCCTGGGGCTGGCCATTGCTTGCGCCTGGCGGCCGGCGGAATGGGTTGCGTTGCTTATGATTGCCGTGTTCGCCATCTGCCACGGACATGCCCACGGCGCGGAACTGCCGAATGCAGCCGACCCGGCCGACTATGCCATTGGCTTCGTCATCGCCACAGGCTTGATCCACCTGCTGGGTATAGGATTCGGACTTCTGCTGGGCAAGGCGTTCGGCGGACGGTTGTCGCAAGCTTTAGGCGGATTGATCGCAGCAGGAGGCCTTTATTTCCTTGTCGTCTGAAGAACACCCCAAGCGGTCGGCCAAACTCCTGCTTCGATGGTCAGGGCCTGTCGTGGCTGTCGCCGGCGTTGCCATGATCGGCGTGCTTGCAACCTCTTCCGAAAGGACGCAGACGACCTGGTGGATCCTCAACAGCGCCCTTTCTCCTGAACGCGTCTTGCCGCTGGTCGGATTGGGCCTTGCAACCGCTCTGGTAAGCGTGAGGCTTGGAGTTCTCACACTCGTGGCATTGCTGCTGGGCGAGGTGGTCGGGGCTTTGCTCTACGATCGGTTCCTTGGTGTTATGGCCGGCGTACGGGGAGCGACGACTCACGCTTTCCTTACCGCGCCGTTCTCGATGCTGATAATCGGCGTCGTCCTTGTTGTTTCTGGTCGTTTCCGAACTTGGACAATCCCTGCCGCAGCGTTGCTCATCGGCGCGTTGTTGGCCGTTGTCACAAAGCTCACCGACCCTACGTTAAACGATCTCCGAATACCGCTCTCGGGGACGATCATCGCCCTTTGGATCATTGTCGCCGTCGGTCTTATCGGGCGAATTTTCCCGCCTGCGTGGTACACGATCGGCGTACGCATCCTGGGCAGTTGGCTGGTCGCGATCGGGCTCCTTCTTGGAGGAACCGCGATCGCCACCAAGCCTCCAACAGCCATGCCCCAACCATCGGCGGCTGCTCCAGCCGATGGATTGGGAATCGGAAGATATCGCTACGAGCCCCCTGTTCAGCAATTTACGCGGCCGCGCGATCCCTTGAAGCAGGGCGAACACAAGCTGATGCCGTGAACGGCATCGCGGCCCAGAAAAACCTCTGAACGCGTGGCCGATCGAGCCGGGCTGCAGCAGGCCGGCTACTCTGGTGTTCGACGCTTTCAGCCGCTCATCAGGAAATCATCGCGCCGCCTTCAAGCGTTGGATGAAACCGGCGACCAGATAGGCGACCGCACCGAGCGACGTGATCCAGAAGCTCGTCGGCCAGTCGGTCACGAATGCAAGCCACAAGCTGATCCAGGCGATGGCAACCGCAAGCGCGATCGAGACGACGATACCTGGCATCACACCACGGGTCAGTCGCAGTGTCGTTGCCGCAGGGGCGACCATCAGCGCGAAGACGAGAAGCACTCCGACGATTTGGGTGGCTTCAGCCGTCGTCACGGCGACAATGATCATGAACAGTGTCGAAACCAAATCGAGGTTCACGCCCTTCGCCTCTGCCAGCTCGGGCTGCAAGCTGGCGAAGAGCAAGGGCCGCGAAATGAAGGTCAAGCCGACCAAGATCACCATGGACAGAACTGCAAGGATGATGACCGTCCGCAAATTTATGCCAAATACATTTCCGAACAGCACGTTGGTCGCTTGGGAAGCGAAGGCGGTATAGAAATGCAGGAAAAGCAAGCCGAGACCGAGGGAAAGGGTCAGCACGATGCCGATCGCAACGTCGCGATGTGCTCTTTCGCCCAGCAGTCCGATGCCGATGCCCGCCAGCACGGTAAAGATGGTCAACCCGAAGAATGGCGACAGGCCGATCAGGCCGGCGCCCGTTGCCCCGGGAAACCCGACGTGCGCCAGCGCATGTCCGGCGAAGGTCTGACCTCGCAGCACGAGGAAATATCCTACCGCCCCGGTTACGATTGCGACGACCGTGCATGCCGCGAAGGCATTGCGCATGAATTCATAGTCAAACATCGTGAACATGCGCAGCGCCCTCCAATTCAATGTCGTCCGCCATGACGAAGATGCGTCCGCCGGCGCGCACCACGTTGATTTGCGTTCCATAAAGCTTCGACAGGACCGGACCGTTGATGACCTCGTCGACGCTCCCGATCGCGGCGTTCCCGTTGCCGAGATAGAGCACGGCATCGACGGCGCGCAGCAGGGGGTTGATCTCGTGCGAGCAGAAGATCACCGCGATACCCAGCCGCTCGCCGACCTCATGGACGAGTTCGATAATGGTGCGCTGATGCGCCGCGTCCAGACTGATCAGCGGCTCGTCGAGCAGGAGCAGTTGAGGGTTGCCGATCAGCGACTGGGCGATGAGGATACGCTGCCGCTCGCCCCCCGACAGCTCCGCGAACGGCCTCCTGGCGATATCGGCCGCGCCGACCTCTTCAAGCGCGTTCCATGCCGCGTCCTTCTCGAGCGCCGACGCCGCCGGCCAGCGCCAGCGATGGCCGCCCGCCGCCGTGACGACGAGATCGAAGCCGCTGATGCCGGCATGGGTCACGGTGCGGCGCGCCTGCGGCATATAGCCTATTGCGGGATTGCCGCGTGTCGGCGGCCGGCCAAGAACGGAAATCGTTCCACTGGCCGGACGGAAAAGCCCGAGGACCGCGCGCAGCATCGTTGTCTTGCCGGCCCCATTGGCGCCAAGCAGCCCTACGAAGGCACCTTGTGGAATGGAAAAGGAGACATCGGAAAGAACCCGGCGTCCCCCATAGGTCAGTGTGACCCTGTCGAAGGCGATGACGTTCATTGCGTGCGCGCGGCAAGGGCTTTCTGCACGTCGCCGATCTGGCCGCCGAACCACGACTGGATCGTCTGGCCGGTCGGCTCCGTCTCGGTCACGCCAATGACGGTGACCTTGTTCTGCTTGGCAATGTCGAGAAGGCGCGTCGTCGCTTCGTCCGTCACCTGCGAATTATAGAACAGGATCTTGGCCGACCCGTCTTTCAGACTGTTCTCGAATGCCGCCACCTGTGTCGCGCTCGGCTCGGTGTCGTTCATTACCGTGACCTGAAAATCGTAATTCAGCATCTTGAGGCCGAGGGCATCGGCCATATAGCCGAATACCGGCTCCGTCGCGGTGACCTCAGTTCCGCCGTAGGCCTTCTTGACGTCATTGATCTGCTTGTTGATCGCATCCAGCGACGACTGGAATTTTGCGAGATTGGCCTGGTAGTGGACTGCATTGGCAGGATCAAGCTTCGAAAGATCGGCGGCGAGTTCCTTGGCGATCGCGGGCAGCGTCGCCGGATTGTACCACAGGTGTGGGTTGTCGCCCGACTTCTTGCCGATCAGATCCGCGGCTACGATGGTCGTGCGCTGCGTGCCGGTTGAGGCCGAAAGGAGCTTGTCCATCCACGGATCGTAGTCCGCGCCATTGTAGATGATGATCTTGGCGTCGGCGATCGTGCGCGCCGTCGAGGGACTTGTCTCGAAAAGATGCGGGTCATCGTCGGGATTGGCAAGGATGCTGGTCACCGCGACATGGCTGCCGCCGATCTGACGGGCGAGATCGCCGTAGAAATTCTCGGCCGCGACGATGTTCACCTTATCTTCGGCGCGAGCACCGCCGCCTGTCAGCAGTGCCGCTGCGAACAACAGCGCCGCCACGAATGGAAAGGAACGCATGTCTTTCTCCCTTTGCAGAGCGAGGCAACACCTGTCGCCGGAGCGATCACTGGGTAGGTTATGTTATTACGTTGGTCAACGAAAAAAGCAACGTTATGACATAACGGAAATGTGAATAAGCGCATGAGCCGATCGGCGCTTGCGAGATTTCAAGGGAACTGAAGCCTCGTAGGATTAAATCAACCCATGCAGCGGCGGCTATGATTGTGACTGCCGCCTGTCCGGCTGCGATTTCGCAATGGCGATCATTCCCGAGGCGAACAGCGTTGGGCCGCTGTTGACCGCCTTCGTCATCACCTCCGACAGCAAGCGCTTTTCCGAGGCGGTGGTCTGGCGTTACGAGCTTCAGCCGCTCAGCTCGCGCGGTCCTCCTGCCTAGAAACCGGCGGAGAGCAACCGTGACGGTTGCGGGATCAGTTCTATATGTCGACCATCCACCAATTCAATGCGGGCCGGCCTACAAAACGGGTAGCAGCCGGTTAGCACGTCGAGCGGTGTTTTTGGGCTGGACCACGCACCAAGATCCGATTGCAGTCACTGCGAATTGAGAGGAAAATGCGCGCCGGGTTGGTATCCGGAAGGTCGCGCCCAAAAGCAAAATCAAACGGGAGGTCTTCGCATGTGTAAGGTCTTTGCCGGGCAGGATCCGGAAGGGTATCGGTTAATCAATCGCTCAGTTCGAATAGGCGGCCACTCGACGAGCATCCAGCTCGAAGCCACTTTTTGGACGCTATTGGACGAGATCGCCCATGGACAGAGCATGACGGCGCCGAAATTCCTCTCGACGCTTTACGATGAAGCGATCGAGATCAACGGCCATATCCCGAACTTTGCCTCGATGCTGCGCACCACGTGCGCGCTCTACCTGCGCGATAGGCACTCTTTCAACAGCAAACCTTCGGAATCGAAGAACAAGGCGGCCTGACACGGGCACTACTCAAACGTACGAATACCGGCGCCCGTGTGGCAGCCACCTGCTACCAACGACACCCATTTCGGCGCTATCTAATATGCATGGCGGACCCCACGGTGGCAGTGTAAAGTCCGCTGCAAGAAGAGAAATTGCCGCACCGGCACTGCCGACGAATCTGGGAGGATTCATGGTTGAGATAATCTCCAAGCGCGACGGTCCGCGGCGCGAGGATGTTCAGGTCAAGCGGCTGATCGAGCAGAACCGCTCGACCATCGTTCGCCTCGCCGACCAGATCAGCGGCGGCGGCTATTCGGCTTCCAGGCAGCCTCGCCAGCAGCCCAAGGCGGAAGGGCTGATCATCCATGTTGGCGGCAGTGCCGCGACCGTGACTGATGCCACGCCGTCCATCCAGGTGACTATGAATGGTCGTGTGATCTCGAAGGATCAGAACACGGGCCGCCAGCTTCACCATATCGGCGACGTCCGCAACCGGAACGGAGACCAGATCTTCGTGCTGGCAACGAAGCAGAATGGCTTTTTCTCACCGGTCGACGAAACCATCGCCGAGGCGCTTGCCGGGTTGGATGGATCGCGGCTGACCGCGACTTATACCGAAGAGCAGCTTGCGGCCGATATCGGTGCGAAACTGGGAATCGACTAAGGACTGATATCCGGGCGTGGCTGTGCACGTCCTGTCCGCGACAGCATACAGAAATGGCATACCTCAAAGGTACTGTGATGACTGAATGAAACACGCGAGCGGCCCCAATCCGATGAAAACCGATGCTCTTCCGGCGCGTGCGTCGATGGCCACCGGACAGCTGGTTCTGGATAAGATCGACTATGATGAGCGGGCCACCATGCGCGCGTGGGAGAGTTTTCTTTCCGACGCGCCGACATGCGCGCGCGATCCGGTCCACGTTCGCTCGCTGATCCACGATTCCTGGTATCGCAGCGCCACCGGCGGCATCAATGCGCAGGGCATCGAAGCGCCGCTGAGCAGCGACCGTGACGAGATCGAATACCTGACCCGGGCCAACGCCGAACTGCTTTCGGCGGCGCGGCGATCGTTCGCTTCCCTAGGCCTGTTGCTGGAGGGAACGGGAGCGATGCTGGTACTCGCCGACAGCGACGGCGTGCTGATCGATGCCATCGGCGACAAGAAGACGTTGCATGACGGCATGGACATTCATCTGGGCATCGGCGGCAAATGGAACGAGGACGCCGTCGGCACCAATGGCATCGGCACCGCGCTGTGGACGGGCGAACCGATTTTCGTCCACGCGGCCGAGCATTTCTGCGCCGGCATCAAATCCTGGACCTGCGCCGGCGCGCCGATCCGCGACCCCCTGGATGGCAAGATCGTCGGCGTCGTCGATCTGTCGGGCTATTCGCCGATCTTCCGGCCGCACAACACGGCGCTCGTCGCCGCCACCGCCAGGCAGATCGAAAAGGCGCTCGCCGAGCAGCAGCAGGAGCAGCGCACGCGCCTGCTCGAAGCCTTCATCTCCTCGGCGCCCAGCTACCGCCGGAAGGACGGGCTGGTGATCGTCGATCATCGCGGCCGGGCGATCTTCTGCAACAACGTGCCCAATGGCGACACGACGGAGATGATGGACGGTCCGCTGGAACCGGGTCGCGGCCGCTGGCTCATGAACCTGCCGGCCTCCGGCTCGGAGAGCGATCTCGCCAAGGCGCTGCCGGCGCATCTGCGATCCTGCCATGTCACTCCGCTGAAGCTCGATGGCGACCTTCGTGGCGCGGCCCTGGTGTTTCCCTCGGTACCTGCCGTCTCCAGCGCGACGGTGATTCGTCGGGAGGGGGACAAACATCTGCGGACAGCCGCGGCGATGATCGTCGGCGAAAGCGAAAAATTGCTGGCCGCCGTCGATGTCGCCACCCGGGTAGCCGGGTCGAACGGTATCACCTCGTTGCTGATAGAAGGCGAAACCGGTGTCGGAAAAGAGCTGTTCGCACGGCTTGTCCATGCCGGCAGCCGGCGCACCGAAAACGACCCGTTCATCGCCATGAACTGTGGCGCGATCACCAAGGAGTTGTTCGGCAGCGAATTGTTCGGCCATGTCGCCGGCGCCTTCACCGGGGCCTCGCGCGACGGCAAGCTGGGCGTCTTCGAACTTGCCAATGGCGGCGTGCTCAGCCTTGACGAAATCGGCGAGTTGCCGCTCGAGATCCAGCCCTTCCTGCTGCGCGTCCTAGAAGAGCGCGTGGTCCACCGCATCGGCGACTCGAGGGGTCGGCCGGTGGACGTGCGGCTGGTCGCCTCGACCAATCGCGATCTCAAGCAGGAGGTCGCCGCCGGCCGCTTCCGCAGCGATCTCTACTACCGCATCGGCGCGGTCTCGATTCATGTCCCGGCTTTGCGCGAGCGCGGCGAGGATGTGATCCTGCTGATCGAGCATTTCAACCGCAAGATCGCGGCGCAAACCGGCAATGAACCATTGGAGTTTTCAAACGAAGCGCTTGACGCGCTGCTGGCCTATCGCTGGCCGGGCAATGTGCGCGAACTGAAAAACCTGGTCGAGCGTCTGCATGTGCTGGCGCGCGGCGGCGCCGTCGAACTCCAGGATCTTCCCGGGGAAATCAGTGCGGGCAACCGCAATGATACGGCCGTGCACGGCGACCATCCCACGGCCATGCTCGAGGCACCGGTGTGCTCGTTCGAGGATGCCGAACGCCAGGCGATCAAGAATGCGCTTGCCGCCGAGGGCGGCAATCTCAGCAAGGTCGCCCTCAGGCTCGGTGTTTCGCGGCCGACGCTCTATCGCAAGCTCGGCCAATACGGCATCCGGCGCGGTTTCCTCTAATTTATATCCGTCCATCGCACAAAAATCCCGCGGCATTCGCGCCGCGGGATTGGGGAAGGTCGCCTCAGGCGGCGGTCGCCGAGAGATCAGCTCCTTACGACCGCTCCGGTCACTTTCTCCGAGACGTAGCCGAGGATGTTGCCGATGATCAGCGAGATCACCACGGCGGCCGCGACCTTGACGATGCCGCTGGCGCCTTCGCCATAAGCAGCGGCACCAAGCAGAAAGAGCGCGGCGGTCGTGGCATAGCCGTAGACCGCCGACGGAATGGCGCTCAGCAACGGCAGCCTGGCAGCCAGAATCAGCACGACGATTGAGATGCCGACGCAAATACCCGCCATGATCGCCGTAACCCCGATGGACGTCAGCGCAATCAAGGCGCCGGCCGCGCAGATCGCGCCCCAGAGGTTTGCCACCGCCGAATTCCTGAACCCGGCTTCCTTGCCGCTGCAGTGATAAAAACTCCCCCAGCCGACAAACACCGCCCAGATCAGCAGATAGGGACTGCCGATCGTGATCGACGCCCATGTCGCAATGCCGCCCATGATGCCGATGACGACGGCCAGCCCTGTAATAAGATCCATGTTGTCCTCCCGTTTTCCAAACCTCGAAGCCAAGAACTCGTTTCAGGATCGCGCTTCGCTGACGTCCTGACACCCAAAACACGGTGGCGGCAGCCACGCGGGTTCGAGAAAAGAGCTTGCCGGGTCCTGCAAGCGATCAGACCGGCTGCGCCGCTGCTTCGCCCGCACCGATCACGCCCGCGCGCAACGCCAGCCCCGCGGCAGCGGCACCGAGGCACGGTGCGACGATGTAGAGCCAGAGCTGCGACAGCGCCGCTCCGCCGGCGAACAGTGCCGGGCCGAGCGAGCGGGCCGGATTGACCGACGAGCCGGAAACCGCGATGCCGGCAAGATGGATCATGACCAGCGTCAGCCCGACCGCTAGGCCAGCCAGAGGACCGGCGCCGCCTTCGGCGGTGGCACGCAGGATGATCAGCAGGAACAGGAACGTGGCGACCGCCTCGAACAGGAACGCGGAACTCGCCGAATAGGCCGACCAGCCATTCTGGGCGAAACCATTGGCCGCGATGTCAAAGCCGCCCGCCTTGCCTTGCGCGATCACGTAGAGCACCGCCGAGGCGACGATCGCACCCGCGCATTGTGCGACGATATAGCCGATGAGATCGTTCGATTTCATTCGTCCGGCGACGAAGAAGCCGAGGCTTACAGCCGGATTGAGATGAGCCCCCGAAACCGGTCCGATCGAATAGGCCATCGCCACCACGGAAAGGCCGAATGCCATGGCCACGCCCAGCAGGCCGACCTCGGAGCGCATGAAAAGAACCGTGGCGCAGCCAAAGAATACCAGCGCGAAGGTGCCGACGAATTCACAGACGTATTTGTTCATTTTTTCCTCTCCGGATTTGTGACGATGAGGACCGGAGCCGCACCCGTTCCCGCGCGGCGTCCGGTCCGGATGCTTCAGGGAACGATGACGCCGCGGCCGGTGAACCGCCGGTTCTTGAAATCGTCGAGCGCGGTGTTGATGCTGGCGAGATTGTACTCGGTGTAGTGCATCTTCACCTTGCCGTCGGCGTTCAGCTCCATCAGCTCCACCAGCTCGGTGAAATTGCCGACCAGGCTGCCGCCGATGTTGATTTCCTCAATGACGAGATGGGCAGTCGGCACGTTGACGGCGCCCCCATAGCCGACGACGAACAGTTGCCCGCCCTTGCGCACCATCTTCCAGCAGATGTTCTCGACGCCGAGTTCGCCGACGAAGTCGATCACCACATGGGCGCCGCCGCCGGTGATCTGCTGGACCTCCTCGATGACATTAGGCCCGCCATCGAGCACGAAGTCGGCGCCGAGATCCTTGGCCAGCACCTGCGCCGCCGGCTCGCGATCGACGGCGATGATGCGGCAGCCCGAGATCGCGTGCAACGATTGCAGCGCGATGTGGCCGAGCCCGCCGATGCCGAGCAGCACGCAGTAGCTTCCCGGTCGCAGCAGTTTGGCGGCGCGCTTGGCGGCGCGGTAGGCGGTGATGCCGGCATCGGCCAGCGGCGCCACCTCGATCGGCGTGACGTTGGCGTTCAGCTTGATCAGCGAGCGTTCGCTGGTGATGAAATACTCGGCGAAGCCGCCATTCATGCCAAGGCCGGGGAATTGGCCGTTGTCGCAGTACATGTCTTCGCCATGGCGGCAGTTGAGACAGATGCCGCATGAACGGAAGGGATGGCAGATCACGGCGTCGCCGCGCTTGACCGATTTGACGCCGCTGCCGACTTCCTCGACCCAGCCGGCATTCTCATGGCCCATGATGTAGGGCAAAAGCGTGCCCTCGGGATCCATCGTCGGCTTCCACACGCCTTCGATGATGTGCAGGTCGGTGCGGCACAGACCGGCGGCACCCACCCGCACGATCACCTCGTCCGGGGCCGTGATCGTCGGTGCCTTGACCTCCTCGATCTTGAGCTGAACATTCATTTTCGGGTCGTATTCGTACAGTCTGGCAGCTTTCATCGTCGTGTCCTTTCAACGTCGAAATTGTTGCATTGCGTCAGGCGCGGCCGAGCTTTTCGGAACCGCCGCCACGTGCCGGTCCGGCCGTCGGATCCTCATCCTCGGCGAGATCGCCGATCAGCGTTTCGGTGGTCAGGATCAGCGTCGCCACGGAAGCCGCATTGGCGAGAGCCGTGTAGGTGACGCGGACGGGATCGATGATCCCGGCCTCGAACATGTTCTGGTAGCTGCCGGCCGAGGCGTTGTAGCCGTAGCCGCCATTGATGCGCGTCACCTCGGCGACGACCGCTTCCGGATCGGCGCCGGCATTGGCGGCAATGCGCCACAGCGGCCGCGACAGGACCGACCGCACCAGGCGCACACCCTCGGCGACATCGCAGTCGTTGCCGGTCGCCACCTTGTCGAGCAGCGGTGCAATCTGGGCGAGCGCCGAGCCGCCGCCGGCGACCACGCCCTCTTCGGATGCGGCGCGCACCGCGTTCAGCGAATCCTCGAGGAGCTGAATGGTCCGCTTCTGCTCGACCGGCGTGACGCCGCCGGCATAGAGGATCGCGGTGCCGCCGGAGAGCTTCGCCAGGCGTTCGCGCAGCTTGTCCTGGTCGATGTTCGGCGGCGAGGCTTCGTATTGCCGCTGCACCTGGGCGCGGCGCGACGCGATTGCCGCATGGTCGCCGCCGCCGCGAATGATCGACGTATAGGACGAACTGGTTTTCACCCGGTCGGCGGTGCCGAGATCCTCGGCGGTGATGTCTTCCAACCGGCCGCCGAGATCGCGCGCGATCACCTTGCCGCCTGTGATGATGGCCAGATCCTCCATCATCGCCTTGCGCCAATGGCCATATTCCGGCGGATGGACGACGAGGTATTTTCCCGGCCCTTGCTTGCCGAGCAGCGTCACCACCACTTCCGGCGACATTTCCTCCGACACAATCAGCAGCGGCCGCCCGGCCTGGTCGGCGATCCGGCGCGCCGCATCGAGCGCTTCGGGCTCCTTGATCTTGAGGTCGGTCATCAGGATGCAGGGGCGTTCGAGAACGGCCTCCATCTTCTCCTGGTCGGTGACCATGTGATGCGAGAGATAACCGCGTTCGAAGGACATGCCCTCGACCACGTCGAGCGTCGTCTCTGTCGTCACGCTGAAGTCGGTGGTGATGACGCCCTCGGCGCCGACGCGCTGATGCGCTTCCGCCACGAGCCCGCCAAGCTTGGTGTTGGTCGCGGCGATGTTGGCGACGGCGGCCAGGATGCCGTTGCTTTTGGCAGGTTTTGCCGATGCTTTGAGCGCCGCCACCACCGCCGCCACCGCAAGGTCGATGCCTTTGCACAGATCGACCGACTTGGCGCCACGCTCATTGGCTTCAATGCCGGCCTGGATGAGCGCGTTGGCGAGCACGATGGCGGTCGTGGTGCCGTCGCCGGCGACCTCGTTGGTCTGCATCGACACTTCGCGGACCACTTGCGCGCCCATGTTCTCGAAACGGTCATGCAGTTCGATCTCGGAGGCGATGCTGACGCCGTCTCGGGTCACCATCGGCGTTCCGATCGGCCGGTCGATCATGGCGTTCATGCCTTTGGGGCCAAGCGTCGGCTCGACGGCGGCGGCCAATCGAAAGACGCCACGGGCCAGAGCACGACGGGCGTCGGAATTGTGAAGCATTATTTTGGGCATGATTCCTCCTTCCGCCTTACGGGCGGGTTGTTGGTTGGGGGCCTCGTGCGAGGGAGGCCGTTGCTGTCAGTTCTGCTTCAGGCGGTCGGCGCGGCTCGATCGGGCACGCGATCCAGAATGAAATCGACCAGCGCCGGTTCGCCGTCGACCACATCCAGTTCCTTGTATCTCGTCTGTTTGAGCCCCCGGCAAAGCGCGCCGTTGAACTCCATGTTGATGCGCACTGAGCGCAATTCGCCGAGATAGGCAGTCAGCGCCATGGGTGGTATCTGCTGCCCATCCCATGTAACGAAGACCGGATCATCCGCCCGGCGGTCGGGGAAACGCTCAAGCAGGGCGGCCCTGTATCTCGGCTTCTGCTTGGCTGCTTCGCCCGCTTCGAACCGCGCTGCGTCATATGCAGGCAACCCAATGCCGAGGATTTCCCGATCGGTCAGCCCGTGCGCCTTGAGGCCGCGCAAGACTGCCTCCTGGCGCCGCTTGAATGCCTTCATCCGGAAGGTTTCGCGCAAGGCGCCGAGATCGCGATCCTCGGCAAGTTCGGCGAAGATGTCGCCGAA
The DNA here is from genome assembly GCF_006441315.1 of Mesorhizobium sp. B2-4-19. Lineage (NCBI taxonomy): Bacteria > Pseudomonadati > Pseudomonadota > Alphaproteobacteria > Hyphomicrobiales > Phyllobacteriaceae > Mesorhizobium > Mesorhizobium sp. B2-4-19. Next base: position 336,221 of record NZ_VFUV01000004.1, on the reverse strand, counting down.
GGATTTGCCCGCCTCCATGCCGCGGTTGACCTCTTCTGCAAACATGTGATCGTGCAGCTTGACGCAATAGGCAGGCGACCAGGACAGCTGGTCCAGCACCTGGCGGACGCCGTCCAGCATGAGGAAGGCGAAGTTGGGCGAGCACCAGTAGGTCGGCAAGCGGAAGTCGACCTCCACGCTGCCATCGCTCGTCACCTCCGCCCGCTCGACAAAGCCCATCTCGGTAATGGCCTCGTCGAGTTCCGGGTCGTTGACCTCTCCAAGGCGCCGCCAGAGTTCCTTCTGGCGGCCATCATCGGAAATGCTGGCCGTTGCCATGGCCCTTACTCCGCCGCGATGCTGAAGGGCGAGCTGGCAAGCGCCTTCTTCTTGGCTTCGACGTCGATGTTGTAGAGACGCGCGGCGTTGAGGCCGAGTATCTTCTCCTTGATCTCGTCGGTCAGCTGCACACCGCGTTCCGCGGCGATGTCCTCGGGGATCTGGTAGGCCCAGAATTTCTCGACCAGCCAGCGCGGCGTCCAGATCGCGTAGTCGGAACCGAACAGGATCTTGTCCGGCCCGAGCCAGAACAGCAGCTCGGCGATGACCTCGCCGAAATAGCGCGGACGCGCATGAATGAAGGGCAGCGCCACCGCCAGGCCGCCATAGACATTGGTTTCCTGCGTCGCGATCCAGCAGAAATCATCGAGGCGCGGCAAGCCGCAATGCTCGACGATCCAATTGAGGTTCTGGAAATCCGTCGCCGCGTGGTCGACGTCATGCACGTCGAAGGCGTCCTTGCTGAGCGGGATGATCGTCGGGCCCTTGTGGACGTGAATGTTCCTGATGCCGAGCTTGTCGCAGAGCTCGAAGCATTTGTACGCATCGGGGTCAGTGAGCTTCCAGCCCTTGGAGGCGCCGTTCCATTCGGCCGTGTACATCTTCACGCCCTTGACGTCGTAGGTCTCCTTGAGGAAGTGGATGTACTCCAGCGCCTTCTCACCGTCGCGCGGATCGAAAGCACCATTGACGATGAAACGCTCACGATAGCGCTTGGCCACCTCGGCGTTGCGCTCGATCGTGTTGAAGCCGTTCTTGTAGAAATCCTTCAGATAGGTCGACTGGACGATCGCCACATCGTCGGGACCGTCGATGAACAGGTCGCGATAGAGATCGTCGGCGCTGTATTTCTCGAACTTCCTCTTCTCCCACAGCTGGTCCTTGGGGCTCAGCCCCGTGTGATAGGCATAGAAGCACTCGATGAACTGCTTGCCGTGGACATTTTTCTGGTTCTCGGGGCTGCCGTCCCAGAAATGGGTGTGGCCGTCGACCACGAAAATATCCTTGCCTTCCGGTGTCCTAAACATTCTTCCCTCCGCGAGATGGGTGTTGATCGGTTCGGCGCGCCGTCACCTGGCGGCGCGCCTGATTCTTTGGCGTCTATTCGATGTATTCGAACATCTCGTCCATGTTGCCGAACAGGATCACGGTGTTGTCGTCGATGCGCACCATCCGCCCGTAGTGGGTGGAGCTGTTGACCTCGAAGGTTTCCGCCGTCATCTCGCGGCCGAGATATTCGCTGATCTCATCCATCTTGAAGATCAGCTTGCCGCTGCCATCGATGCGGATCATCGCCGGCTGGTAGGTGATCGTCACTCCAGGCTTCTGGCCCATGAATTCGGCGATGGCCCTGGCCTCGACCGAGTCGTTCATGGTGACGCCGCACTGATGCGAAATCGTCTGTTCGAAGGTGATGTCCTTCATCTCCTTGAAGATGTTGGAATGAGTGGCGTCGCGTGCTGCTAATGACATGACAATTTCCCCTTTTTCAGCGCTTGAGGCCGAGTTCGCCAAGGATCTGGCCAATCCGTTCCTCGGATTTGGCACGGACGTCCGCGAATGCGACCGGCTTGGAATGCGGCATCGACCAGATCGGCTGCAGGCCGGTGGCTGCCTTGTCGGCGAGCGCGCCGTGTTTCTTGACCCAACCCTGGAAAAGCTTTCGGTTGGCGGCGCCATGCGTCTCGTCATTGGCGAGGAGGTGCATGAGGTCGATCGTGTTGGCGAGGTTGCGCTCGTAGTCGGCTTCGGCAGCCGAAATCACCGCAGGCGTGATGAAGTCGTGGTTGGCGGCGGCGATTTGCATCAGGAAGCCGGAGCGGAACACTTCGCCGACCAGCGGTTCGAAGATAATGTTGATGGTGAAGTACTGCTCGAGATAATCGGACGCGCCCATGATGGTCTCGACCGCTTCGCGGGTGCCTTGCCAGTTCTTGTCCTCAAGCCATGCTTTCTTGCCAAGTTCGTCGTCCCAGCCAGGCAGGTCCATGCCGATTTCGGCAAGGTAGAGCGTGATGTCCTGTGCAAGCCTGAGCTTGTATGACGAGTTGGTCAGCGTCGCGTTGTTGATCATCTGGGTATAGCCGTAACGCTGCGCCTGCATCAGCGAAGTGCCGAGCCCGAATTCGGCGTGCTTCCAGGCGCCGAGCTGCGTCTGCAGGATCTTGATCCAAGCCTTGTCGAAGATCTTCGGCGCGCCCGACTTGCGAGCATTGTTGATGACGCTCTGCACCATCGTCTCGATCTTCGACTGGCGCTGGTAGTGCGTGCGCTCCCATTCCTGGTCGGGAGCGCGAAAGGCATGCCAGTTGGAGCTCTGCGCGGCGGTATTCTGCTTGACGTAGGCGCCCTTGCCGTCGGCGAAGGAGATGATCCAGTCCTGGATCAGGTAACGCTCAGGATCGGGCTGCACGTCGACCGTCATGTCCTCATAGTGGGTGGCACGCTGACCCTTCGGGTCGAAATACCGGTACTTCCGGCTGTCGGAGTCGGCAAAGATCGCCGCGCCGGCGGCTCCGGATCCGACTGAACTTGAAATAGCTGCCATAGTTCTCTCTCCCTTGTTGCAGTTGCGATGGGCTTTGCGTGGCCGCCCTCAATGGGCCGGCGTTGCACCTACCGATGTGGTGAACTTGTCGAAGAAGATCCGCTCCGTTTCGAACCCGTTCATGAACAGGACCGGCTGCAGCGCATCGATCATCGGCGGCGGGCCACAGGCATGGACGTCGCCCTGCCCGTCGACCGCCAGTTGCTTGAGCGTGGCGTCGACACTCTGGTGTACGAAGCCGCGTTCGCCCTGCCATTCGGCGTCGTCGTTCGCGTGCGACAGCACGGGAATGAAGGTGACGTCCGAATGATTGCCAACCAGCTCGGCGATCCTGTCGAGATAGAACAGGTCGTTGCGCGTCCGGGCACCGTAGAAGAAATAAACCGGACGCTTCTCGCCGCTCTTCAGATGGTCGTTGAGGATCGACCAGATCGGCGACATGCCCGAGCCGGCGCCAACCAGGATCAGTGGTCCTTGCCGTGCGTCGCGGCGGAAACAGGTTCCGTAGGGTCCGACGACGGTGACTTCGGCTCCGGCGCTGATGCCTCCGGAATCGAGTTCTCCGGAGAATTTTCCCTCAGGGTATTTTTTGATGATGAAGCAGAGTTTTTCCGTTTGGTCCGGCGTATTTGCCATGGAGAACGGGCGCGTAATCGTCTCCCCTTTTTGCGTGGTAACCGTGATGTCGACATATTGCCCCGCCCAGAACTTCATTGGGGAGCCGAGTTCGATCTCGATGCCGCGAATGTCATGGGTCAGTTGCTCGACCCGAGCAATCCGGCCCTTGTACGTCTTCACGGCGATCGCTTTCGCCAAAATCTCCTCGTCGTAGTTGAGAAGCTCGACTTCCAGATCGGAGTACGCGATGCAGCGGCACAAAAGGACGTGGCCGCTCTCCTTCTCCATGTCATTCAGCGCGAAGGTCGAGTATTTCAGCATTTCGGCTTCGCCATCGAGCAACACGCTTTTGCAGGCCGAGCATTGCCCTTCCTTGCAGCCATGCGGCAGGGCAATCCCCTGGCGAAACGCGGCGTTGAGCACCGTTTCGCCATGCTCGACCTCGAAATCGACGCCGACCGGGCTAAGCCTGACCGTGTGGGTTTCCGACATGCGGACCTCCAGTGAGATGAGCCGGGGGGCGGGACGAACCCGCCCCTTTGGCCTGATTAGTTGCAAGGGGTGATGGTGAAGCCCTTGGCGTAATCCGCCAGGTGCTTCTCGCGGTCCGCGGGCGACATACCGCGCAGCGCGTTCAGCGGCGATCCGAGCTTGTTGCCGCGCACGTCGTCGAGCGTCCACATCTCCTTGTCGTCGAAGCGCATATGCGGCTGCGGAACCAGCGTCTTGCCGTCGGAACGGACGAAGTTCAGGTCCTTGATCGCATCGGCCAGATCCCAGCCGTCATAGAGCGTCTCCCACTCGCGCTTGCCGCTGAAGCGGCCCATGGCGGGCGTCGGACGGCCCTGATACTCGTCGGCGAAGGCCACCGTCGCGGTCCACTTGTCGAGTTCGTGGGCGAAGGTGTGCAGCTGGCCGTCGATCTCGCCGACCACCATGTCCTCGCGGATCAGGCAGGGAACGAGGCAAGACCAGCAGCGGTGCGGATAGACGTAGCCGACGTCGCTGTTGAACAGGAGCACCTTCTCGCCCTTGTGGCTGAGCTTGGCATACCATTTCCAGAAATCGCCGAACTCGGCGTACCAGCCCGGATATTTGTGCTCGAACCACTCGAAGTCCTTGTCGGTCTGGGCTTCGATGCGCCAGAAATTGACCGGCCAGCCGACCGCGAAGAACTGTCCGACCTTGTGGACGTAATTCTTCTTGGTTATGCGTTCCCAGGCCGCCTGGACGTCGTCGTGATGGACCTTGATGCCGTATTTCTCGAGCGGCAGCATGTAGGTGCGGTAGTAGTCCTCATAGATCCAGCGGTGCCACATTTCCGCGTAGGACTCCTTGTTCTTGTCGCGGTTGGTGGTGCCGTATTCGATGAAGGTGCCGATTGCCGCATCGACGATCGCGTGGTTCTGCCAGAAGGCGTAACGCAGGTCGCGTTCGAGCAGGAGGTGGTTTTCCGGCTCCTTGAGCGCTGCCATCAGCAGTGAGTGGCCATTGCCGATATGCCGGCTTTCGTCCGACTGCACCGATAGGAAAACCGTCGGCAGTGCGTAGTCGCCGTTGCGGGCGGCTTCCGAAGGCATGGCGACGAACAGCGTGTTGGTGAAGGCGGTCTCGGCCACCACGGTCAGATACATGCAGGCGGCGGTCATCGTGTCGCCGGTGATGAAGCCCTCGGCGAACTGGCGGCCGATGGTGGTGGCGTAGCATTTTCCGAAGGCTTCCTCGGTGATGTCGAAGCCGGCCGGATCGATGTAGTTCTCCATGTACCATTTCTTCAGATTCATCTGGATCGTCGAGTGACGGAACTCGTCGATCATCTGCATGGTGAAGCCAGTTCTGAGTTCCTCGCCGGGCGCGATGCGGGCGACCATCGCCATCGAGCGGGCAGCGGAGATTTCCGGGAAGGGAATGATCGCCAGGAACAGCTTCATCCACTCGACCCAGCGCGGTTCCACATTGCGGAACATGTCGCCGCGCAACGCCGCATCAAGCGCGCCGTAGACGCGATTGTCCTTCTCTTCCTGCATCGGGAAATAAGACCGCAGGACCTGCTTCATCGGGTCGCGCGGCGTCTTGTTGATCTTGTAGTCGGTCGGAAACGTCATCGCTTCCTGGACGTAGGAAGGATTCCAACCGAGGTCGGCGATCTTCTTGGTTGCTTCGCCCACGGAGATTCCGCGTTGCGAGGTGATCTTGTTGAGCGTCAGAGACGTCATCGTCATAAGCCTCCACCAGGTTTGAGCCAAAGGTCCCTTGACCCCGGCATGGAGCGGCGCACGGCACCGCCAGTGAAATTGCGAATGGCACGACAAAGGGTTGCGCATTCAGGCGCGACTCGTGGTCCGGCCATTCAAGTGGATCGCGGCAAAGGTTTTCGAGGCGTCTGGCAGGGAGACGCGAGACGCCGACCGCATGTGCGATGGCGTATCGAAGCGAATGTACCCTGCCCCTGCTTCCTCCGGTCCTTCGTTCTTTTGGCACCGCTTCAAGCGCGATGGCTTCTTATGCAAATACGCAAAGCAATCGCCGTGCCAGTTTGAAAAACGGAGCCTCTGACCACCGTTCAAAGCGAAACTTCAGGCATTCCGCCCATAAACGCTGGCGCAACTGTAACGTTATTTTACAAATGTATATTACGACTGTAACATTTAAGCATGTTTGCGGTGCAATATAACTTGTTCGCTTGCGCAATATAATCAAACTCTGTCGACATCTATTCATTTTCTCTTTCTTCTCTAATATCTATGAGGCAAGCCTTAAACGGTACAATGCCGGAGAAGATGATGCCGAACGACAAAGACAACCGGGGTCCGGCCCAGCCAATGTCCAACCAGGCCGACGGGGTGACCGGCGACTTGGTCAGGCTGATGCCGCGCGACCTGGTTTTCGTCATGCGCTTCATGGGCGAAAGCCAGTACCGGCTGCAGAGCCATTTTCAGGACTTCATCCGCGCCGAGCTCGCCGCCGGCGGCGTCACCACGCAAACCCATCCGATGATCCATCTGTTCATCGAGAACCACGCGATCCTGCTGCGCGACTTCGTGTTTTCCGGCGTTTCGCTGACGCGCCAGTTCCACGTCGACGAGATCGAGCGCCTCACCGGCGACACCACATCGATGATCCGCGTCGATATCTGGGATCAGCTCAAGAGCCACATCGAAACGGCCGAGAAGCAATTCCAGTCGCAGGCCCACACGCTGCCCAAACTGCTCTCGGCCTTCGAAAAGCCGACCGGGCCGACAGCCCAGGAGGAAAAATGATGGCGACTTCAGTGAAAGCCGCTACGCGTGAGGTGCTGCTCGACCGCCGGCTGGCACTTGTCGGCAATGTCTCGGCACTCACCGCCGAGGCATTGCGGCTCAATCAGAAGCTCGCCGGCGTCGAGATGGAGGTGCTGCGCGTGGAACTCGAGATCGGCAGGAGCGGCACCAGCGCGCAACTGGTGCAGGATTTGCATGAGGCGGAAGAGAGCGCCGAGGCGATCGTGAACGCGCGCGCGGCGTGCGAGGACCATATCGCCGCTGCCGAAGGCGAGGTCGCGGATGTCGATCGCGAGCTTGCGGCGACGGTGAACGAGGACTGACGGGAGAGGCACAATGAACCAGCAAACGATGCAAAACCTGACTCTGTTCGACCTGCTGGCACGCAGCTGGCGATGCCCGTCGGCGATCGCCGACCTCTGCTTCAGCGCCGATGGTTCGACCGTTGCTTTCACATCCGTGGATGGAACCGTCGCCATTGCCGCGGTCGCCGACCAGGAACCACCGGAATCGCGGATCCGGGTGAGCGGCGACCTCGGCCAGATGACGATCCGCCCGCGCGAGAGGCCGCCGGTGCCGTTGATCGCTTCCGCGGCATTTGGCGATGGCGATGCCCCCCTCGCCGCCTACCTGCATTCAGGCTTCCTTATCGGAACGGCGGCCGGCGAAGTAGTGCATCTGACAGCTGACGGCGACGTTGCGGAAACGCTAATCAAGATCGAAGGGCCCGTCGTCGCCATCGATCATAGTGCCCGGACGGCCGTGACGGCGGTCAGTGACGGGCACGATGTCTTCCTATCGCGCAACCGCGGCGATGTGGCGAGACTGGAACACGCTGCGACATCGTTGACGGGTGCACTGGCCTTCTCGCCGGACGGACGCCGCCTAGCCTGCGGCTCAAGCAATGGGCTGTCGATCTGGGCGATCGAAGGGCCTGCCAGCCTGATACGGGACTTTTCCTTTCCGGCGCGCCCGACATCCATTCGCTGGAGCGGCTACGGCACATGGCTGGCTTGCGGGTTGGAGGCAGGGGGTTTTGCGCTGATCGGCCTTGCCGATGGTCTGACCGATACCGTCGCGGGATTTCCCTCGCCGGTACGCACGGTGTGTTGGAGCCCGCCTGCGAATGCGCTGCTTGCGTCGGGCGCGTTCCGGATCGCCGGCTGGTCGATGACCGCACCGCCACTTGACGGCGAAACGGCCGGAGCATTGGAAACCGGTCGCGCCGGTCTCGTTCTGGTCGAGACGGTGGCGGCGCACCCCCAGAAGAAACTTGTCGCGGCTGGTTACGCCAACGGTCGGATCACCGTCGCCCAGATCGGCGGACGCGACGAACTTCTCGTCAGGCCCTTGGGCAGCGGGGTAACGGCGCTTGCCTGGTCCGCCGACGGGCGGCATCTGGCTGCGGGCATGGTCGACGGCACCGTGGCGATCATCACCTTCCCGGCGCAGATGTTCAAATAGCGGGCGCAGTCCGCGTGAAACAGGAGGATAGAGTGCAGACCGAAATCACCACCGAGGAAGAGAGCAAGGACGCGTTCTTCGAACAACTCGCCAAACTGTCGGAAGAGATGGTGGCCAAGCATGGCAAGGATTTCAGCATGGGCGCATTGGTGCTTGCCGCGCGCTGGATCGCTGAGGGCCGGGTTGGCCAGTTGAAGACGAACTAGGCAGCTCCGTTGGCTTTGTGGCTGGCCGGACGTCCCGGTGAGCAACGGTCGCAAGCAAAGTCACCGCGTGAGCAGACATCGCCATGGCGAAAAGGCAGAACATCGTGGATGGCAATATCATGACCATTTTTTCCAGGCGTTCTGCTGGTCCGATCGCGACGCACCCAAGGCCCGAAGCGCCGCCTCGACAGTCTGTTGTGTCACTTCGGGCCTAGCGCCCCGATCGAGGATACCCCGCGTCACCTGCAGCCATATGCCCATCACGATGTCCACTGCCAGCTCCGCGTCCCGTATGCTCACACGCTCTTGAACTATCGCCTGCGCGATATCGGCCTTGAGGTTCGTCCGGACACCTCGCGCATACTCGCCGCGCGATTGAGAACTTTGAACGACCAGACGTGCCCAGTTCGCGTCCGAGATCGCCTTTTCCAAGAACTTCGTGAAGGCAAAGGATAGGCGTTTGAGTGGATCCTCCAGTGCGCGGCGCGCGTCCCCCAACACTGCGTCAAAGCTCTCCCCGAGTTTTTCCCCCACAGCTGCAGCCAGTTCGTCGATGCTCTGGAAGTGGTAGTAGAAGGTACCCTTCGCGACGCCGGCTGCCTCGACTACCGCATCGATCGTAACCGCCTCGCGAGGCCGTTCTGCCATCAGCATCGTCCCGGCATCCAGGATCAGGGCACGCGTTTTTTCTCGCTTCTCCCGTCCGATCTCCGCCCTGCGCGCCAAATCAACCTTTGCCATCCGTCCTGCCTTTTCTGCATTGCACCATTACGCAAATGTCATATTGACTAAATAGTCGATTTGACCTAGTTGTGCAATATGAAAGTTGTTCGGCCAACCGGGCAGCACTCGATTTCCCGTTTTCGCAACCCAAACGTATCCGAACTACAAGGAATGGCATCTATGAATGTTCAGTCCCAGCACTTCAAGTCAGGGAGCCGGCCGCTGCCGTTCGAATGCATTGCCCTGGTGCTGCAAGGTGGAGGCGCGCTTGGGGCCTACCAAGCGGGAGTCTATGAAGCTCTTGCGGAAGCCGACATTCATCCGGGCTGGGTCGCCGGCGTCTCCATCGGTTCCATCAACGCGGCAATCATCGCCGGGAATGCGCCTTCCGAACGGGTCTCAAAGCTGCGTGCGTTCTGGCGCGAGATTACGGCGAACCCCCTGCTCGACTGGGCTGCCGCTGCAGGCGCGCTCGCTCCCAAAGGCGACCTGCCCCGCGCGATCTTCAATCAGTTCAGCGCAGCCTGCGCGGCCATTGCTGGCGCGCCGGGCTTTTTCAGCCTCCGGCAACCTGCTCCCTGGCTCCGCCCGGGTGGTGCAATCGAGGGCACAAGCTTTTACGAAACCACCCACCTGAAGAGCACGCTTGAACGACTTGTCGACTTCGACCGGATCAACGCAGGCGGCATGCGTTTCAGCGCAGGCGCCGTCAACGTGTGCACGGGTAATTTCGTCTACTTCGACAATCAAACCCATACGATCCGCCCAGAGCACGTGATGGCCAGCGGCTCACTGCCGCCAGGCTTTCCGGCAGTTGAGATCGAGGGTGAATTCTACTGGGACGGCGGCCTTATCTCGAACACTCCATTGCAATGGGTGGCCGAGCACGGACCTCGACAGGACACGCTCGCCTTCCAGGTGGATCTCTGGAGCGCCCGGGGTGATTTTCCTCGCAATCTTGCCGACGTTGCGACCAGGCAGAAAGAAATCCAGTATTCCAGCCGCACGCGCGCCAACACCGAGCAGTTCAAGCAGCATCAGCGGTCTCGGCACGCGCTTGCGGGCTTGCTTGCAAAGCTTCCCGCCGACCTGCTCGGCAGCGATGAAGCCACCATACTGAGCTCTCTTGCCGACCACAAGGTCTACAAATTGGTTCACCTGATCTACCGGTCCAGACAGTACGAGACGCACTCAAAGGATTACGAATTTTCGCGGCTATCGATGGAGGACCATTGGCAAACGGGCTACTTCGACGCGGCGCGCACGCTGCGTCACCCCGAGGCACTAAGCAGGCCGAACAACCTGGAGGGAGTCAGCACGTACGATCTCGCCGAGGACGGGCAGGAATAGCAGCCGCAACGCAAACGCGACTGAGACTGCGATCCAAACCCCAAGCTTCAAACGGGCTGTTTCTGAGCCCAGCAGACCTCTCCACCAAGGAATTCCACCATGAAGCAAGACAGCGTCCGGGAAACGGCCTTCGCCATGCCTCTGACCAACCCCGCCTATCCAGTCGGCCCTTATCGCTTTCGAAATCGCGAGTATCTGATCATCACCTATCGGACGGATCCGAGGAAATTGCGCGAGCTTGTGCCGGAACCGCTCGAGGTGCCCGACCCATTGGTGAAGTTCGAGTTCATACGCATGCCCGACTCTTCGGGCTTCGGCGACTACACGGAAAGTGGACAGGTCATTCCCGTCTCCTTTCGCGGCCGCCATGGCAGCTACACCCATTGCATGTTTCTTGACGATCATCCGCCGATCGCAGGTGGCCGCGAACTGTGGGGTTTCCCAAAGAAGCTAGCCAGTCCCACGCTCCGGGTGGAGACCGATACTCTTGTGGGCACGCTCGACTACGGCCCGGTCCGGGTCGCCACCGCAACGATGGGCTACAAGCACCGGGCTGCCGAACTCGCACCCGTAAGGGCCTCGCTCAGTAACCCCAACTTCCTGCTGAAGATCATCCCCCATGTCGATGGCAAGCCGCGTATCTGTGAACTGGTGGAATACCGTTTGGAAGACATCGATCTTAAGGAAGCGTGGCACGGCCCGGCGTCGCTGGAACTCTGGTCGCACGCGCTCGCCCCGGTTGCCGAACTGCCCGTCTTGGAAGTGATGTCGGCGATGCACATCATTGCCGATCTGACCCTGCCGCTCGGGACGGTCGTCCATGACTATCTTGCTAAGACGAAGCCCTCATACAGCAAAGGAAAAACCCATGCACTCGCGGATTGAAAGGTTGTCGACCAGGCAGGCCGCAAGTCCCGACGGCCGGCTCGTGGACCAGGTGGCTATGATCACTGGAGCGGCGAGCGGCATCGGCAGGGAAATTGCACTCGCCTTTGCCAGTGAGGGTGCAAAGGTGGTCATCGCCGATCTCGATCGGCAGGCGGCCCAAAGAACCGCGGCCGAGATCGATCCCGAGGGCAAACGTGCGCTCGGAGTCGCGATGGACGTCGGCGATGAGGAGCAGGTCGAAATCGGCGTCGGCCAAGCGATCCAAGCCTTCGGCCGGTTGGACGTCCTGGTCAGCAATGCCGGTGTCCAGATCGTCGGCCCTCTTGTCGAATTCGAATTCGCAAAATGGAAAAAACTCCTTTCCATCCACCTCGATGGCGCCTTCCTGACCACCCGCGCCGCCCTACGGCAGATGTACAAGCAGAACAGCGGCAGCATCATCTACATGGGATCCGTACATTCCAAGGAAGCATCGCCGCTCAAAGCGCCGTATGTGACAGCCAAGCATGGCTTGATCGGTTTGGCTAAGGTCGTAGCGAAGGAGGGTGCCGCCCACGGAGTTCGTGCCAATGTGATCTGCCCCGGTTTCGTTCGTACGCCGCTGGTTGAAAAGCAGATTCCCGAGCAGGCGCGCGAACTCGGGATATCCGAAGCGGACGTCGTCAAAAACATCATGCTGAAGGAAACCGTCGACGGCGAGTTCACGACTGTGCAGGATGTGGCGGAGGCGGCGTTGTTTCTCGCGGCCTTCCCCTCTAACGCTCTGACTGGCCAGTCGCTCGTGGTCAGCCATGGGTGGTCGATGCAGTAGCCCTTTGGAGAGCATGTCGATGGGCAAAGAGGTCTGGCTAGTCCGGGCCTGGTCGAAGACATGGACGCATCGCTCGCGCTGGACATTAGAAGTTGATTATTTCAATCCTTTTCAGATCGGCACCACAGGCACTATCACTATGACTTGTATAGTATGCGAACAAAACTTCCTGGCGCGCCCTGTTCGCTATTACTTCTGCTCCAAGGTGTGTTGGGATGCAGCGATGAAAAACACTGCTTGGAAGATCCTGTCGGAGAAAGACTTCGGCCTGTTCACGCCTGTCAAGCTTACCACTCCCACCCGCTATCCTCGGCCATCCTGACCCGACCAGCCCAGACATGCGACCAGGTGGAAGCACCCCATGGCCGCGAATGCTGATCAGGCGTTTCAAAGTCACACGGCTTCCATGCCTAGCAAGCACCCCGTGAAGCGCCGCAGAACCCGGCCTGTTGTTCAGGTTCTCCACTCCGTCTCCTTCGAGCCCTCCTCTCATTCGCCATGCCTTTTTGCATGGCACGATTGCGCGCAACTCATATTGACTACATAGTCGATTTGACTTAATAGCCTAAATCGAGATTGAGCCACTCAGCTTGGCTCGCCCTCTCTCAGTTCCCTGCAACCTCGACCTTTCGAGCGGAGGCTTCCATGCGCCTGTCGTGGCGTCATTTCCTTTTGGCCGGTATCGCCGGCCTTTGTCTTGCCGGTTGTTCACAAAAGGAGGCCGAGGCGCCGGCAGCGCCACGAACGGCCCGCGTGGTGGTGGTAACGCCCCACAAGTTCAAGCTGGTAACGCAAGGCGCCGGCCGCATCCAATCGCGCTATGTCAGCCAGGTTGGCTTCGAGGTCGGCGGCCGGCTCGTCTCACGCGATGTCGACGCCGGCGCAACAGTCAAAAAGGGCCAGAAGCTCGCGGAACTCAGCGCGGTAGACTACCAGAACAAGGTGACCGCCACGGCGGCAGACCTTGATGCGGCCAGGGCCGCGCTCGCTCAGGCCGCCGCCCAGGAAGACAGATTTCGGCTCCTCCTCGGCAAGGGCTTTGCCACGCATTCGCAGTATGATGACGCGCTGAAGTCATTGCGGAGCGCGCAAGCGCAGGTTCAGGCGGCTGAGGCCAATCTGCGCATCGCACAGAACCAGCTTGCCTATACGGAGTTGAGGGCGCCCGACGACGGCATCGTGACCGCGACCGGGGCAGACCCCGGCCAGGTGGTGGTTGCCGGACAGATGGTGATCGAAATTTCGCGCAATGACGAGCGCGAAGCCGTCTTCGCCGTGGCGAGCGAGGACATCGTCAGGGCAAGCCTTGGCATGCCGGTGAATGTTGCGCTCCAGGCTCACCCTGAAATCGCGGTGACAGGCACGATCCGCGAAATTTCGCCCGAGGCTGACAGCGCCACCGGCACCTATCAGGTGAAAGTTGCGGTACCTGCTCCGCCCCCGCAAATGCGGCTGGGAGCAATCGTTGTTGGTCGTGTCGAAAGCGACGAAGGTCACATGGTCGCGACACTTCCCCCGAGCGCACTGCTGCAGTCCGGAGACCAGCCACAGGTTTGGGTGGTTGGCAAAGGCGACAAGGTAGAGCGGCGCAAGGTCCAACTGCTCGAGTTCGATGCAAGTTCCGTCACCGTGAGCCAGGGGCTGGCCACGGGCGACAAAGTGGTGGTCGCCGGGGTGAATTCCCTTGCCGACGGCGAAGTGGTCAAGCCCAATGCGGAGGTCGAGTGATGGCCAGCTTCAATCTTTCCGAATGGGCCGTGCGCAACCGCTCGATTGTCATCTTTCTAATGCTCGTCTGCGTTGCGGCCGGCATCACTTCTTACGAGCGTCTCGGTCGTCAGGAAGACCCGGATTTCACGGTGCAGACCATGGTGGTCCAGGCAAACTGGCCGGGAGCAACCGCCGCGGACACGCTGCAGCAGGTGACCGACCGGATCGAAAAGAAGCTCGAGGAAACCCCGAATCTCGATTACCTCAAGAGCTACACCAAGCCAGGCCAGGCGACGATTTTCGTCTACCTTAAGGAGTCCACCAAGAAACGCGACCTCGACGGCATCTGGTATCAGGTCCGCAAGAAGGTGAACGACATAAGGCAGACGCTGCCGCAAGGCGTGGTCGGCCCCTTCTTCAACGACGAGTTTGGCGATGTCTTCGGCACCATCTACGGCATAACCTATGACGGTTTCAGCCCACGTCAGGCACGCGACTTCGCCGAGACCGCACGGGCCGAATTCCTGCGTGCTCCCGATGTAGGCAAGGTCGACATCTACGGCGACCAGGATGAGAAGGTCTATCTGAATTTCTCACCGCAGAAGCTCGCCAATCTGAAGCTCAGCCTGGATGACGTGCTGACGGCGATCGCCCGCCAGAATGCCGTTGTGCCTGCCGGAATCATCAACACGCCCAGCGAGAATGTGCTGGTCGACATGACTGGTTCCCTGTTGGCACCTAAAGACATAGCCAAGCTCAATCTGTCGGTGGGAGGGCGGTTCTACAAGCTCTCGGACATCGCCGAGGTGCAGCGCGGCTACAGCGATCCGCCCGGCAAGATGTTTCGCGTCAACGGCAAGCCGGCCATCGGTATCGGCATCAACATGCGCGATGGCGGCAACAATCTCGATTTCGGCAAGGGTCTCCACGCAGCGGCCGAGCGGCTCAAGCAGCGTTTCCCGGTCGGCATCGAGCTCAATCTGGTATCGGACCAGCCCGAGGTCGTGCGTGAGGCGATCGGCGAATTCACCAAGGCGCTCCTCGAAGCAGTCGCAATCGTGCTCGTCGTGAGCTTCCTCAGCCTCGGCCTGCGCGCCGGCCTGGTGGTCGCTTTGTCCATCCCGCTCGTCCTTGCCATCGTCTTCGCATTCATGGAATTCGCGGGTATCAGCCTGCAGCGCATTTCGCTTGGTGCGCTCATCATCGCGCTCGGCCTTCTGGTCGATGACGCCATGATCACGATCGAGATGATGATCTCCAAGATCGAAGAAGGCATGCCGAAGATCAAGGCAGCAACCTTTGCCTACACGTCCACCGCCTTCCCAATGCTGACGGGAACGCTGATCACGCTGCTCGGCTTCCTGCCGATCGGGTTCGCGGACAACAACACCGGGCAATACACCTTCTCGCTGTTTGCCGTCATCGGGGTGGCGCTCATCGCCTCATGGTTTGTGGCCGTGATCTTCGCTCCGGTACTCGGGCTGACCCTCTTGCCCGCGCACATGAAAGCGCATGGGGCGGCCGAACCTGGACCGTTCATGCGGCTGTTCCGGCGCCTGCTGGCGTTCACCATGCGGCATCGTTTTCTCACCATCGCCGCATCCCTCATTGCCTTTGGCGTCTCACTTTACGGCATGGGCTTCGTCCAGCAGCAGTTCTTCCCGGCCTCCAACCGGCCTGAACTGCTGGTGACGATGACGCTGCCCAAGAATGCCTCGATCGCCGCTACCGAGGTGCAAACGGAACGGCTGGAGAAGGCACTTGCTGGCGACGCCGATATCGAGCGCTTCTCCTCCTATGTCGGCGGCGGCGCCATCCGGTTCTATCTGCCCCTGGATGTGCAGCTCGACAACGACTTCATGGCCGAGACCGTCGTCGTGGCCAAGGACCTCCAGGCGCGCGATCGCGTGCAAGCCAAACTGCAGGCGCTGTTCGCGGACAATTTTCCGGACGTGACTGTGCGCATTTCACGCCTGGAATTGGGACCTCCCGTCGGCTGGCCGGTGCAGTACCGGGTGAGCGCGCCCACTCCCGAGGATGCCAGGAAGTACGGTGAGCAGGTTGCCGATATCCTGCGGGCTTCCGGCCTTGTGGAGACCGTCAACTTCGACTGGGGCGAGAAGAACAAGGCGCTGCGCATCGTCGTGGACCAGGACCGTGTCCGGCAGGCGGGGCTAAGCTCCGAACAGCTTTCCCAGGCGCTCAACCGGGTGCTCAACGGCTCGACTGTTACGCAACTGCGCGATTCCATCTACCTGGTCGACGTGGTCGCGCGTGCTCAGAACGACGAGCGTTCCACCATCGAGGCGCTGCGCAACCTCCAGATCACCACGCCGACGGGTGCATCCGTTCCGTTGCGCGAGCTCGCCGATTTCAAATACGAACTCGATGAAGGCTATGTCTGGAGGCGCCAACGCCTGCCCACCATCACGGTGCAGGCACAGCCGCTGCCGGGACTGCAGCCCGCCTTCGTTCACCAGCATGTCGCCGCGGCGCTGGACACGCTTTCCAAGTCGATGCCCGCGGAAACATCGATCGAGACCGGCGGCACGGTGGAAAAAACCGCGCTTAGCAACGCCGCCCTGATGGCCCAGTTCCCGCTGATGATCACCTTGATGCTTACGGTGTTGATGGTCCAGCTCGGGAGCTTCCGACAAGTGGCCATGGTCGTCAGCGTGGCGCCTCTCGGGCTCATCGGAGTTGCCATCGCGCTGCTGACGACCAGCACGCCGATGGGCTTCATCGCGACGCTCGGGATCATTGCGCTCGCCGGCATGATTATCCGCAATTCGGTAATCCTGGTGCACCAGATCGAGCATGAGCGGGCCCAGGGGATCGAGCCATGGAAGGCGGTGATCGACGCGACCGTCCACCGGTTCCGGCCGATCATGCTCACCGCGGCGGCGGCAATCCTCGGCATGATCCCGATCATGCACGATGTTTTCTGGGGCCCGATGGCCTACGCCATCGTGGGCGGGCTCGCCGTCGCCACCATGCTGACGCTGGTTTTCCTGCCGGCCCTTTATGTGACGGTGAACCGGATCCGGGAAAGCGAGCCATCGGCAGCGCCTGAGCCAAGCATTAGTGCAATCCCGATCCTGGCCTTGTCGGACTGAGAAAGGAGAACAGCCATGCTGGAAACACGCCCCACTCTCCTTGACCGCTTTCTTGGGACCGATGCCACCATGTGTGCAGAACCCGACGAGACGACACGGCAATATGTCGACAAGATGCTGGCCGCAGCGCTGCAGGAGGCGCAGTCGGTCGCGCGTTCCTACGACACCAAGGCTCAGATCGTGGGCGTGGGCTACATCCTCGCCCTCAACTTGATCCTGCGATTTGGTGATCTGCTGCCGTCGCACGCTCCACTCGGACCGCTGTTCTACGTGGCGGTCTGGGGGATCGTCATCATGCCGATCATGCAGTTCGGACAAGTGCTCTATCCGAGCCGAAAGCGAGCGGACAAGGAACTCAACCGCAAAATAGCCGGTGCCTGCGCTATCCCGCCCGTCTACCATGTGGATCCCAAATTTTTCGCCGATGTGCGCGAACTGGTCCACTTGGCCATGCAATCTGATTGGACCTCGGTGGTATCGGCTGAATTGCTGAAGACCTCACGCGTGAGGGAGATCAAACAGGCGCGTTTCCATCGCGCCCTGCTGATGACCGTCGTCTCCTTCGCCGTGCTCGGAGGCGAACAGCTTTTTCGCAGCTTCGCCATAGCTTGAAACCACCAGGAGCTTGAAAGCTATGTTGAGGATCGTCCTCCTTGGCCTGTGTGCAGTTCAGCTTACCGGCTGCATCGCCGCCTATCCACGCGACGGCGTGCCGACGGCACACATGGCTACAGCCGAAGTGAGTGGCTATCCCAGCGACATACGTGTCTGGGGCGATTCCGGCGATAGTTTTCCGCCCGATCGTCTCATCGCATTCCGCGACGAGAGAATTCAGGCGGCAAAGGCCGATCCGTCTATCAGGCTCCGGCAACTCGACGCGCTCACGATTTCGGGCGGCGGCAGCAGCGGCGCCTTCGGCGCCGGGATCCTCGCAGGCTGGACCAAGGCCGGCACCAGGCCCAGGTTCGACATTGTCACCGGCATCAGCACCGGATCGTTGATTGCGCCGTTCGCATTTCTTGGTCCGGCTTATGACGATCGCTTGAAGCATGCCTTCACCACAATCAAGGACGCCAACATTTATACGGAACACAGCTTCCTCGGCGTCCTGTCGAGCGCCTCCTTCACAAGCAACGCCCCCCTTGCCAGGATGCTGGACGAAGAAGTCACCGAAGACATGCTGGACCAGATCGCCGCGGAGTCCGGAAAGGGGCGGAGGCTCTTCATCGGAACGACCAATCTTGATGCGGATCGGCCGGTGATCTGGGACATGGGCGCCATTGCGGCGAGCCATCGGCCGGACCGGCTGCAGCTCTTCAAGCAAGTTATCCTGGCTTCCACCGCTATTCCCGGGATTTTCCCGCCCGTCGAGTTGAAGGTCACCGCCGCTGGCAAAACGTACCACGAAATGCACGTCGACGGTGGCACCAGCAACCAGGTCTTTCTGATGCCCGCGGGCCTGAGCTTGCGCGAGCTTGATCGGACGTTCCACGCTCGGGTCAAGGCGCGTCTCTACATCATCCGCAACGGCCGTACGACGCCGGTGCCGGGGATCGTCAAGGCCACATTGCCCGATATCGCGGAAAAGGCGGTCTCCTCCCTGATCAAGACGCAAGGGATCGGCGACCTTTACAGACTCTACGCCATCTCCAGGCGCGACGGCATCGCCTACAACTTCATAGACGTCCCGGCCGACTTCACCAGTGAGCCAAAAACCCCATTCGAGAACAAATTCATGCGGGCGCTGTTCGAAAAAGGCTATGAAATGGGCCGTGCCGGCGTGCCCTGGAAAAATGTGCCGCCCGGATTTTCGCGAGGAGCCGGTTCAAGCCGCTGATGCGTCGTCATGCGGCTTAGGCAAGGCATGAAGACGCCGACCAAGCACGGCCTGAGAGCGTCTCTGTCCGAATGTCTGGAGCGCGCCGATTTCGCCGAAACGGGACAACGATCGCTCAAGTTCAGCACTCGCGATAATTGGCTCGATTCGATGTCCTTGAAATGCGTAAAAACGCTTCGAGGTTCTTCAAACGAGAGGGGGTTCGAGTCCGTATTGTGGGCGACTCTCAAAAAATTCAGCGAAAGCAAATGGTTATGCGGATGTTTTGGTGGGCCCGGAGGACGTATTAAGATCGTTGATTCTGTAGAGTTTTTCGTGGGCCAAAATCAGAAAGCTTCCCGTATCGTTCCGTATGGTTCCGCCGCCCAACGCATAGTTGATTTTGACGAGCCCAGGTCTTCTTCGCGTCCGAAAACGGCTCGCGGGATAGGAGGTAATGACTGCAATGGGGCCGGAACCCGACTGGCCGGGTCTCGGATCGAACTCGCAGAAAGCTGACAGTCCGCCTCCGACCCGTTGAGTCGCCGAGACGTTCTTGTCCCCTCACCAGGAACGGACGTAGAAGCGGTCCGCACAGGAGCTACCGCCTTACATGGGCGACATAACCTTCGGGCTGGCCATTGCAATCGCCTGGCGAAGACGATCACGGCGTCTAAGCAGGATCAAGGCCAGACCTTTCGAGTAGGAAATCCTTGCCGCATTTGCCCCTTGACCAGATCAGATGGCGCGGAAAAGCTTTTATGGCGAAGCGGCCGTTGATGCGCCTGCGCAGCAGCTGCTGCACCTGACACCATGTTCGCCGACAGTCCGCGGCCGGCGTTGACGCCCCGGCACATCATCAACATCCGACCAATTGATTGAAGCATCGGCCTGATGGCGGTCGCAGAGTGCCTCAACCTTCTGCACTGGTCCCGTCTATCGCCGCTATTGCGCGGCCGACCAGGCTCGAGATTTCGGCCGTCTCTGCTTCCAAGAGTGCGGTGATCCCAATTACATTTCTCATAATGCCCACTCCCGCCAGGAGGGCCAGGACGAGAGCAGCGCGCAGTTCGGATCGATGGGGCGACATTTCCGCAAGAGGCCTTACGAACCCCGTCGTCGCAAGCTCCTTCAGCACCCTTGAGACTTCAGGGCTCGAAACTGACCGAATTATTATATCCACGGGCTTGACCTCGCCCTCCTCGCGTGGCCGCAGAACGTCCTCGATCATTGCATCGACCGGACTGCGATCGTTGGTCGCGACCCTGATTTGCCGATCGAGGGTCGACTTCACGCTTTCGACAAACAACCGCTCTTTCGATCCGAAACTGCGATGCACCCACGCCACGTCGACGCCGGCGTCGGCAGCGATCTCGCGCAAGCCTGTCGTCTGGTACGACTGGGTCGAAAATTTCCTGACAGCCGCCCGCAGGATGCGTTCGCGCGTCGTTTCGCCAGCCTGAGTGCCATTTGCGTTCACTGGTCATCACCTCCCTTTAAAAATCTTCCCCAGCATAGCTACGCGCAAATTGTTCGTCAACAGCTGTTGACTTCTTGGTCAACGTGTGTTGACTAGCGAGCGTGAACTCGCCCGGCAGAGCTGGAATGCGGATGATCACAAGTCGAACGTAGCAGAAGGGTGGTGTGCAGCATGTCCAGGACTGGCGATCAAGAACCCTGGTTCACGCGAGGCAGGCAGCCGCGCTGCCGCGGACAACATTCATGCGTCTGGGACGCAAAGGAGAACTGAAATGAAGAGGCACTCTAAAACCGTCGCGGCGGCAGTCGTTGCCGGTCTGACGACTTGCCTGATCGCCACAGGCCCGACGGCTGCGGCTGCAGCGATGTCGGGCGTCGTCGTCGGGCAGGTAAATATGCGCGCGGGTCCGGGCACGAAATATCCGGTTGTCGTCACGCTTCCGGCGCGCGCGGGGCTAACGGTCTACGGATGCACGGCAAACGTGACATGGTGCGACGTAAGCTGGGGCCACGACCGCGGCTGGATAGCGGCAAGCTATGTAAGCGTATCCTATGGCGGCACTGCCGTTGTTGTGACTCCCGCGGTCGCACCGGTGGTCGGGCTCACCGTCGTCAGCTTCAACAGGGCCTACTGGGACAGCTACTACGCCGGTCGTGCCTGGTATGGGCAGTGGGCCGCCTACGCAGGCCCGTACGGCCCGGCCCCATACGGCAGAGCGGTTACGGGCTGCGTCGACGGAGCTTGCGGCGGGGCGGTTGCCGGCCCAGGGCGTGCTGCGGCAGGATTTTGCGCCGATGGAACATGCAGAGGCGCTGCAGTCAACCGGGGCCCCTATGGCGGAGTGTGGCTGCGTCACGGCTCCATCTCGCTCCGTTGAGCATCGAACATCGTACTCTGCTTCCGATGTAGCAGGCGGCCGAAGACAAAATCCGTGTATTCGGAAGCAACGGCAGCTTGCTCCAGCACTATCAACCAGCAAAAAAGGTAACAACTATGAAAATCTCTCGCGCATTGATCATGGGCGTCGTCGCTTCCCTGGCGACTCCCGCCTGGGCCGCCAACGCCGCCTCGAACCCCTGTGCCGCAAGTCTCAGTCCCGATGCAAAGCTGATCTATGGAGCGGTCGTGAAGGAGGCGCCCACTCCGTCGACCCTGAAGCAGATCGTCACCGACAAGACGCGCGAACTGGTTCTTTCGAGCACCATCGCGATGTCCACGGCGCGCTCGAACGCGAAAGCGGCCGCTGACTGCATCGCCGGCAAATAGCGTCCGTCGCGAGAAGGCGGAGGTAAATACCTCCGCCTTCAGGGTCGTTCATTTCGGGATACGGGGACATGGGATTGCTTCACAACATGGGACTGACAGTCTCCGACCGCCACGCCTTTGCCGCTGCCGTCACGGCAGCGACTGCCTTGATCGTTGCCGGCTTCACGGTCTCGGTCGAAGCGGCCGAACGGCCTGCCAGGCCGGTCGACGTCATGCAGGTCAGAGCGCAGGACATTCCTATGACGGCGTCGATCTCCGGTTCGATCGCCGCCCGCAACCAGCACGATCTCTCGTTTCGCGCAGGCGGTCAGGTCACAGATATCCTGGTCGATGTCGGGGATCGTGTCAGCAAGGGTCAGGTCCTTGCGAGTCTGGACACCCACGCGCTGCAGGCCAGCGCCGATCTCGCCGCAGCCTCCGTCAGCTCTGCTGAGGCGCAGCTGACCCAGGCGCAGGCAGACTTCAATCGGCAGAAGACCTTGTATGCCGACGGAAACGCGACGCGTGCGGCGCTGGATGCGGCCCAAGCATCGCTCGACACCGCAAAGAGTGGCCTTACCGGCGCAGAGGCCCTCGCCGCTTCCGCCAAGGAAGTCCTCAGCTATGCGCAGTTGCCGGCGACCGCCGATGGCATCATCGTCGCCCGCTCCGTCGATGCGGGCCAGGTGGTTCAGGCCGCCCAGCCGGTGTTCACGGTCGCCGAGGATGGTCCGCGCGACGCGGTTTTCCAGGCATATGAACGGGCTCTCGAGGGCGTGCCACGGGATGTGCCGGTCAAGGTCGAGCTTCTGGCAAGCTCCACTGTCGTGGCAACGGGACATGTACGCGAGATTTCGCCGACCATCGATCCCTCGTCCGGAACGATGCGCATCAAAGTTGGACTGGATCCTGGCTCGCCATTCATGCCGCTGGGGGCGTCGGCCACCGGATCCATACCGCTTCCGCCGCAGCACGGCTTTGCCCTACCCTGGAGCGCGTTGTTCCGCGACCGCGACGGTCCGGCGGTCTGGATGGTCGATACAGCTTCCGACACGGTGTCGCTGCAGCCGGTCGTGATTGGCCGCTATCTCGACAAGATCGTCATCATTGCCTCCGGACTGAAGGACGGCGCGACCGTTGTGACGAAGGGCGCGCAACTGCTGTGGCCCAACGAGAAGGTCAGTCCCAAGGCGGAGGTGTCACAATGACCGCAACTCTCCGGTTGCTGAGCGTCGGAACGCTCGCAATTCTCGCGCTTGCCGGATGCGACGATCGGACCGACGAAGCCGCCGCGCCGGTGATCCGCCCGGTACTTTCGATCGTCGTGCATCCGGTAAGCGATGAGTTGGTCGGCCCCTATGCCGGGGATATTGAAGCGCGCTACAAGACCACCTTGAGCTTCCAAACCTCGGGGCGGATCATCAGCCGTTCCGTTCATGTGGGCGACCTGGTCACAAAGGGGCAATTGCTGGCCTCGCTGGACGCCACGACCGACGAGGCCCAACTGGCCTCGGCACAGGCCGATGTGGCGGCCGCGCAGGCGACGTACCACAATCTCGCCCTTGTCGAAGAGCGCGCCAAGGCACTCTTGCAGACCGCCGCCGCGCCGCAGGCCCAACTCGACAGCGCCATCAGCGCGCGAAAAACCGCACAGGCGCAATTGAACCAGGCGCAGGCGAACCTTGCGAAATCCGAGAACGAACTGACGTTCACCGCGATAAAGGCCCCGTTCGACGGTGTGGTCACGTCGACCGATGCCGAAGTCGGACAGGTCGTGAGCGCCGGCCAGTCGGTCGTCACCGTGGCGCGACCGGACGTGCGCGAGGCGGTGCTTGAATTGCCCGAAGCACTTGCCTCGCTGGCAGTGCCCGGCACGCCCTGGGGCGTCACGGTCGTCGGGGTGCCGGACGAGAAGACCACGGGCATCGTGCGCGAAGTTTCGCCGCTCATCAGCGCGTCCACGCGCACGCAGACGGTGAAGCTGTCCCTGACCAATCCGCCGCAGGCATTCCGGCTCGGTGCAACCGTCGACGTTTCCCACGAACGAAGCGTGCCGTCTGAATATCTCTTGCCCTCGAGCGCCATATTGAAGCGGGACGGGAGGACGCTCGTCTGGACGGTGGATCCGAAGTCGCTGAAGGTTTCCTTGAGGGTCGTAGGGCTGGGCGCAACAACCGATACGTCGGTCGCCATCACCAGCGGGCTTCGTGACGGCGACCGCGTGGTGAATGTCGGCGTAAACAGTCTTGATGAAGGTCAGCTGGTAAAACTCGAAAGTGAGGGCTCCAATGCGCTTTAATCTCTCCGAATGGGCCCTCGAGCACCGCTCCTACGTCTGGTTTCTGATGGCGCTGGCCGTGGTCGCCGGCATCTTTTCCTACGAGCGGTTGGGACGTGAAGAGGACCCGAGCTTCACGATCAAGACGATGGTGATACAGGCCTACTGGCCGGGCGCCTCGCTTAACGACACCACAAACCAGGTGACCGATCGGATCGAAAAGGCGCTACAGAGCCTCGACACGCTCGACTATACGCGAAGCCAGACGACACCGGGCAAGAGCACCGTATTCGTCAATCTGAAGGAAGCAGCGCGCGGCCGCACCGTAAGCGATTCCTGGTATCAGGTCCGCAAGAAGATCGACGACATCCTCAACCAGTTCCCCCAAGGCATTCAGGGGCCCTATTTCAACGACGAATTCGGCACTGTCTACGGCAATGTCTACGCCTTCACCGCCGATGGGCTCAGCTATCGGCAGCTTCGCGACTACGTCGAACAGGTGCGTACCGACATTCTGACCATTCCCAACATCGGCAAGGCCGACCTGATCGGCACACAGGACGAGGTCATCACGATCAATTTCTCGACCGAAAAGCTCGGGACGCTCGGCATCAGCGCGCAGCAGGTGATGGACCAATTGCAGGCCCAGAACGCGGTGACGCCGGCCGGCGTGATCAATGCGGGCGCCGAACAGGTGCAGCTACGCGTCGGCGGCCAGTTCAAGTCTGAAGACGATCTGGAGCGGGTGAACCTCAAGCAGGGCAACAACTTTTTCCACCTTGCCGATGTCGCGACGATCACCCGCGACGACAAGGATCCGCCCGATCCGCTGTTTCGATTCGACGGTCATCCGGCGCTAGGGTTGGGCATTTCGATGACGCCGAACGGCAATCTTCTTAAGTTCGGCGAAGCGCTCAAGGCCAAGATGGCCGAGATCGAGAGCCGTCTGCCGATCGGGGTGGGGATCCATCTGGTGTCCGACCAGCCTGCCGTGGTCAAGAAGGCGGTCGGCGGCTTTACCAGCGCCCTGTTCGAGGCTGTGGTCATCGTCCTCCTGGTCAGCTTCGTCAGCTTGGGGCTGCGGGCGGGATTCGTGGTGGCCTTGTCGATCCCGATCGTGCTCGCCGTGGTTTTTCTCTTCATGTATGCAGACAGTATCTCGCTGCAGCGCATCTCACTGGGTGCCCTCATCATTGCGCTGGGCCTGCTGGTCGACGACGCCATGATCACTGTGGAAATGATGGTTTCCCGGCTGGAGGCGGGTGATAGCCTCAGGAAGGCGGCCACTTTCGCTTATACCTCGACCGCCTTTCCGATGCTGACGGGCACTTTGGTCACGGTCGCCGGCTTCAGCCCCATCATTCTCAATACCAGCACCGCGGGCGAGTATGTGGCATCGCTGTTCTGGGTGATTTTTGTCGCGCTGCTCAGTTCCTGGGTTGTGGCGGTCCTGTTCGCACCCCTGATTGGCGTGCAGATCCTGCCCAAAACTATGAAGTCCGCATCCGAAAGGCCGCAGCGTCTTGCCAGATGGTTCGCGGCGAGCCTGAGACTGTCACTACACTATCGTTGGATCACCATCGGCAGCACCCTGGGCCTGTTCGTGGCGGCGGTCATCGGCCTCGGTTCGGTGCAGCAGCAGTTCTTCCCGGCCTCCGACCGACCGGAAATCCTGGTCGACATAACATTGCCCGAGAACTCCAACATCCAGCAGACCGAGCAACGGATGGACGCGTTCGAGGCGAGCCTGAAAGGCGATCCCGACCTCGTGCGCTGGAGCTCGTATGTCGGCGAAGGTGCGGTGCGGTTCTACCTGCCGCTCGACACCCAGCTATCCAACCCGTATTTCGGCCAGATCGTCATCGTCCCCAAGGACCTCGATGCGCGGGCCCGCGTGAAGACCAAGCTCGATAAGCTCGTTGCCGACAAGTTCTCCGATATCGACGTCTTCGTGCACTTTCTCGATATGGGCCCGCCGGTCGGCCACCCCATTCAGTATCGGATGAGCGGTCCCGATATTCAGGCCGTCCGTGCCTACGCGCTGGACCTCGCCGGCGTGGTGGATACCAATCCGCATATCGGCAACATCAATTTCGACTGGAACGAGCCCGGCAAGTCGGTCGAAATCGATGTCCTGCAGGACAAGGCGCGGCAATTGGGCGTGACCTCGCAGAGCGTCGCGCAGGTACTCAACAGCGTCATTGCCGGCACCACGATCACGCAAGTTCGAGACAACATTTATCTCGTCGATGTCGTCGCCCGCGGCGAACGCGACCAGCGCGATTCCATCGAGACGATCCAGAACCTGCAGGTGCCGACCGCGAGTGGCGTGGCTGTGCCGCTGGCCTCGTTTGCCGACATCGTGTACGGGCTCGACCAGCCGACCGTCTGGCGCCGCGACCGGCTGCCCACGATCACGGTGCAGGCCACCCTCAACGATGCGATCCAGGCCGCAACCGTGAACAAGCAGCTCGCGCCGCAAATCGCCGCGTTCAGCGCGAAGCTCCCGCCGGGGTACAAGGTTGCGGCCGGCGGCACGCTTGAGAGCAGCGACAAGTCGCACGCCGCCCTGGCGGCGACGCTGCCTATGATGGTGCTGCTGATCGTCTTGATCCTGATGACCCAGATGCAGAGCGTGGGTAAGCTCCTGCTGGTGCTGAGCGTCGCCCCGCTCGGGCTGATCGGCGTCGTCGCGGCTCTACTGTGGAGCGGCCAGCCGCTCGGCTTCGTGGCGATTTTGGGCGTGCTGGCGCTTGGCGGCATTCTCATCCGCAATTCGGTGATCCTGATCAGCCAGATCGACGCCTTCCGGGCAAGGGGCGATGATCCCTGGCACGCGGTAATCGCGGCAACCGAGCACCGCATGCGGCCGATCCTGCTGACGGCCTCGGCCGCGAGCCTGGGGATGATACCGATCGCCCGCGAGGTGTTCTGGGGTCCGATGGCCTATTCGATGATCGGAGGCATCATCTTTGCAACGGTGCTGACCCTGTTCTTCCTGCCGGCGCTCTATGTCGCTGCGTATCGCATCGAACCGGAGCCCGAAACCCCGGCGTCGAGCGAACACCCCGCGGAAGTGCCAGCTCCGAAGGCCATCTGCAACGTGCACTGATCCTAGCGCGGCGGCGAGCCCCACAGGTTGGCGTCGCACGCCCCGGGCCGACAACATCCCGGCATCGGACCCGGCAGGCAGCGACTTCACTCGCCCGCCCCGGGCGGAGGCGGTTTCGGCGGCGCACCTCGGCTCGGCGGGTCAACCGGGGACCGCCCGCCCGCCCATGCCGTTCGCCGGTGGCCCTCCACATTTGTAGATCATAACGGTGGCGGGAATTTTTCTTTCGCGCTGCGCTTCAGTCGACAAGCGTCCAAACGGGACAGCGGCGTATGAATATGGCCACGCATTCGGGGCGTTCCCGGCAGTCGGGCCGATGCACGGCCGCCGGAGCGAATGGCAAAAAAGAAGGGTACACGACAATGGATCCGGGCACGATCTCGGCCCTCTCCGCACTAGCCGGCTCTTTCATCGGTGCCCTCGCATCTGTGGGTACGACTTGGCTCACACAAAACCACCAGGATCTTGTGGAACGGATGAAACAGGAAGGCGCGCATCGCGAGCGGATTTTTGGCGAATTCATTGATCAAGCCTCGAAAACCTACGCGGACGGCGTGGTTCGAGAAGGCTTGGATGACCCGGCCAAGCTTGTCCCCATGTATGCGACCATCAACAAGCTTCGCCTTTTCGCGACACCGGATACGATCGCCGCGGCAGAGGCGGTTCTGGAAGGGATCGTGGAAACCTATGAATCGCCCTCTCCCGCTCCGCAGGCGCGCAGGCAACTCGCGGCGCACGACATACTACGCACGTTCGCGGATTCGTGTCGTGCAGAACTTGCCCGCCTGAGATGACGTGAGGAAATGGGCACGAGCGACCTTTGATGCGTGCGGACGCGAATCTTTTGACTCGTAAGTTGCGGTTTTGGGCGAACGCCCGCGAGTAAGCGCGCCGAGGAAGGCCTCTTCGCCTTGAGTATCGACGAAACGGGTGGGAGAGGCGGCGTTGTTCATTTGAATTTGCCTCCCCCGGTCCCTTCACGATCTTCCGGCGGTGAACGGCCCCTTTGGTGGCGACGGCATGGCGGACCGCTGGACCGTGTGGTAATGTTGACCAGAATGTCCGAGTTTGAAGGCACCTGGCGGCTGCTGAGCCGCATTGACCGCGCTACTGACGGCAACGTTCGAGATGAGCCCTCGCTGGGCTCCGATCCCATCGCCATGATCACGTACGCGACGGGGCACTTTTCGGCCCAGTTCATGAAGCGCGACCGGGCGACGGCAAAGACGATGCCTGCCTCGTCGAACAACACAGGGACTGTAGGGGGCTATGACGCATATTTCGGCACCTACCGCATCCGCGATGACGGGCTCGTCGAGCACCGCCTGATCGCCGCACTGACACCCCAGAACGTCGGCATGGTCGTGATCCGCCGTCTCGGCACGCGAGATGGACAGCTCGTCATCGAGCTCGATACGACAACCGCCTCTGGTGAGCCCGTAATGCGAACGCTCACCTGGGATCGGATTGCTTGAGGCGTTGCAGGCCATACGCCCTGGACCTTGTCTGCCCGTCGCTAGTATGTTGGCTCGCCTAAGCGATGACCTCGCGCTGCTGCTGGAAATGCGCAGTGCTAAAATCTAAGAAAAGTCCGTCAACTCCAAATTAGCGAGATGTTGATACATTCGACGAAACCAGTTGTTGTTTCAATAACTTGGTTTTTGAAATTGGCGGAGAAGCGGGGATTCGAACGCATACGCCTAAATAATCAGCTGGCACGCGGTTGTGTGATGGGAACGTCCGCTTTTGGAGGTCGGCCAACGCAGCTTTAACGACCGACCTTGGGCGCAAGGCTGCCATTCGCCAGAACATAATGCGATCGACGAGTGGCGGGGCCGCTCCTTGAATCGACTTTGGCGGACCGCGTCGTAAGCCATTGATAGATAACGATTATATTAGTTGCGGAGGGTGTCGTATTAACGCTTCGAAGTTCTCAAACGAGAAGGGGGTTCGAGTCCACACCGTGGGCCATTCTCAAAAAATACAGTGATAACAATAGCTTATATGGGTCTTTTGGTGGGCCCGGAGGGAGTTTGCCCGCCCCTGCCCCACAAGTTATTGATTCGACAGCACGATTCGCCCTAGCGAAAATCGCTTGAATCTGGACCGTACACCTACAGGTGTACGGCGAGGTGTATCCCACCAAGGATTCCCCTGTCAACAATAGCCCTTTTCAGGCTCCTCATGCCTCGGTCGGGATATCTGGAACTGATCGGCCAAGGAGGACGGCAAATGAACGTCGGGGCCATGCATCTCGGCAAGGCCGGTAGACCTTCCTTCCTGACGTTGCGCTACATCAATCGGCACTTGCGAATTCGGTCACCCACTGAACCGGTGACATCCGGCCGGAATGACTGAAGCCGACCCTTTGCAGACGAACCTGAAGGGGGGAAGATAGGTCCGGCTAGGCCCTCAATCGGAGAAGGCGAATGGCGTGGACTAAAATTGTTCGACGTATCGGTTTCCGAGTTTGCCCGAAGTGCGGAAATCCCGGCTTCGACCTTGAGCCGGGCGAAGACATCGATGACGTAAGCGCCAAGGTCAGATGTGGCAAATGTGGCTATGTTTGCTTTGCCGATGAGCGGCCCATGGTATCGGAAGACAAACCGGAATCTCCATAGTTTCCTTCGTCCGCTTACCACTCATGCCGTCTCTGTTTTACTGCCTGCGCCTCAATCCGGCTCTAGCAGATTTGTTGCGCTTCGATGGTTTCTTCCAACTTCTGTACCACCGAAGCTTTTGGGTGGGAGCGCCAACCAATCGATAGCCAACGTTCTGCGCAACCTGGATCACAATTGCAGCGAGCCAAATCCCGCTGAGAAAACCCAAAGGACCGAAAATCCTCCCCAGCGTCGGCCCTCCAACGCTCCGGGCCAAGTTCGCGATGGGGACACCTAAGCTCAATACGAGGAAGAGGTAGGCTATCATAAAGAGGGGCAAGAACCGGACCAAGCCATTCTTCGATGCCGATGGTCGGCTGAGCCAAGCGCTGAGAGCAATGATAACGACAATGGCAAAGATCGAGAAAGCCACCGATTTGACAATCATCTCAGCGCTTGGTGGGGCCACTTTGTTACCTCATAATTCGGCCGCCAAGCATACCATGCTCATCGGGCGGAAAGTACACCATTCGCCTGGCGCCGATTTGCCGTGGTGTTGGGCCTAGTTGCTTTGGCACTGTGTATGGGCACCAAGCGAGCGTTCGTCTTGCCCCGGACTTCACTCGCTGATCGTGTGGCCAATTAAAACGGCGCGCCGCCATGGCGGCGGCAACACTGCCCTCGTGAAGGCAGTCGAAGTGATGGACGACCCCGCTGCTCACCGACGCGGAGTAGGTGTGGGGTAGGACGGAGACGAATATGAGTATGAGCGGTAGCCGCTATAGCGGCTTAGTGCAAAGCGACGTCGCCCGCTCGGCTGTGGCCCCGGCCTGATGCTCCGATCCGGTAGGCCAAGCCAAGTCGGTGGCATTCAATATCGAGGGCAAGGCGCTGCTTGGTGAAACCGCTCGCGACCCAAAATCGTGACTCTTGTCACGAAATCATGCCCCGTCACCGTGGCGGCTTTCTTTTCGTATTGTCGTCCGGCGTAGGTTCGTCGGGCTCAGTGGCTTCCTGCAACCTGGCATCGCGCGCGGCCTTCAGAAGCGCGGCATCCGCCTCGGCGTCGGTCATTCCTGGTTGGACTATCTGACGGAGACCTCGCCAATCTGCTTCCTTGATTGCCATATAGACCCAGTCGAGCGCCTCCATGGGCACGCGTGCGAGGAAGGTGGCGGCGGCGGCGGCGCGGGCGGCGGGCGCGGGCCGCGACAGGTCGCGCAGGATCCTCGAATAAGATGGCCGGGAACGATAGCGCCCATGCGCTGCCCGTGGCCGCATCGGCATCTGTCCGCCTTCTCCGCTCTCCCTGTCTCCCTGCTCCGCCGAGACATCCGTACGAGGGGGCAAGGGCTGCGGTGCCGGCACAGCTTGGGGCACGGGGACAGGCAGGGTCGGCGCGCGACCGATCAGGAACAGCAGGAGCGCGGAAAATTTCGCCGTGAAGGACGTCGCCGGATCGGCGAGCCTCCGGCGATGCTGGTGCCGGCGGTAGCGCCAGCGGTCCCGGCAGGTCCTGCGTCTGTTCCGGTCATCCTTCTTCATGAACTGCTCGGTCATGGTTTCACCCTAGAAATGCGGCCTGTAGGCCGGAACCGGATCGACATCGGGAGCGGTGACAGACGCGGACGAGCGATGTCGCTTCCCTCCTGCTTGGTAGTAGTCACGCAACCGGACCAATGCCTCGGCGCGGGTTTCCCGTGGCGGCTCGGCCGTCCCGATAAGGAGCCCCGCGAGCCGACGGCCAATTTTCTCAGCGAGGCGACGAAGCTCGTCGAGGTCCAGGCGGACAAGTCGGCGTGCGTCCTGAAGGTGATGCAAGCGCGAATGCTGTCGACGCCGCGTCCGCCACAATGCATGCCGGATCCGATGGTCGCGCGCGGCCCGCACGAGCACGGAGAGGGTCAGGTTTTCCTGGACGTGGCGTCGATGCGCGCCGTCAATCCCTCGATCGCGGCGAGCGTGGACTCCTGGTTCCTCAAGATGGCGGTCAGAAGGTCCGTCACTTCCGCGAGCGGACCCGCCTCGCCCGCTTCCGGAGGCTCCAGCAAGGCCAGCAGCGGGCCCAGCGCCTCGGCCGCCTCGCGGCCGGCGCGGGCTTCGTCGTAGGTCGCTTTCAGGGCGCGCATGGCGGGCGGCTGCTGTGTCGGTCGAGTCATGTGAATCCCCCTGTTGCATTCGTTTCGCCACCGCCCGGCGACGCTCTCCCGACAGACGGTCGAGGGCTCCGAGCGTCACGCCGTCCGGCCCGGTGACGATCCACACACCTGGCTTGTGGCCAGGTGCGATGTCGAGACCGTGTTCGGCCAGCGCCGCGCGAAGTGCTGCGGGTCCGTCACTGGCTTTCCAGGCCCGGCGCACGACATCGCGGACGTCCGCGAGATCGATTCCGTGGCGCGCTGATCGGGCGCGCTGCCGCGACGACATCGCCGACGCGGGCGGCTCTGGCGGAACCTCGCCCCGCACCTGCGCAGCAACATTCGGGCGGCCGATACGCTCAAGTTCCGAGGCCACGGCATCGGCATGGCGGCTCGGCGTGACCCCGTGACCAAAATCGAATTCAAGAGAACGGGCTGCGGCCTCAAGCCGGACATAAGACCGTCCGTCATCAAGGGCGCGCCCGTCCGGCCCGACATGCGCGACGACGATGTGGTAGTGCGTATCGACGTCGCGGCCGCGCCTGTCCTTCCCCCCGTGCTCCCATACGACATACGCGTGGTCCTCGACCTCCATGGCAGCGAGGACACGCGCAACCGCCTCGTCCCGCTGCCGATCGGTCATGGGTTGACCGGGAGACAGGCTGAGATGGTGACAGGCGACCGTGGCGCGCGACCCGTCCCGCAGCGCCTGCATGTAGTCCAGTGCCTCGGAAGCGGTGTCCACCGGCGCGGCGACACTCACGACGCGCGACCGCTGCCCGTCCTGTTTCGACAAGTGGGCTAGCAGGTAGCGGACGTCCTTGCTGGTGCGGCCGTGGCGGGTCGTCGTGATGATCATCCCGAGCGCTCCTGCCTGAGCGCGAGGATGGTGGCCGTCAGGCAAGACAGTTCCCGCCTGCAACCTTCCAGCGCCTGCGCCGGCACGTATCCGCCGACATGGGCATGACGAGCCATCTGGTTCAGGAGGTTGCCGATCCGCCCGAGATCGCCGAGCGCCCGGCCTATAGCCTGAGCGAGACCGTCAGGCCGACGCCGCACGGATGCCGCGCGCCCCACCGCCCGCATGACAGCCTGCCTGGCGTAGCTGCTCGGGCCGAGTCCTGCCGCGTCGGCAGCGGCATCGAGCGCGGCTCGCTCGTCGGTCGACAGACGCAACGTCGTGGTCGTCGTCCCTGACATCGCGGCTCCTTTTACGCGCGCCAACGGCGGCGTCGTGGGGGTCAACGGGGGAGGTCTTCCTCCCCCTTGCCAGCGGGCGGGCGTAGCACCGCCCATTGCTGGCTTCTTTCACTACCTTCACTTTCTTCAAGGCTGACGCCGATCCGTGTGCGCGGCAAGCGCCGGCGCATTCATGTCGCCCGAAGCGGCTTCGGATGGAGCTGGGGATCGAAGGAGGCGGTTTCGCCGTGCCATGCGTGTCGGCAAAACACAAAGGCGGGCGACCGGAGCCACCCGCCTTTGTCATGGCCCGCTTATGCGTGTCGGTCGATGAGCATCTGTGCCCACTGGAGCACGCCGCGCTTTGCGGACCACTCGTCCGGATACTCTTCCCGGAACACGTAGCTGCCCAGCTTCACCACGCCCTCCACATGGTCATCGTCCAGGACATTGACGCCGCAGGCGACGACAATGCCTTTGCCCTTGAGGATGGCTTCCAGACGCGTCGACTTCCAGATCGACTGGGGCACGTCGCGCTCGACAGCCGGCAGCTCGATCAGAGCGACCGTCGGCCAGTACCCAAGCCGCTTGAAGGCAACCCTCGACGCAAGCTTGGCACCTCGCACGGTGGGGTATTTCTCCCCCATCCAAACGACCTGCTGGGTGCGGAGATCGCACACGGCAGCGTCGAACATGCCGCCGCGCGGTGCAACCAGCGCCTCGGCAACGCCGGGAATCACCAGCAACCACGCGTCGGGCGGGAGCTGCGTCCAGTTAGGGGAGTTGGTCTCGGACATGGTAAGCCTCCTTTCGTCCAGAGGCCCGGCGCGGCGATCGTCGCCACGACGGGCCCTTACCCGGCGCGAAAGGGGACTCATGTCCCAAGCTGAGGCTGGACCTGGCGGAGGGGATGCAATGTGAAACAGTCATTTGCGTGTGCCCTCCTTTCCGGCCACGAACCACTGATTGCCGCGACAAGGCGCGACGGTGAAGTTACCCCCTTCTATCCGAACAGAACTTTCGAAATGCCGGATAAGGATCCTAAAAGTCGAGGGATCGGGAATTTTCGCCATGACATAGCCGTTTCCCGCATTCTCATGGGAGTGGCGACCGCAGGTCCGGCAACGGGCGTGAAGACGTCACCGGGGTGCGGAGCTAAGGTGCCATGCGGGACGAGGGTAGTGCGGTTGCGCATCAGGACTTGACGCGATGCTCCCCGACCGTCGGGAGCATCGTGACGAGGCAAGCCGAGGGAAACCTGCTGCACGTCGCGGAATGGTGCCCACCCGCGCAGGGGGGAGCATGGCCAGGCACCACCGGCAGAGCCAAGCATTCCAGCCCCATTATTTTCGTTGAGCCGGGTCGCTTCGCTCCGTATCGGTAGGGCTACGCCACCATATACCGTGACGAACCGCTAACGCGTTGTTTTTACAGCGGGACCCATCACCCCTTCGCGTTGGCTTCGGTGATCGCTTTCGAGACCTGGAAAGCGGAAACGCCGAGCATGTCCGCGAGCTCGCGCACGGTCAGGCCTTTGCTCACCTGGAGGAAACGTGCCTTGCGGCCGAGTTCCAGACGAGCCGCCTGCAAAGCGGTCCGGTCCTGCGCACCCTTCCGACGTCGGGAGTCCCGCTGCCGCTCGGCCGTGATCTCGCGGGCGCGATCGGACTCGACAAGCATCCTGAGCCCCGCCTCCCGCATCTCGCCAGATTCAATTTCGAGCCATTCGACGACCGTCGACGCCTTCATGCGATAGCGGGGATCGACTTCGCGTCCGTCCCACTCTAGCCGTTGGCCGGCCGCCGCCATGCGGGCGCGCGCCAGCGCCGACGACATCCTGCCGCGCGTCTCCTTCCCTTCCCAGCCGGCGGCCTCGTGCGCGAGCGCGGAGAGTTCCCGCTCAAGCACCTGATGTGGGCAGAGCCATGCCATGGCGGTGGCGGCGCAGAACAGCCACCTGTCGCGTTCGCCGGGATGGATCGCGCCTTCCGGATAGCGGTGCGTGCGAAGCCGCTGAAGGTCCGACAGCATGGTCTCCGCCCACGTGGCGACCGTCAGTGTCCGCGCCGGTCCCCCGACCTGCATTCCCTCGGCTTTACGCCTTGCCCGCTCCGCCGAAAGGCTGAGGAGACCCGTCCGCGTGTGGGGCAGCACCTCGTCGGCGAGGTCCGAGAACACATGCCGGAACGGCTCGCCCACGCTGCCGTTGCACCAGATCATCCGCACCTCCGCGTCGAGCGGATCGGCGCGCGAGTTGAGAGATCCGGAGACGCGGAAAACGCGTGCGGCATCCAAGGCCGCCTTATCCGATCCGAACGGGGTCAGGATGTCGGCGAGGCGCTTCTGCACCGCCTGCCAGCGCGGCAGGGCGTTGCGGGGAAGAAGTTCGTGCAGCCAGACCAGGCACAGGCCCCGCCCCGTCTTCATGACGAAGGAAGGCGATGGGATGCCGGTCTCGTCCAGCGCGGCAAGCGCCCCCTCGGCGACGACGCGCGGGTCCTTGCCGGCGTGGGTCGCCCGTCGCTGGTAGTCGAGATCCTGATAGAGCGCTCCCAATGTCGAAAGCTGCGCCAGACGTCGCCAGCCGTGGAATGCGTTTTGCGAGAAATAAAGATCGATAGCCTCGTCCCGCCGGATGAGATCGCGGGCGGCAAAGGGAGCTTCGGATATGTCGACGCTCCATTCTTTCCAGTGTCGTCCGCCCGGCTCGGCAATCCGCTGGCCGAAAGAGACGGTGCCGCGACGCCTGCCACCGTCGAGGCGGCCGTTGCGTGGGTGCAGGGCCACAACGTGCGCGAGAGCGTCGAACGCGTCCAAGCCCAAGGAAACGACGTTGCCGCTGGTCGCCTCGAACCGGGCGGGCGCTGATATATCTAATTGTTGACATGCTTGGGTAGAGACGGGCTCTGGTGAGGCTGGGACATGTCCCAGCCGGGCGCTCACCCGAGGCGCGCCTTTCTGCTATTGACCACGATATAGGATAATCCGAACATCGTCCTGCCACCTCAACCCCGCCGAGGCCTGCCAGCCGTTGACGCGGGGTTTTTCTTTTCTGGCATCGATGGTCATACGACCGAGAGAATGGCGCAAGCCGGCCGATCAACCGTTCCGCAACCGCAACGATGAAGCTCAGTACACAGGGCGGGCAGCGCCGAGCTTGTCGATGGCATCCGCCAGGATCGCCAGCCGGAATTCGACGTCCACCGAGGGCCTGCCGATCAGTTCCCGCAGATCCGCGACATGAGACAGCAGCCCCATCTTGGTGTGGTAGTCCAGCGGCGGCTTGCGGACCGTCGAGCCCTCGTCTTGTCCCCGCAACTGTTCGCGGCGTCGCCGCTGGCGCTCGGTGGCGGTCATGGCGCGCTGGCCCTTGGTCGGCCGGCCGCGCTTGCGGCGCAAGACATCGGGATCATACTGGACCGTGTGCATCATATCCATGTGTGCGTGCAGCGCATCTCCGATGAAGGACATGACGGGGCACGGC
The DNA here is from genome assembly GCF_006441315.1 of Mesorhizobium sp. B2-4-19. Taxonomy (NCBI): domain Bacteria; kingdom Pseudomonadati; phylum Pseudomonadota; class Alphaproteobacteria; order Hyphomicrobiales; family Phyllobacteriaceae; genus Mesorhizobium; species Mesorhizobium sp. B2-4-19. The sequence continues at coordinate 299,877 of NZ_VFUV01000004.1, read as the reverse complement.
ATCGAGTTGCCGATGGCCTTGTATCGGTGACCGTCCGCCACCAGTTCCCCGCGAAACGGGACGTCGGTCCAGTAATCGGGAAAAGCCTGCAAGCGCTCGCATTCCAGCGGCGTGAAGCGCCGCACTGTCCACTGTTCCGGAGGAGTGTCTTCCTCGTCCTTGGTGATGACGAGGAAGTTCTGCTCCGACGACACGCCCGCAGGCTGTGCGCCGCGCGCGTAAAGCGTTCCCGAATTCTGCACGCCCACGATGATGGGGGAGGTTTTCGTGACAGGTTCCGTCACCGCTGCCGAATCCGTCTCGGCGGCGTTTCCGGCGGTGCCCTCGGTGCCGGCTCCGCTTCCGGCTTCGCGCGGGTGAACGACCTTCTGGACGATCATCTGCCTGTGTCCGCCCCCGGTGGGCGATCCCGCCATCAGGGCAAATGCCGTGTCCTTCGACGCCTTGGGCGCGTAGTCGTCTGCCAGCGCGTAGGCGACGACCTGGGGATTGCTCTCGTTGCGGGCCGTCAGAGCATAGGCCTGTCCGCTCGCAGCAGGCTGGGACTTCATGTCGAGCGCGAACGCGGCGTTTTCCGGCAGGCCCTTCCCTATCCAATCCTTCGATGCCTCGGCATCGAGGCGGGCGATCACCTTGGAGTCTCGGAGTCGTCTTTCCGCGCTACGGTATTCAAGGCGATCACCACGTCGGTAGGTAGAGCAGACAGCCTGTCGCGTTTTGAGGCCCTGTTTAGGATGCCAGAGGCTGCTTTCGGGCTCAAAAAGTATCTGGTCAGGTATCCCGAATCCTTTGTGGGTTCCTCCAATATTTGCGACAAGGAAGACTCTTTTGCGCCTTTGGGGGATACCCCAATGAACCGCGTCCACGGTTCGCCAGGCAACCTGCCGCTTTTGACGTCCAAACACTCGACCCGCGTTCGACCATCTTTTCCCTGGTGGCTCCAGCGGACCCCCGGTTTCTCCCGCGAGCGATGCCAGGAGACATCCGAAACCGTTGGTGTCGTCTTTGAAAACGCCATGCACATTCTCCCAAACTACGAATTCCAGTTCGTTGATTTTCCGCATCCGCTCGGCCAACAGGCAGAAGGCGAGCAGCACGTTGCCACGGTGGTCGTTCAATCCCCTGCGCTTGCCGGCGAAGCTGAAGGCCTGGCACGGGCTGCCGCCTTCCAGCACATGCACCTTGCCCAGCGTGGCCAGATCGTCGTCGGTGATCTGGGTGATGTCGCCCCAGTTGACCGTCCCGGTTTCCGGCAGGTCGACGACGTTCTTGACATCGAATAGCCGTTGTTCCCGTTCCGGCTCTGAGAGTCCCGCCTGTTCCGGATCGGGCATGTATCTCGGCCGCCCGGCGCCGCGACGGTAGTGCAGCACATGCGCCGGAAAGGCGGCCGGCTCGGCATAGGCGACGAACTCGAACAGGTTGCTGTCCCAGGAGATCGACGCCGCGCCGATGCCCGAGAACGTCGACATGACTCGATAGCGAAAGCCTTCCTCGTCGGGGCAGACTCTGTTTCGGAAAATCACGGACATCGCAAACCCCGGTTTTCGTGATCTGTGTCACGAAAACCCTTGCTCGATGATGAATCCCATCCGAGGTGTCGCGACGATACGAACAAAAAGCAGCGCATTAAGCACAGCGGCTCCGGACACCTCCTCGAAGAGAGAAACTTCGATAGGGTAGATGCGCGATAGACAACGGCGGTCAGCGTTGTAGGCTGGTCATGCCTGCCAGGCTGAAGGGTAGAGCGGTCAACAGGTGGAAGGGAGCGTTGGGCACCCCCGGCCCCTCCCTTTCTTGTGCAGATCGCGGGGCTTTCCTTCGGCGAAAGAGGCGATAGGATAGGAGTGCCTGCTTGATGCCCCCTCTATCTCGGCAGGCAAAACGAAGGCGACTCGCCCCCAGTCGCCTTCGTCATTTCGAAGGCCAAGAATCGCGCACAACGGTCGCACCGCTTTCAGTTAGTGCGACCGACCCAAGTTATGGCCCTGACGGGCCATCACATGGGGACGGTAGAGCGCAAGAGCCGCCTCCGGGGTGATGAAAAGCTCCCCTTCAGCCTCGAAAATCGATCCTGCCAGGCCTCCGACGCGATGTCGGATGGAAGAGATATGCGAGGCCCGGTCACGTGCCGGATTTTCGTTTGATGCGGCCGTCGTCGAGGGTAAAGGCGCCGTGCAGGCCTCCTTGGTTTTCGAAATCCTCCTGCAACTCGCCCCATGTCCCGAGGAATTTTCCGCAATCGCTACACGTGATCGGCGTCTCCCAAGTCGCGTCCTTCGGGATGCGCAGCCTGATCGTCTTGCAATGGGGGCATTCAAGCAGATGGTCCAGAAATTCTTCCATGGGAAGCGCTCCGACTATCCCGGCGAGGGGCCTTCTCGACAGGAGCAATGAATGCCGGAATATAGGCATCCGCCACGATGAAACCAGATTAATTATCGCGAGGCAGGACGTCGGGAGGAATGATCCGGTTGTGCAGGACATCGAGGGCACCTTTTGCCGCCTCTTCCACAAGGCCGGAAAGGAGCAGGCCGCCCAAGCTCACAATCTGCCCGCTGAGCACATCGAAAACCTCCCACCGGCTGTCAGGAGATTGACGCGTGTCATATCGCGAGTGTTTGGAAACGAAAAGTAACGCGCCGAAACACAAAGAAGTTCCGAAATGGAGTAGACTGTCCGACGCAAAGGTACATAGAATATCGCTGGACGCACTGTTTCGTAGGCCGGGGCAAGGTGATATGAAAGCCATCTAAGCAATTCAAGGTGCAGAATGGGCGAGGAAAAGGCCGCTTCACGGACGGGGAAAGAAGATCCGCGGCAAACGCGAAAAGTGCTATGCGCCGTCTGCGGTCGTTGCGGCAAGCCCGCCGCTGTGCTCGTCCTTGTGCCGCCCCATGTCTACCTGTGCCCAGCTTGCGATTCGCCAGAATTGGGAACCCGCGCCTGACGGCCTTCCGGCTCGCGTCCTTACTGCAAGAGCGCCTTCCGGAGCGCAGTCGTTCCCTGCTCAACGAAGCCCGGAACGCGACTCTTCAGCGCCGGTTGGACGGCATCCGAAGATGAGATGTTCCGAAGGAATACGGCGGCATCCCCGGAGGCGGCCGGGCTTCCGTTTCGGCGTTTCGAGGTTGACAGGCAAGGGAGGCTCCTCAGGTTTAGTGACCTACTAAATGAGGACTTGCTCCCCGAACGGTTTCAAGAGGTTTTCCTTCCGGGGGGAACTCTCCCGTCTCCTCCGCATGGCCCTTTTCCGACTTGGCACCTGTCGCCGATAGGGTCGCCGCCGTGTGGCTCAAGGGGACCGAGTTGGCGCTGCGCGCCTGCCCGCACCACTCTCCTTCCCCTGCCGTCGCCATGCGCCTGTATGGTCGCGGGCGAAGCGGCGGCGACGGGAGAGGACAGCCGGTTTCCGCCGACAGCCGTGGTTTCTGCCCGTCCATGCAAGGAAGCAGCGTATAAAGCGGAGGCATCAGCACGTCCAGCAGGACGATATTGCTGGGACGGTGCCGGAGGCCAATTCGCGACCCTGAGCTCGGTTAACACGGTGCGCCGTAGGAGGTTCAGCATAGCGCCGCGCCAGCGGGAACCGGAACCGACGGACCCCGACGAAGGGACCGTATGAAGAAGGGCGGGTACCCCTGACAAGGCGGAAATCGCTAATTTTCGGCTTCGCACAATAATCTGTCGCGTTTAGGGCCCCATACGCTGCCTCGGCGAAGTCAGGCGGTATCCGAACTCACGGAAATCAACGATCTTTGACGGCGACACGGGGATTTGACGGGATGCCGTGTCGGCCGGGGTTTGCTAATCGCGAGTGGGGCGCCTATGCTGTTGCATCGGCGCCAGTGCGTTTCGGATGCCGCCGACAGTGAGAGGTACGTGCTCTTGCCCGTTAGGGAGCAGAGCCATGCCTCAATCCAATTTTCGCAACGATATTTTGAAAACCCTCGCTCCCGAGGATTTCGCACTCTTGCAGCCGTCGATGCATAGGGTCGAACTGGCTATCAAAGCCCGTCTGGAGGTTTCCCATCAGCCGATCGAACACGTGTATTTTCCGGAGACGGGTATCGCGTCAGTGGTCGCCACCATGACCGGAGGGCGGCAGAGCGAAGTCGGCATCATTGGTCACGATGGCGTGACGGGAGTCGCGGTCATTCTGGGGCAAGATAGGTCTCCCAATGAAACCTATATCCAAGTCGCCGGTTATGGCTGGTGCTTGCCGGTTGAGGACCTTCGCCTTGCGATTACACAAAGCCAGACGCTTCGCGAGCCGCTGCTTCGCTACGCTCACGCATTCCTGGTGCAGTCGTCCCGAACGGCGCTTGTCAACGGCCATTCGAAAATCGAGGAAAGACTGGCCCGATGGTTGCTGATGGTCCACGACCGGACTGAGGGAAAAATCTACCTGACGCATGAATTTCTGGCGACCATGCTCGGCGCTCAGCGTCCCGGCGTAACGACAGCCCTGCAAATGCTTGAATATCGGGGCCTCATTCACGCTAGGCGCGGCGAGATCACGATTGTCGATCGCCCCGGAATGATAAAACTCACACGCGGAGCCTATGGGGAGGAGGAGCAACGCCACTTCGGCATAGCGTCAGCCTGATTGTCCGAAACCGGACAGAGGCTTGAAGGAACTTGAAGGCCACCGAATGTTGCCCTTAAATCGTGCTGGTTTGGGTTCAGGGAGGAATTCTTGATGACCAATGCTTTTCACGCCATCACGCTTGAGAAAGCGGCCGAAGCCTATGTTCGTTCAAGAGGGAAGGCCCGATTCCTTTCCATTGCGCAGGCAATCCGCGCCATCCGAACACTGATGCCAGCCTGCAAGGCCTCCGATCAGGAATTGGAGGAGATGTTGGCGGCGGAATGCATCGTTCACGGTGTTCCCGTCGCTTTCGATGCGACAACAGCCGACAGCGCGGAAACGCGGCTCTATTCATAGGGTCCGAGATGCCCGCGCTCGCCCCGATGCCTACTTCATCGGACGTTCGCCAGGCGATCGTCCTTTACCTGATCGACAATGTCGAAAACCCGAGCATTTCGATGTCGGAGGTCATCCGGGCCATGAGGGAGATGTTCCCGCTTTGCGAACTGACGGATTGGGAACTTGGCAATCTGATAGCGCGAGCCGCGATCGATGCCAGGTTTGCGATCGAGTTCGACGCTGAGGTTCCCTAATCGAGTCCTGCACCGATCGGTGCAAAACTCGATTTGAGATAAGTCGCCGGGGGAGTGGATCGCCGTTTAGGCGACGATCCGGCGATGCCTCCAGGCGTCAACAGCGTATTCGGAGAGCGGCTTGGTCGCCAGGAAATGGCGGTCGCGTTCGACCAGGAGGCGGCCGGGGCCGCGAAGGCTCTGAAGTTCGGCGAGGCTGGCATAGCCAAGCTCGGGAGTACCGTGGCCAAGGTCGCAGAGGCCGAAAAGGGTGTCTCCGTCCTCGGCGAGTTCCGTGAAAAGCCAAGCCGCAGCCGTGTTCGGGAGGAAGAATTTGACGACGGGACAATGATCGCGCTCACGCTGGCGGGAGAGGTCGCTGTTGCGGCGGAGGGCCGTCCGGAGTTCGCGGGTGAGGAGCATTAGCGCTGCTCCTCTTTGCGGGCGCGGATGACGATCCGGCCGTTGACCGGCAGGGCCGAGAGGATGACGTTGAAGCCGTCGCCGTCCTGATGGGGCCATGCGGCGCCAACCTTCGTCCAGTGGGCTTTCTCGTCTTCGCCCTCGACCACAAAGACGCCGTGGGAAGGGAAGTTCTTCGGCGCTGCGGTTTCCTGTTTCTTTGCCATTCCGGCCTCCTGTCGGCCGCCCTGTTGCGGCCGTTCTGGAAGCCCCTGACGGCGGCTCTAGCGACGTAGTTGGATGACCGAAGGGAACGCTTGCGCCTGTCCATGAACGTTGCGGAGCGGACCGCCGTAGGAAGGCAGCAGGAACGGCGCGGGAGCGGTTGGGGAGCAGGCCAGGGCAAAGGGTAGGAAGGCAGCGACCGGACCGAACCCCCCATTCGGGAACCCATAAGATGAAAACAAGTTGCCCGAGACAGAAGAAGCTTCGTTGCACAAGAAGCCGTGGATGTCGAAATGATAGAGCGACATAGCGCCCCAGCTGAACGGCCTTTGATTGTTAGGCTTGGAAATGCGTGCTCGGGGTCATCTCGCGCCCCGATAGATGGGCTCCCCTCGACTCTACCGACCGTTGAAGGTTATGATGCGCGTGGGGTGAAGCATGCCTATCCCGACTGAGCTGAGAAACGTGGTATTCGAGTACGAGTGCCCGATTTGCCGTCACCCTATCGTCAGGACCGGCTCATGGTTCAAATCGGTTTCCAAGTTCGTGTGCGACGAGTGCGGAGCCAAGCTCTGGCTTACCTATTCCGACAAGCTCGCAATTTTCGAGAGGTACAAGCACGTAGAGCGCTCGCGCTCGCCTAGGCGTGACGCTTAGGGAGCTCCGCACGTTTGTCTTCCTTCGCGGAGACCTTCGGCGCGTTTGCGTCCCTGATGAGCTTGAGAGCTTCGTCTATTGTGATGCCGACCTTCCGGGCGAAGTACGCAGCCTCAATCGCCCGATCGCGATCTATTGGCGTTTCCACTTCCCGCTTGGCTTTCTTCCCCATGGCAAGCGACCGTACCACGCCGTGGCGCGATCGGTGCCAGTTATGCGCGTTATTAACAATGTTGCTGTGCTCCTAGCGCCGCCCCCGCTCCGCCTTCACAGGCGTAAGGAAGACACTGAAATCGACGCCCTTGGGCAACGGCAGCGCCTCGATCTGCTCGATCTCATTGGATTGCAGGACGGTGAATCCGTAGCCGTCGCCGACGCTGCCGGGAGCGTGTCCGCATTGCTTGTCCGCGATGAGCTTGGTGGTGTCGCGCAGCCAGTGCTTGGCGTTGTGCCGGAGGGAATGGAAAACGTGCTGTTGCTCGGTATGGATCCCAAGCCCGCGCATCCAGACACCCATGCGCTTTTGCGCCGCATCGGATGGGTCTTTGGCACGATGAAACTCACCAAAAACCCAGACGCGCCGTGACCGCGCGAAGTCGACGAATCCGGCCTCTTTCAGGAACGGGTGCAGCGCGACGACGCGCGGCGACGTTTCCGTTTTCAAGGCGCGGTCCACATCCTTCCCGTTCATGAGCAGCGGCTTCCGAAGGTCGATGACCGTGTGACCGTCGATCTCCACGATGTCCTTGGGCTGGAGCCACACAAGTTCGCCCTGACGCATCCCCGTCAACAGGGCAGCGAGCGGCAGGAACTTCTTGAAGTCATCGCGCGGATACAGCGCGGCGGCGGCCTTCATCCACGTATTGAGGGAGGTGACGGGAAGGCCTTCGCGGGTGGCGCCCTTGCGCGCTGCGGCAGGCATGGTCACGCGGTAGGTCTTGAGATCCCTGACCCCGGAGACGCCGGCCGTCACCTTCCCCCAGAGATTCACGGTCTCGGAGACAAGGCTGCTGACGGCCGATGTCGAAAGGGTCGGTATCTGCTTCTTCGATTTCGCGTTGACCTCTCCCATCCTCCGGATCGAAAGCCCCTTGAGGTGAGGGTGCTGGGTCCGGTTCTTCGGGCACTTCGCCATGACCGTGGCGAATTCCTGCACGTGCAGAGGCAGGTAGTAGCGGAGTGGCTTGTCGCCGATGACATCGACAAAGGCCGCAAGCGCATTTTCCAGCCGCTCCTGATAGCGGTCCTCGTCACCTTTGCCTCCGCCTTCCTTGGCTTTCTTCCGGAGGTCGAGAATGGTCTTGCCGCCCACGCTCAACAGGGTGTCGGCGGTAATCTCCCGTTCGTCGCGGTGCTCGTCCACGGCGACGGCGACAGGCGCGACGACGGTGGGGACGGCGACGGCGGGAGCCGAAAGCGGCAACGGCTCCGCCGTCGCGGCGGGCCGGCCGATGGTGGCGACGGTGGCGATGGCATGGGCATAGGCGGCCCGCTCGGCCGTGAGGGCGGCGGCATCGCCTTCGAGAACCTGTCCGACTGCCTGGAGCCGCTGGCGAATCGCCGCCACAGCTTCCTTGCGACCTTCCGCCCGCGCTTCCTTTGTACGGTAGTAGGCAACAAGCTCTGGCTGGGCGCACTCTCCGTAAGCCAATTCTTCCTTCGCCGCACTGCGCGCACTGGTGGCGGAGAGACTTGCGGAGAACTCTGTCTTTCGAAGCGCCTCAAGCTCCTGCGCCAGCGCCTTCAGGCTTCGCGTCAAAGTCTCCCGGTCCATGTTCATATCCAGCCCCTCGCCCGCGACGACGGCGAGCGCCAAAGCCCGCCGCTGCGCCTCACGCTTCTTCAGTGGCCCAAGCCATACGCGTAGAGGAGTTGAGCCTAGGTTTACGGCCCGCGCGACAGGGATTCGCATCTGGAAGAAGAAGCCCGAATCCTTTTGCCATAGGTACATGGTACGCTCCGGTGTACGTTCGGGTGTACGGTCCGGGCGAGCTCGAAAAAATAAGCAGTAAAATCAATAACTTACGTGGGCTGGTGGGCCTGGAGGGACTCGAACCCCCAACCAAGCGGTTATGAGCCGCCGGCTCTAACCATTGAGCTACAGGCCCCACGCGGGCTGGATTAATGTTTTTCGCTTTCCGGCACAAGGCTTTCCCGACGGGGCTTTCGTGGATCGCCCAAATCCACCCATAATCGCGCTCTACGCGACCTGTGCGACTGGATCGCAGACCAAGGAGATTTTCATGACCAGACATCTTTTGCCCCTCGCGCTCGCCGCTGCAATCGCTTTTCCGGCGATGGCTGGAGCCGCCGATTCGCCGACGCCCGCCCGCATCATTGTTTCGGGTGAAGGCGAAGCGACCACTCCTCCCGACCTGGCTTTGCTGTCGCTCAGCGTGATGCGCGAAGCCAAGACGGCGCGTGCCGCACTCGATGCCAACAACGACGCCATGGCCGCCGTGATCGCTGCGATGAAGGCGGCGGGCATCAAGGATCGCGACCTGCAGACGGCGGGCATCCAGATCAACCCGCGCTACAACTACACCAACAAACCCGATGGCAGCCAGGAAGCCGAGCTCGTCGCCTACCAGGTGACCAACACGCTTTCGGTGCGCGTGCGCGACATCGACAAGACGGGCGAGATCCTCGACAAGGCTGTTTCGCTCGGTGTCAACCAGGGCGGCGGCATCGCCTTCACCAATGACGATCCGGCGGCCACCGTCACCGAGGCGCGCAAGAAAGCCGTTGCCGACGCCATGGCCAAGGCCAAGACGCTTGCCGCGGCGGCCGGCGTCAGCCTCGGCAAGGTGCTCGAGATCACGGATCAGAACATCAGGCCGGCACCGATGCCGATCAACGCCAAGGCTTTCGACGCCGCGGCAGGCGCCGCGCCGGTGCAGGCCGGCGAGAACGCCTATAACGTCCAGGTGACCGTCACCTTCGAACTGAAGTAACCGGCTTCGACAATCCATCGCCGGGCTCTTCGCCCAGCCATGGTTTGTCCGCCGGCGCGCATGAAAAACCCCGCGGGAGCGATCCCGCGGGGTTTTTTCGAGCCGCACCCGCCCGATGGGACAGGAGCTCCACTAGTCCAGACCGACCTTCGCAGAAGGTCGTGTCTCCAGACTGACCCCATCGGGGTCATGTCTCCAGGCTCATCTTCAAAGAAGATGATGCCTCAGACCGACCTTCGCAGAAGGTCGTGTCTCCAGACTGACCCCATGGGGTCATGTCTCCAGGCTCATCTTCGAAGAAGATGATGCCACTCCGATTTGCAGCCTCAGCGATAGATAACCGGGCAACCGCGTTGGTTGGCGAACACGATGACGACGCGGTCGCCGTCCTGGCGGCCCATGACCTTGACCACGCGGCGGTTGACGTCGACGATGCGGGCTCGGTAGAGGCCCATGCGCTCCGCCTTGTCGAGGGCGCGATCCGGCGAGCAGCCGCGGCGCCAGCCGTCGCGGCGCCAATCGTCACCGCGCCAGTCGTCACGGCGCTCATCGCGGCGATGCCGATAGCCGTCGTCGCCGGTGTAGACGCCGAAGCGCGGATCCTGGTTGTTGCCGAAGCCGAGATAGAGGCTGTCGGCATGGGCAGGAACGGCCGTCAGCGCGCCAAGGCCGACAAGGGCCGAGAGGGCTGCCGTTTTCACCGTGTTGAACATGGTCTTCTCTCCTTGTTGCGGGCTTGTGCCCGTCCTGTTGAAAGCGATGATGGGAGAATGCGCCAGCCTGCCTGAACTGTTTACGAACCCGGCGTTCATCTGCGGTTCATGTGGCGGGGAAAAGGAAATCTTCGCCAGGTTTCGAACGATGCGTGCCCAAAAATTCCTGTTCGTGTTCCTTGTCGGGAGCCGTATTGAGGCGGACCTCAAGGCTCGTCGTCGAGCATATAGTCAAAATAATCTTCGGGCTCGGCCAGATCGGTCTCGCTCGCCTTGACCCGGCCGCGCATCGAGATGCCGGCCTCGTGCACGGTCTCCGCACTGCCCGACACCAGCCGGTGCCACCAATAGAGGTCGCGACCCTCGGCCACCAGCCGGTAGGCGCAGGTGCTTGGCAGCCAGCTGATGGTGCGCACATTCTGCGGCGTCAACCCGACGCAATCGGGGACGCGCGCCAGCCGGTTGGCGTAGTCTGAACAGCGGCAGGTCTGCGCGTCGAACAGCCGGCAGCCGACACTGGTCCAGTAGATCTCGCCGGTATCCTCGTCCTCGAGCTTCGACAGGCAGCATTTGCCGCAGCCATCGCACAGCGATTCCCACTCGGCCGGGCTCATCTGCTCCAGCATCTTTGTTTTCCAGAACGGCGTTTCCATTTTGGGGATGTGGCCCCAGCCGCCGCCGAGGTCAAGCGCGACGACGGTTGAAATGCGGCCGCAACCCGCCCGAATGACATGAAGTTGCCTTCAAAAGGCCGGCCAATCGCCCCGTACGGTGTCTATCCCCGCCAAACTGGAACCAATCGGGTTAAGATCGGTTTCGGCAAGGATGGGACCCCACAAGGAGAGTTTTCGATGAAACGCCAACCATGGATTCTGGCAGGCACCGCACTTGGCCTGTTGATGGCATCCGCGCCGTTGGGCGCGTTCCCGCTTCAGGGAAGTGCCGCGTTCGGCCCCATGCAGAGCGGGGCAACACCATTGATCCTGGCTCAGGCGGCGTGCGCCGAGGGCGAATCGGCCGAAGCCTGCGCACAGAGACAGCAAGGGGAACAGAAGCCCGAGCGCAAGAAGCGCGAACAGCAACAGCAACAGACCGAGCAGGCACCGGCCCAACAGGCCGCCCCGGCCGAGGAGCAGCAGCCGCGCAGGAAGAAGCGCGATCAGCAGCAGCAGACCGAGCAGGCGCCCGCCGAGCAGGCGGCACCCGCCGAAGAACAGCAGCCGCGCAGGAAGAAGCGCGAACAGCAACAGCAGCAGACCGAGCAGGCGCCCGCAGAACAGGCGGCACCCGCCGAAGAGCAGCAGCCGCGCAGGAAGAAGCGCGACCAGCAGCAGCAGACCGAGCAGGCGCCCGCAGGACAGGCGGCACCCGCCGAAGAGCAGCAGCCCGGCAAGAAGAAGCGCGATCAGCAGCAGCAGACCGAGCAGGCGCCGGCCGAACAGGCTCCAGTTGGTGAGACACAGCCCGCCAACGACAACCAGCCAGTCAAGCCCGGCAGGAAACACAAGCAGGATCAGCAGAAGCAGGCGCCTGCTGCCCCGGCAGTGACGCCGCAAGCCGCCCCTGCGCCGAAAGAAGCTCCGACTGGCGAAGCAGTGACGCCGAAGGTTGAACCCGCGCCTGCCGGCGAACAGCCGGTCCAGGGCGAGCAGCCCCAGGACAAGACAAAGAAGCACGGCAGGAAGCCGGCGGGCGAACAGCCCGCGAATGGCGAGCAGCCGGCGACAGGCGAACAGCCGCAGACCGGCAAACAGCCCGCGACGGGCGAGCAACCGGCCAATGGCGTGAAGCCGGCAACCGGTGAACAGCCCGCCAATGGCAACACGGCCGCGCCTGCCCAGGGCGAAAACCCCGTGCAGGGCGAAGCGCCCGCCGACAAGAACGCTGCGCCCATCCTCGACAGCCAGAAGGATGCCCAGCGCAAGGGCGGCGGCCGCAAGCATGGCGACCAGAATGGCGAACAGCAGAATGGTGGCCAGAACGCCCAGCAAGGCGGCGACCAGGGCCAGAAGCCGGCGGTCGCTCCTGTCGACCAGGGCCCGCCTCCAACCGACGACAAGTCAGCCCAGCAGGCGATCAAGCCTGAAACGCTCGTCCCGGTAACGGAAGAGAAGGGCAAGCGCCTCGACCGGGCGCCCGACGAGAACATCCGCGACCGCCGTCGTCCCAAGGGCGTCGACGTCCTCAAGGAGATCGGCGACCGCGTCATCATCCAGCTCGGCGGCCAGACGATCGTGCAGAGCAATGAGGGCTCGCGGATGAACCGCGGCGCCAAGGACGTCTATTACGAAGATCTGTCGCAGGGCCGTACACGCGAGACGGTCCAGCGCGACAATGGCGTCCAGATTGTCACCATCCGCAACCGTTACGGCGATGTCATCCAGCGTTCGCGCATCACGCCGGATGGGCGCGAATATGTGCTGAGCTATGTCGACGAGCGGGACTATCAGGATGAGGGCGACTGGCGCGATCCCGGCGACGACCTGCCGCCGATGCGGCTGACCATCCCACGCCGTGATTACATCCTGGATTCGGAGGATGTCCAGAGTCCCGACGACTACTACACCTTCCTCGACCAGCCGCCGGTGGAGAGGGTCCAGCGTCTCTATTCGATCGACGAGGTCAAGCGTTCGGCCCGCGTGCGCGACATTGCACGCCGCGTCGACCTCGACACGCTGAACTTCGAATTCGGCTCCTCCTCGATCTCCGACACCGAGGTGCAGAAGCTCGAGGGCGTCGCTAGCGCCATGGAGAAACTGCTGAAGAAGAACCCGGCCGAGACCTTCCTGATCGAGGGCCACACCGACGCCGTCGGCACGCCGGAAGCGAACCTTGCTCTGTCGGACCGCCGCGCCGAAGCGGTTGCCGAAGCGCTGACCAATGCCTTCGGCATCCCGCCGGAGAACCTGACGACGCAGGGCTATGGCGAGCAATATCTGAAGGTCAACACCCAAGCGCCCAACCGCGAGAACCGGCGTGTCGCCATCCGCCGCATCACCTCGCTGGTGGCACCGGTCGCCAGCAACAATTAGGTCATGATTTCAAAACCATGACCTGGTTTGCGGACTCAATGCGAAAAAGCACCCATCCCCGGCTCGATCGGGGATGGGAAAGCTTCGGATCCAGCCCCCGGCTCAAGAAGATTTGTATCGGCATCGGAACCGGCTCATTGAATCACAGGCTTGCTGACCCCAGATTCAGGGCTGGGCGTTCCCTGCCCCGTCCCGACTCCAGCGGGACGCATTGAGCCCCGCCGGCCCTCTCCGGCGGGGTTTTTTGCTTTGGATCTATCTTGCAAAGAGCGACTGACTGGTCTGACCATCATCCACCTCGCCTTCGTCGTCTCTGCGCTGATGCTGGCCTATGCCGATCGGCTTATGGGTCTGAGCAAAGGCAAGAAGGGCGAGGCAGGCTGACACGCGTCACAGACTGGCCAAGGCCTCCCGAAACCATACCTGTTGGAGCCAATCTCGAAGTGATGTGGCCTGCATTGAAGAGCTAGTAGATGCTCTTGATCTTGCTGTCCGTGTGGGCAAACACCTCGTCCGGCACGAAAAAGTCGCCTGCCAGCGGCCCGGTCGCGCCGGGCGCATAGATCGAAAAGTCGCTGATGCCCTCGGCGCGAAGCACCTCTTCGTCGATGTAGAAATTGCCGGATGCCTCGCGCGACGGCCGCATGAAGATGGCGTGCGCGGCGTCGGCCATGATGTCGGGCGAACGGCTCATTGCCGCGACCGTCGCACCGCCGAGCAGGTTGCGCACCGCCGCCGTGTCGATGGTCGAGATCGGCCACAGCGAATTGACCGCGATGCCGTCCTTGGCGAACTCCGCGCTCATCCCCAGCGTGCACATCGACATGCCGAACTTGGCCATGGTGTAGGCGACATGGTTCTTGAACCACTTGGCCTTCATGTCGAGCGGCGGCGCCAGATTCAGGATGTGAGGATTATCGGCCAACTTCAGGTGTGGAATGCACATTTTGGAGACCAGGAAGGTGCCGCGCGTGTTGATCTGGTGCATCAGGTCGTAGCGCTTCATGTCGGTCTCCAGCGTGCCGGTGAGCTGGATGGCGCTGGCATTGTTGACGCAGATATCGATGCCGCCGAATTTCTCCACCGTCTTTGCAACAGCGTCGGCCACCTGCACCTCCTCGCGGATGTCGCACAGCACAGGCAGCGCCTTGCCGCCGGCCTGCTCGATCTCCTGCGCCGCACTGTAGATCGTGCCCGGCAGCTTGGGATGCGGTTCGGCGGTCTTGGCGGCGATCGTCACATTGGCGCCGTCGCGCGCCGCCCGCAGCGCGATCGCCAGCCCGATGCCGCGCGACCCGCCGGAGATGAACAGCGTCTTTCCCTTGAGCGACATTTATCCTCCGCTTCCCTGATATCTCTTCGTCCGCGCGATCCTTGCCCGTGCCGTTGCCGGATACAAGAGCCTGGGGTGCCGTCGGATGGTGACGTTGGGGAGGCTTCTTTCGCTGCCGACCCGTTGGACTTTCGCAATCGGTCCCTATATATATCTTCTATACAAAGAGGTGGAATATATAATGGCTCTATCGATCAAGAACATGGAAGTTGAGCAACTGGCGCGCGAGCTTGCCCGCCGCCGTCGCGTCTCGGTGACGGAAGCGATCCGCCAGAGCCTCGAGCGTGAGGTGGCGCGCGAGCGGCTGGTGCCACGCGACAAGGGCGATGATCTTTTCCGGCGCTTGATGGCGATCTCTGACAGCGCCGGCCAGATCCCAAAACGCGAAAATGCTATGACTGAGGACGAGATTCTCGGTTACGATGAGCTTGGAATCCCGACGCGATGATTATCGATTCCTCCGCGCTTGTCGCTGTTCTGCGCGCCGAACCAGGTCGCGACCAATTTGTCCAAGCTATCACCAGTGCCCAGAGAAGGCTTATTGCCTCTCCAACCCTGTTGGAGACAACGATGGTGCTTGTTGGAGGTTGGCAGGACGAGATTGTCGATCGTCTCGATGCCTTCCTCCGCGTTGCCTCGATCGAGACAATCTCGTTCACGGCCGACCATGCAGCCGTGGCCCGTCAGGCCTTCCTGCGCTACGGGAAGGGTCGGCATCCGGCCGCGCTCAATTTCGGCGATTGCATCGCTTATGCCGTAGCCCGGCTCGAGGCCATGCCGCTACTGTTCAAAGGCAATGATTTCCGCCTGACAGATATCGAGGCGGCGGTTTGATCTGCTGCTAAACCAGCACCAGCCCCTGCCGCATCGCAATCGCAATGGCATCGGTGCGGTTGGCCGCGCCCAGCTTGATCAGGATCGCCGCGACGTGGAATTTCGCCGTGTGCACGGAAATATTAAGTCGCCGCGCGATCACCTTGTTGGGCGCGCCTTCGGCGAGCAGCGCCAGCACTTCGGCCTCGCGCGGCGACAGCGCTGGCCGTGCGGCATGCTCGTCCAGGACGTCATCCTCGAACGGCTCGCTTTCGCCCGTATGGAAATCCTCATGGTGTCCGCTTCTGCCCTCGCCGGTGACGCGATAGCCGGCGGCCGCCAGCCGCGCCGCCGCGGCGATCAGCAGATCGTCGGCGCCCGCGGGCATGACCGCAAACACCTCACCGGCGGGCCGCCCGCCGCCGGTGCGTCCTGACAGCAGCACGCGCGGTGTGGAGGCCGGCACGGCATCTCCGCTCCCGTCATCGATGATTGCGACATCGGCCCGGCCGCCGCCGGCCGCCACCGGCAGCAGGTCGTCGCTGGCGGCAAGCGTGGCGGCCAGGCGCTCGGCGCGCGCGGCATCGCCAAGCGCAATCAGCACCACCAGTTGCCGCGAAGCGGCCCTGTTGCTCACGATCCGGTCGCCGGCGAGCGTTTCCATCAATCCTCTCAGCTCAGCGGCTTTTCGCCGATGGTCAATGTCACGTCGCGCTGTTCACCGCCACGCACCACGCCAAGCGTCACGGAAGCACCGGCGCTGTCAGGGCCGAGCCGACGGATCAGGTCGCGCGGGCCATGCACGGCCTCGCCGTTCCACGCCACGATGATGTCGCCCAGCGACAGGCCGGCGGCCTTGGCCGGACCGGCGTCGTCGAGGCTCATCACCATCGCGCCATGGGCGTCGCGGTCGCGCACCGGATGGAGGCCAGCGCCGAGATAGCCGCGCGCGACATGGCCCTTTTCACGCAATGTCGCCACTGCCCGCTCGATCGTCTCATAGGGCATGACCAGTGCACGGCCGCGCGGCCCGAACAACAGCATGCCGATCAGCGCGCCCTTGGCGTCCAGCACCGGGCCGCCCTCGAAGCGGCCGCCGGCGCCGACAGCCAGATGGATGCGCCGGTCGATCGTGCCGCCGCGCATCGAGCGCCAGGCCGGCCCGACTTCGCCGACCGAGCCCGACACCGCCAGCGCCGAGCCCTGGCTGTTGCCGATGGCAATGGCAATGTTGCCCGGCCGAACGGCATCGGCCCTGGCAAGGACAGGCACGCCGGCCGCATCCGCGGGCTTCAACAGGGCAACGCCCGTCGACGGGTCGCGGCCGACCAGTTCGGCCTTCACCGTCCCGCCAGAGGCCAGCGTCAGCTCGATCTCCTCGCCGGCCTCGACAGCCTCCTCGGCGGTGACGAAATAGCCGTCGCTCCAGTGGAAGGCGCTTGCCGTGCGATGGTGGTGGGTGGCGAAGCTCGCCATTGCTGGCGCCGCCTTGGCGGCAAGGTCGGCAACGGCTTGCGAAAATGCATTCAAATTGAAATCGCTCATGGATGTCTCCTGGGGTTCGTCATGTCCCAGATATCGCCCGACGGCGCCCCTGGAGGTACTCGCCTGACGGCTAGTTGGCGGTTTGACTGGCCATCTGGTCAGGTCGCGGCGGTTCCAGCCGCTCCGCACATATAGTCACGATCAAGCCTGAAAACACGGAGCCCATCCATGGCCCTCGCCGCCGCCAATTTCCAATCTGACGAGACGCTGCTCGACGCCTATTCGATGACGGTCGCAGACGCGGTGGACCGCATCGGCCCGGCCGTCTGCCGCATCGAGCGCATTGGCGGCCAGGGCGGCCATGGGTCCGGCTTCGTCATCGCGCCGGACGGGCTGGTCGTCACCAATTTCCATGTCGTCGGCGACGCCAGGACGGTGCGCGTGTCGATGCCGGACGGCGCCTCAGGCGAGGGTCGCGTGCTCGGCCGCGATCCCGACACCGATATCGCGCTGGTGCGCGCCGATGGCAGCTTCACTGACGTCGCGCCGCTCGGCGATTCCAAGCGGCTGCGGCGCGGCCAGATCGCCATCGCCATCGGCAATCCGCTCGGCTTCGAATGGACGGTCACCTCGGGTGTCGTCTCGGCGCTCGGCCGCTCGATGCGCGCTTCGACCGGCCGGCTGATCGACGACGTCATCCAGACCGATGCCGCGCTCAACCCCGGCAATTCCGGCGGGCCGCTGGTGTCGTCGTCCGGCGAGGTCATCGGCGTCAACACCGCCATGATCCACGGCGCGCAAGGCATTGCCTTCGCGGTCGCCTCCAACACCGCCAATTTCGTCATTTCGGAGATCATCCGCTTCGGCCGCGTGCGGCGCGCCTTCATCGGCGTCTCCGCCGACACCACCAATCTGCCGCGCCGCGCGGCGCTGTTGTCGCAAGTGTCGACCAGCACGGCGGTGCGGCTGCGCAGCGTCGAAAAGAACGGCCCGGCGGCCAAGGCGGGGCTGAAGGAGGGTGACATCATCGCCGCAATCGACGGCCGTCCGGTCACCGGCGTTGACGACCTCGTGCGCATGCTCGACGCCGAGCGCATCGGCCGCGAGACGCTGTGCACGGTGGTGCGCCGCAGCGGCGTCAGCCAGGTGGCGGTAACGCCGGTGGCAAGGGCGGGCTGAGGCTCAAACCCCTGCCGCGCCCTCGGCGTACTGCGCCAGAAACGCCTCGCTGGGCGGGATCGGCTTGATGACATCGATCAACACGCCGTTGGGGTCCCGGGTGATGAAATGGCGCTGGCCGAAGGGTTCGTCGCGCAGCGTTCGCAGGATCGGCAGGCCGGCGGCGAGGATCCGCTCATAGACCGCATCGGGGTCGCGCACCTCGAAATTGATCAGCAGGCCAAAGGTGCGCCCCCGCCCCTCTTGCGGGATCGTCTCGTGGTCGCCCTGGACGATGCCGAGATTGACGCGTTTGCTGTCCACCGATTGCAAATGCACATACCAGTCGCTTTCGAACAGCGGCTGGAAGCCGAAATGCTCGACATAGAAGGCCGCCGTCCCGGCGACGTCGCCGGTCATCAGCACGGGGTAATAGCTCGTGGTCTTCATCTTTCCTTCTCCGTGGACATAACATACAGTCTGTATGTTAATCGAATTAACATACAGGCTGCATGTATGCAACAGGAATCCGCGCGCCGTTCCAACCGCGACCGCACCGAGGCGACGCGCGCCGATTTGATCGCGGCGGCGCGAAAACTGTTCACGGAAAAATCCTATGCCGAGACCGGCACGCCGGAGATCGTCACCGCGGCCGGCGTGACGCGCGGCGCGCTCTACTATCACTTCGCCGACAAACAGGCGCTGTTCGCCGCCGTGGTCGAGCAGGAGGCACAGGCGGTGGCGCAGGAGATCGAGCGCGCTTCGACATCCTCGCTCGAAGCCCGCGATGCGCTCATCGCCGGATCCGACGCCTATCTCGACGCCATGCGCGCGCCCGGCCGCACGCGGCTGCTGCTGCTTGATGGCCCCGCCGTGCTTGGCCGCGCCGCCATGGATGCGATCGACAACCGCCACGGCAACCGCTCGCTGCGCGAGGGCCTGGTCGCGGCGATGCGGGCCAACACGATGACGAGATTGCCGGTGGATGCACTGACCGCGCTGCTCGCCTCCGCCTTCGACCGCGCCGCGCTGGCCATCGAGGCCGGCGCCTCGGCTCAGGATTACCGCGCCGTGCTCATGGCGCTGATTGATGGATTGTCTCCGGCTCGTCCTGGTGCATGACCCCGAACCAAAGCTTCGCATCAGCAAAAGTCGCAATCGATTTTCGCTGGGGATCATGCGCAAAATCAAAGTTCTACAGCGTCTTTTGCGCGCCCTCGGGGACGCGCGGCGCTGTCGGCACCTCGCCCGGCTTAAACTCGTTGAAGCAGCCGAGTTCGCTTTTGAACCGTTCGATCAGCCAGGCGGCGGCCGGCTTCGGGCTGCGATCGTTGCGATGCATGGCAAACAGTGGCGAACTGATTTCCTCGTAGGGTTCGAGATCAAGTTCCACCAGGCGGCCGGTGGCCAGGTCGTCGGCGATCAGCCAGCGCGGCAGCCCACCCCAGCCCAGCCCCTCGCGCATCAGCGTATGCTTGGTGCGCATGTCCGAAAGCCGCCAGGTGCGGTAGGCAAAGACGCCATAGTCGCGCCCCTTGGTGCGTTCCGACTGATCGGTGACGACAAGCTGCGTGTGCTCGCGCACATCCTCGATCTTCACCGGCTTCGGCAGCAGCGCCAAAGGATGGCTGGGCGCCGCCGCCGGCACCATCGACATGAAGCCGATGCGCACGAGATGAACGTCGACCTTGCCCAGCAGGCCGCCAATGCCGAGATCGGCCTGTCCATTGACGACGTGGTCGGGGATCAATCCAAGCGAGCCTATATGCAGGCGCAGCATCACGGTCGGAAACTGCGCCTCGAACGCCTTCAGCACCCGCACCAGCACGGGCGACGGCAACGACGCATCGACCGACAGCGACACTTCGGCCTCCAGCCCATGATGATGGCCATCGACGCGCGAACGCATACGCTGCAGCACGCCGATCATGCGCCTTGCATCCTCCAGCATCGCCCGGCCGATCTCGGTCAGTTGCGGCTCGCGCGTGCCCTCGCGTTCGAACAGCTTCAGCCCCAGCTGCGCCTCGAGATTGGCGATGCCATAACTGATGACGGATTGCGCCCGGTTGAGCTTGCGGCCGGCGGCCGAGAAACTCCCGCTATCGGCGACGGCAACGAATATCTGAAGCTGGTCGAGTGTCGGATTAGGCTGCATCGATGTACCTAATTTATGGATGGATCGTATATAAAATATAACAGTTTATATGATGGATAGATATCCCATATCTAGCGGGACAATTTATTCCACTGGAGAAACCCGCTATGTCCATTCTTCTCGTTACCTCGAGCCCGCGCGGCGCTGCCTCGCACTCGACCCGCATCGCCACCGAATTCGCCGAAAAGCTCCTCGCCGCCGATCCGTCGAACACGCTTGTCGTGCGCGACCTCGTCGCCAACCCGCTGCCGCATATCGATGCCGACTATTCGACCGGCATCTACACGCCGGCTGAAGCGCGCACCCCGCGCCAGGCTGAAGTCGTCGGCGTCTCCGACGTCGTGCTCGACGAGTTGTTCGCCGCCGACACGGTGATCCTCGCCACAGGCTTCATCAACTTCAACATCTCCTC
This sequence comes from Mesorhizobium sp. B2-4-19, assembly GCF_006441315.1. NCBI lineage: Bacteria > Pseudomonadati > Pseudomonadota > Alphaproteobacteria > Hyphomicrobiales > Phyllobacteriaceae > Mesorhizobium > Mesorhizobium sp. B2-4-19. The sequence continues at coordinate 279,375 of NZ_VFUV01000004.1, read as the reverse complement.
GACGCTGAAGTCCTGGGTCGACCACATCGCCCGCTCCGGCCGCAGCTTTGCCTATGGCGAGAACGGCCCCAAGGGCCTCGTCACCGGCAAGAAGGTCTATATCGTGCTGGCTTCGGGCGGCATCTATTCCGAGGGTGCGGCCGTGCAGTTCGATCACGCCATTCCCTATCTGCGCGGCGTGCTCGGCTTCCTCGGCATGACCGATGTCGACGTCATCCGCATCGAAGGCGTCGGCATGGGGCCCGACGCGGTCACCGCGGCGCTCGCCAAGGCGACCGCCAAGGTCGACGCCGTGGTCGCCAGCCAGCAAGCCGCCGCCGCGTAAGGCGCCTCGCTCATCTGAACTCGAAAGGCAGGCACCTCGGCGCCTGCCTTTTTGCTTGGCAAGCGGCGCAACAGGTTGCGTATGGGAAATGGATGTATTGCGTTGGATAGATTGCCGCGCAACGCCATTGGTTATTCTGCTTGTCTGCGTTATCGGTCGCTGATGTTCCTTTCCGTCGCCACAACGCATCGTCCAGCCACAGATCTCGGCTTCTTGCTGCACAAGCATCCCGAACGTCTGCATGAGACTGACCTGTCATTCGGCAAGGCTTGGCTGTTCTATCCGGAAGCGACCTATGAGCGTTGCGAGGCTGTGCTTCTGCTGGACGTCGACCCGATAGGGCTCGTGCGGGGCAAGGGACAGGCGGAAGGCTTGCTGGACCAGTATGTAAACGATCGTCCGTATGCGGCATCGTCCTTCCTGTCGGTGGCATTGAACAAGGCACTGCGGACCGCGATGGCCGGCATATCAAAGGAGCGCCAGCAACTGGCCGACAGCGACCTGCCGCTCGAAGCCGTGGTGACCCCGCTGCCGATGCGCGGCGGCGAGGCTCTGGTTCGAGATCTGTTCGAACCTCTGGGATGGGTCATCGACCTGACGCCGATCGAAAATATAGGATCTGGAGCTGGCGAGCCGCGATACGGTCGCCTGAGGCTGACTGGCACTGGCCGGCTAAGCAGCCTTCTCAACCACCTCTACGTCCTGATCCCGGTGATGGACGACGCCAAGCACTACTGGGTTGGCGAGGCCGAGATCGACAAGCTTCTGTCGAAGGGCGAAGGCTGGCTGGAGAACCATCCGGCCAAAGACCTGATCGTGCGTCGTTATCTGCGCAACCGGCGTGTGTTGGCTCGTATCGCCCTTGAGCGACTGGCCCCCGAGACCGTCGGTGAGGCCCTGCCTCCCGAAGCTCGGGCTGCGCCTGAGGAGGCGCTGGAGGCGCCCATCCGGCTGAATGATCTGCGCATGGATGCTGTGGTCCAAGCCATTCGAGCAACCGGCGCGACCAGTGTTGCGGATCTGGGATGCGGCGAAGGCAAGCTGCTGTATCGGCTCGTGCGCGAGCGATGGATCCACAGGCTGTTCGGACTCGACCCCGCAGTCCGCGAACTGGAATGGGCTGCCAAGCGCCTCAAGCTGAACGAGTTCGGCGGGCCGCCCGAAGGTCGTGTCACGCTGCTGCATGGATCGCTGACATATCGCGACAGCCGCTGGGCTGAAGCTGACGTCGCCGTGCTGGTCGAGGTCATCGAACATCTCGACGAAGACAGGCTGCCTCTGATCGAACGTGTGGTCTTCGGCGAGACAGCGCCCAAATCCGTGATAGTGACCACGCCAAACGCTGACTACAACGCGTTGTTTCCCAATCTGGCCCCTGGCGCCTTTCGCCATCCGGATCATCGTTTCGAATGGAGCCGGGTTCGGTTTGAAGCCTGGGCGGCTAAGATCGGCGAGACCTATGGCTATGATGCTGCCTTCAGTGGCATCGGAGCCGTGGACCCCGTGCTTGGCGCGCCGACACAGATGGCGGTGTTCACCCGATGAGAGAGCCCGATAAGACCGACCTCACCATCCCTGACTTCGCTCTCGTCGTGCTGATCGGCTCGACCGGATCAGGCAAGTCGACCTTCGCCGCCAGGCACTTCCTGCCGACCGAAATCATCTCCTCGGATCGCTGCCGCGCACTGGTCTGCGACAACGAGACTGATCAGGACGTGTCGGCCGACGCCTTCGATCTGGTGCGCGAGATCGCCGGCAAACGGCTCAAGCATCGCAAGCTGGCGGTCATCGACGCCACCAATGTGCGAGCCGCGGACCGCAAGGCCTGGGTTGAACTGGCGCGAAAATGGCACGCTTTGCCGGTCGCTCTGGTTATCGATCCGGGCGTCGATGTCTGCGTCGCGCGCAACGCGTTGCGGCCCGACCGGCCGTTCGGCGCTGGCGTGGTCCAGCGCATGACGACCGAAATCCGCAAGGGCCTCGGCGGCCTGCAACGCGAAGGTTTCCGTCAGGTCTGGAAGCTTACTAGCGAGGCCGGTATCGACGCGGCCAAGGTCTCGCGCCAGCCATTGTGGACCGACAAGCGCGGCGACCATGGTCCGTTCGACATCATAGGCGACATCCACGGCTGCGCCGATGAACTTCAGGCCCTGCTTGGGCAACTGGGTTACAGCGTCGCCTGGTCCGAGGATCATGGCGAACGAACCGTCACTGTGACGCCGCCGGAAGGTCGCAAGATCGTCTTTGTCGGCGACCTCGTCGATCGCGGTCCCAACGTGCCCGACGCCTTGCGCATCGCCATGAGCATGGTCGCGGCCGGAACCGCCTACTGTGTCCAGGGCAATCACGAACGCAAACTCAGCCGCTGGCTGGAGGGCCGCAAGGTTACGATCGCGCACGGACTGCAACAAACCATCGACCAGCTGGACGCTCAGGATCGCGGCCTGCGAGAGGCTTTGCCGGCCTTCCTCGACAGCCTGCGCAGCCACGTCTGGCTGGACGAGGGACGCCTCGCCGTCGCCCATGCCGGTTTGAAGGAAGACATGATCGGCCGCGGCTCCGGCGCAGTGCGTGAGTTCGCCCTCTATGGCGAAACCACGGGCGAAATCGACGAATTTGGCCTCCCCGTCCGGGCCGACTGGGCAGCGGCCTATCGCGGCAAGACGAGCGTGGTCTATGGACATACGCCAGTGCTGTCGGCCGAATGGGTCAACAACACCCTCTGTATCGACACCGGGTGCGTGTTCGGCGGCAAACTGACGGCATTGCGCTGGCCGGAACGCGAACTGGTCGACGTCCCGGCAGTCCAGATCTGGTCCGAACCAGTGCGTCCGCTCGGTGGATCCGGCCTCGGCAAATCGGCACAGGCCGATGCCGACGGCGTGCTCGATTATCAGGATGTCTCCGGGCGCCGCTGGATCGAGACCGAACTAAGGGGCCGGGTCGTCGTGGCCGAGGAGAACGCGTCGGCGGCACTTGAGGTGATAAGCCGCTTTGCGCTGTCGCCGCAGTGGCTGGTATATCTGCCGCCCACGATGTCGCCATCCGAGACCTGCAGCCAAGGCGGCTGGCTGGAGCGCCCCGAGGAAGCCTTCGCCCATTTCCGCGAGCGTGGCGTCAGCCAAATCCTGTGCGAGGAGAAGCACATGGGTTCGCGGGCAGTCATCGCGCTGTGCAGAAACGCGCTGACGGCGCGCGGCCGGTTCGGGGTCCCGGGCGACGAGACCGGCGCGATCTGGACCCGGACCGGGCGCTCCTTTTTCAACGACACCGGCATGACGGAAGGCCTGCTCGCCCGCCTCCGCGCAAGGGTCGAGGCTGTGGATCTATGGAGGGAATTGAACAGCGACTGGCTGCTGCTGGACGCTGAGATCATGCCATGGTCGGCCAAGGCCGGCAGCCTGATTGAAAGCCAGTATGCCCCGGTGGCGACGTCTGCGGCCGCTGGCCTCCAGGCCGGCCGCGAGGCACTTGCCCTTACGATGGCACGCGGCGTCGATGCGGCCGCGCTTGACGCGCGCCTTGAGGACCGGGCCGCGCGCGCGGCCAGATACGCCACCGCCTGGGCGCCTTACGTCTGGCCGGTCTCGGGCATAGAGGATCTGAAGGTCGCGCCGTTCCACCTGCTCGCCAGTGAGGGGCGTGTCTGGTTCGACCAGGACCATTTCTGGCACATGACGCTTGCAGATCGCCTGGCTGCCGGCGACGGCGCGGTAACGCGAACACAATGGCGGGTGGTCAATCTGGCCGACGCCGCCGCATGTGCGGAGGCTGTCGTCTGGTGGGAGACGCTGACCGGCTCAGGCGGCGAAGGCATGGTGGTGAAGCCGCGCGACTTCGTCAGTCGGAACAAGAATGGGCTTATCCAGCCGGCGCTGAAGGTGCGCGGCCCGGAGTATCTGCGCATGATCTATGGTCCCGAATACGACGCGCCGGACAATCTCGTGCGCCTTCGGGAACGAGGCTTAAGCGGCAAGCGTAGCCTGGCGCTCCGGGAGTTCGCGCTCGGGCACGAGGCGCTGAAGCGCTTTGTCGCCAGGCAGCCGCTACGGCGTGTTCACGAGTGTGTTTTCGGCGTCCTGGCGCTGGAGAGCGAGCCAATCGATCCAAGGCTGTAGTCTGGACTACCCGATAAAATGCCTCAGCAGCCCCGCCGAAGCGACGCCGATCAGCACGGTCGGGAGCATGGAAAGGCGCGTCGCCGCGATGAAGGTGATGGCCAGCGCCAGAAGGTCGGCGGGATTGCGCGACACGAAAGCCGGCGCGATGACCGAGATCAGCACGCAACCGGGCGCCGCCTCCATCACCGCGGTCGCACGCGCGCTGAGCACGCGGTTGCGCAACATCGCATAGCCGCCGATCCGCGTGAGATAGGTGACGCCGGCCATCAGCACGATGGTGACAAGGGTTGCCACGTCGATCATGCGTCGCCTGCCATCAGCCAGGCAGCAAACAGCCCCGACACCGCGCCCGCCGCGACATACCAGGCGCCGGGAATGAAGAGATGGACAAGGGCCGCGACGACCAGGCTCACCAGCCAGGGCCGTGCCGCCGCCACGCTTTTCCACATGCCGCGCATCAGCACCAGGAAGACAGCCGGAAACGCCATGTCGAAACCATAGGTCTCGACATGGCCGAGCATCGGGCCGAGCAGGGCGCCAAGCGTGGTGAAGGAGAACCAAGTCAGGTACATCGCCAGTGCCGCGCCCATATAGTAGCGCGGGCTGAAGGCCGGCGTGATATCAGCCGCGGCGCGCTGTTTGGCGTCGGCCAGGCCCAGCGCCCAGCTTTCGTCGCACAGGAAGAAAAGCGCTGGAAACACCTTGCGCCGCGGCAGGTCGCGCAGGAACGGAGCGAGTGCTGCTCCCATCAGCAGATGGCGGCTGTTGACCAGGAAGGTGATGGCGACGATGAGCAGGATATGCGGCGGCGACGTCCACAACTGGATCGCCGCGAATTCCGAGCCGCCGGCGAAGTTCAGCCCCGTCATCATGGACAGTTCGAGCGTGCTCAACCCTTTTTGCGTCGCCTGGGCACCAAGCACCAACGCATAGGGGATGGTGCCCAACAGCACCGGCGCGCAGGACGCCACGCCCCGGCGGAACTCGGATCGCGAGCCGTCGCCCGCCGCTTCGACTGCCTGTGAAATGCTCATGCTCTGCCGTCGGCCGGCCTAGCGGCCACCGCTTCCCTGGGTTTTGAACTCTTATGATACCGGCGGCAAACATAACCACACTTCTCGGCAATTTGGTTGCGAAGATTGTTGCATTCTCTCTACTTTTGGCACTGAATGTCACAAATATCCGATAAAATGGAATCCAGGGCCATGACGCTCGACGACATCGACAAGCGCATCCTGCGGGCGCTGCAACGCAACGGCCGCATGGCCAATAACGATTTGGCCAACGAGGTCGGCCTGTCGCCCTCGCCTTGCCTGCGGCGCGTCAAGCTTCTGGAGGAGGCCGGCGTCATCGACCGCTATGTCGCCGTGCTCAACCCGGCCAGCATCGACAAGGGCCTGACCTTCTTCACCCGCATCTGGCTGAAGACGCAGGACGAGGACACGATCCAGCACTTCGCCACCGAAGTGGCCAAGCTGCCCCAGGTCATGGAATGCTATCTAATGCTCGGCGACTGCGATGCCCTGGTGCGCGTGGTGGCGGCCGACGTCAACGACTATCGCCGCTTCCAGTCCGAGCATCTGAGCCGCATCAAGGGCGTCCAGAACGTCAAGACCGACGTGCCGAGCTGGACGATCAAGTACACCTCGGAACTGCCGATCTGACTGGTCCCACAGAGCGGCCCGGATGCCTGGAGCAGCGTTTCGGACTGGATAAAAAATGCAACCGGATTGTAGGATCGCTTTCGCTGCCATCGTCCTTCGGACGCAAGCAGCGCTGGGCGCTGCCCTCTGGGATGGGAGATTTGCATGAACCTTTCCTATCGTTGGGTCATCGTCGCCGCTGGTGCGCTGATGTCCTGTGTCGCCATCGGCACGATGTTTTCGCTGGCGATTTTCCTCGAACCGATGGCGATCGACACGCAGTGGTCGCGCGCCGGCATTTCGAGCGCCATGACGCTCAACTTCCTGGTCATGGGCCTTGGCGGCTTCGCCTGGGGCGCGCTGTCCGACCGCTTCGGCGCCCGCATCGTCGTGGCGATCGGTGCCATGCTGCTCGGCCTGGCACTTGTGGTGGCGAGCCACGCCGGCTCGCTCCTGACCTTCCAGATCAGCTATGGTGTCCTCGTCGGGCTTGCGGCCAGCGCCTTCTTCGCACCGATGATCGCGCTGACCACGGCCTGGTTCGACACCAACCGCGGCCTTGCGGTTTCGCTGGTCTCGGCCGGCATGGGCGTTGCCCCGATGACGATCTCGCCTTTCGCCCGCTGGCTGATCTCGGCCTATGAATGGCGCACCGCCATGTTCGACATCGGCATCATGGCCTGGGTGCTGCTGCTGCCGGCGGTGCTGCTGGTGCGTCAGCCACCAAAGCCCTCTGTGGCGGACGGGGCTTCCGCGCCGGTCGCCGAGGGCACCGGCATGAGCGTGGCCCAGGCACTGCGCTCGCCGCAATTCATCGTGCTCGGGCTGACCTTTTTCGCCTGTTGTGCCGCCCATTCCGGGCCGATCTTCCATATGGTCAGCTACGCCATGCTGTGCGGCGTCGCCCCCATGGCGGCGGTGACGATCTACAGCGTCGAGGGCCTCGCCGGCTTGGGCGGCCGGCTTCTCTACGGCGTGCTGGCCGACCGGCTCGGCGTCAAGCCGGTGCTGATCGCGGGTCTGGTGATCCAGGCGATCGTCATTGCCGGCTATCTCTCGGTCAGCCAACTCGACCAGTTCTATGTGCTGGCCGTCATCTTCGGCGCCACCTATGGCGGCGTCATGCCGCTCTATGCCGTGCTGGCGCGCGAATATTTCGGCCAGCGCATCCTCGGCACCGTGTTCGGCGCCGCCACCATGCTGTCCAGCCTCGGCATGGCGCTCGGCCCGCTCGCCGGCGGCATGGTGTTCGATGCCTATGCCAACTACCACTGGCTGTTCATCGGCTCGGCCCTTATCGGCCTGGGTGCCGCCGGCATAGCGATCGCCTTCCCGCCGCTGCCGCGCAGGCAGTTGCAGATGGCCTGAAGCGGATGGACGGGCGCTGGTGATAACCCATCGGCGCCCGCCTTCGTCGAAGGTCAATGCCCAAACCAGCGAGCTTTGCGGCTGGAACCGAAATTCACCTTGTCGACCCGCAAAGCCTCCGACGGTTCATAGAAAGCACCGGTGGGTTTTGGACCGGAGAAGAAATCCACATCGACCCTGGCGATCCGGTTGGCACCAAACTCGATGTAGCAGGATCCCGCGCCCGGGTTCCTTGCCGTCGGTTCCTCATGGCGGAGCCTGGCGATCAGGTTCGCCGCAACGGTGCGTGCGGCGCCCTCGGCAAAGACGCCCGCTTTCGGCGCGCCCGTATTGGCCAGATCCCCCAGCGCGTAGACGCCGGGAAAGCGGGTTTCGAGTGTGCGCGGATCGATTGTGACCCAGCCGCCTTCGGTGATGCCGGCTTCGACGACGACATCGGGCGCGCGGTTCCGGGGCACGCCCAGGAACAGATCGCAGGGCAGTTCGCCGCCATTGTCGAGCGTCACAACCTTGCGGCCCTCGTCCACGGAAACCACCCGGGTGCTAGGGATGAAGGTGATGCCGCGCTCGGCGAAGGCGGCCAGAAGCGCCTTCGACGTTTCGGGAGAAGGCGGCACCGGGCTCGACATCGAGTTCACATAGGTGATCTGGCAGTCGCCCCGGACACCCCGCTCGGTCAGGTAGTCATGCAGCATCAAGGCGCATTCGCTGGGCGCGGGCGGGCATTTGTAAGGCGCGCCGCAGACGCCGATCACGGCATGGCCGTGGGTGAAGCCGGGCAGCACCCTGGCCATGTGGACGGCGCCCGGAACCGAGTAGAATTCGTTGCGGCCGAGCGTGATGCCGGGTGTAGCCGAGACGTCATAGTCGGCGCCGAGAGCGATCACCAATATGTCCGCCTCGTGCACATCTTTATCCGTCGTCACGCGCCGCCGTTCCGGGTCGATGGCGGTGACGGTCTCGCGCTTCATCGTAACGCCGGCCTTGGCATAATCGGCGTAGGGCAGCCGCACAGTCGCTTCGGTTGCGCGGCCGAACATCAGATCAAGCTTGGCAAAGCCGAACACGAAGGAATCCGACCTGTCGATCAGGGTGACAGCAATGCTGTCACCCAAAGCTTCGGACAAGGACGTGCTGAGCTCGAGCCCGCCGAAACCGGCCCCAAGGATAAGAATACGGGTTTTCATACTGTCACCTCCTGTTGCCTGATGTCTTTGGAAGGCTCAGGCGTTGCTGCGAGGCTGCGGCACGATGCGGATATACGGCTTCGGCTGCTTCCAGCCGTCGGGGTAGAGCACCTTGGCTTCGTCGTTCGAAACCGAACCCGCGATGATCACGTCGTCGCCCTGCCGCCAGTTCACCGGCGTGGCGACGCGATGCTTGGCGGTCAGTTGCATGGAGTCCACCACACGCAGGATCTCGTCGAAGTTCCGGCCGGTGGTCATCGGATAGGCGATCATCAGCTTGATCTTCTTGTCGGACCCGATGACGTAGACATGGCGCACCGTCTGGTTGTCGGCCGCCGTATGCCCCTCGGCGCTGTCGCCGGCCGTGGCGGGCAGCATATCGTAGAGCTTGGCAATGGCCAGCATCGGGTCGCCGATCATCGGGAAATTCGGCGCGTGGCCCTGGGTCTCGGCAATGTCTTCAGCCCATCCGGCATGACGCTCGACCGGATCGACGGAAAGCCCGATGATCTTGACGCCACGCTTGTCGAACTCGGGCTTCAGCTTGGCCATGTAACCGAGTTCAGTAGTGCAGACGGGGGTAAAATCCTTGGGATGAGAAAACAGGATGCCCCATGAATTGCCCAGCCAATCGTGGAAACGGATTGGGCCGTGGGTGGTTTCGGCGGTGAAGTCAGGCGCGGTGTCGGCGATACGAAGAGACATTTGATCCTCCTGCGAGAGACGGTTGGAATTGACTACGAGTGCAGACTAGGCAACCTATGTTCCGCCAGCGTTCCCCGCCCCACAGGCGCTTGTGACGGCCGGGCATGCGGGCCTCGCATCCTGAAAGGGCCTTTCGATTGCGTGTCCGGGTTCAATTGCTTGGCGGCTTCAGCGTCAGTCTGGACGATCAGGTCATACCGGTCGCGGCGTGGCGCCGGGACCGTGGCGCCGCACTGGTGAAGCTGCTGGCCGTCGCCCGCTCCCACCGTATCCACCGCGAACAGGTGATGGAGGCCTTTTGGCCGGATCTAGATCCGGAGACCGCCGGCGCCAACCTGCGCAAGGCCATCCACTTTGCCCGCCGCGCGCTGGGCGCCCACGACCTCATCGAACAAGCGGCCGAAATTATCGCCCTCGCCCCGGCCGCCGACCTCGAGATCGACGTCGAGGCGTTCGAGGCCGCCGCCAGGCTTGCCTTGCACTCCAAGGAAATCGCCGCCTGCGAAGCGGCCGCCGACCTCTATTTGGGAGACCTGCTGCCGGACGACCCCTATGTCGACTGGTTCGAAACGCCCCGCCAGGCCCTGCGGCAGCGTTATGCCGAGGTGCTGCGGGCCGGCAAGCTCTGGCAGCGCCTGATCGCGCTGGACCCGGCCGACGAGCAGGCGCAATGCGCCCTGATGCAATCGGCGCTCGACGCCGGCAACCGCGCCGAGGCGATCCGGCTGTTCAATCAGCTGAGCGAAAGCCTGCGGATCGACCTCGGCGTCGGTCCCGGCGCGGAAACCGTGAAGCTGTACGAAAAGGCGCTGGCCGTACCCTCTATCGACCCCGTCGGCTTGAGCGACCGCATCCGCGCCTCGCTGGCCTGGGGCCTGCTGCACCTGCAAAGCGGCGACTTCGCCAAGGCCGGCCAAGTTGGCCGGGAAACCCGCGAACTCGCCATGGGCGCGGGGTTGGCCCGCGAGGTTGGCGAGGCCAGCGCCCTGATCGGCCTGGTGGCCCACATGCAGGGCCAGTGGCGCGAACTGTTCAGGGCGGAGTTCATCGAATGGGTCCGCTCCAAGCCAGCCTTCGTCTCCAACGTTTTTGACGGGCATCTGTGCCTGGCCGAATTCTGCCTCTGCAGTGCCAAGGGCCACCACGACATCGCCGCCTCTGCACGAGAGCTCCTGTCGGTGGCCGAGGGCGCCGGCTCGGTCGTCGGGCGCGGCCTGGCCTCGCTCGTGCTGGGTGAAGCAGCGCTGTTCTCGGGCCAGTTGGCCGAGGCCGAACGCATGTTGACCGAGGCCGAGAGACTCTACGCGCAGGTGGGAACCGTGGCCGGCCGCGTACTGGCGCTACAGCGCCTGACGGAACTCGCGCTTGCCCGCCACCAGAAATGGCAGGCAGGACGGTTGATCCACCGCGCCACCACCCTTGCCCGTTCTTCCTGGCTGGCGCCGCACCTGCTGATCAGCCTGAAAGGGCTTGAGGTGCGCGCCGCCAACCCCGAGAGGATCGCCGAGACCATTCGCGAAGGTGACCGCATGCTGTCATCGGGCTGCAATTGCCAGCCTTGCTCAATGACCTTCCGTACGGCGGCTGCCGTTGCCCTGGCCGAGGCGGGCGAGATCGAACAGGTCAACCGCCGGCTCGACGAGGCTGAGCGGGTCGCCGGCATGTGGAACGGCGGCCCCTGGGTGGCTGCCGTGTGGGAAGCGCGCGGCGTGCAGCGCCGGGCCGAGCGCAACAAAACCCGGGCCGTGGCGGCATTCGAGGAGGCAGCCACGCGCTTCGCCGCGCTTGGCAGGCCGATCGACGAGGTGCGCTGTCGGGCACGGATGGCCGATCTGGGCTAGCAACGCACACCAGCACGAGCCGGGCTTAAACGAATAATCCCAGTTGCTTACCTGGGATCATTCATTCGCGAAAAATGGTTTTGCAGCACGGTGCGAAACTTCTGCATCGTCCTTTCGGTCGTCTGCGCATCGGCGGCCGCGAAGCCCATGACAAGGCCGTTCTGCTGCGTGCCGTGGCGGTACTGGATAGACAGGGCCGACACGTTGATGCCTTGCTGGAGCGCCGCTTCGGCTACCGCCCGGTCGCTGCATCTGTCGCGGAAAATGCCGACGACCTGGATGCCGGATTCGGTCGTGTGGAAATCCAGCCATTCCCCGAGATGCCGTTGCGCGCTTTCCAGGAAGAACTGCCGTCTCTCCGCGTAGAGCCGCCGCATGCGCCTGAGATGGCGGGTGAAATGCCCCTCATTCATGAAGTCCGCCAGCGCGGCCTGGGTCAGCAAGGGGGCGAACTGGCCGCTCACGCTCAGCGCCGAGACGATCGTATGGTCTATCGCCTTGGGCGTCACCATGAAGCCCAGCCGCATGGCCGGGAAAAGGATCTTGGCGAAAGTGCCGACATAGACCACGCGGTTCGATGCGCCGATGCCCTGCAGCGCCGGAATAGGCTGGCCCTGGAAACGGTACTCGCCGTCATAATCATCCTCGATGATCCACGAACGCCAGGTCTCGGCCATGTGCAGCAGATTGAGCCGCTGTTCCATCGGCATGGTTATGCCGAGCGGGTGATGGCAGGAGGGCGTCACGAAGATCATGCGGGGCACGACATCGGGCGGATCGAGGTTCCAGCCCACGTTGCTGACGCGCAGCGGTGCGAGTTTCGCGCCGGCCGAGACGAAGGCCGAGCCGGCGCCGTAATAGCCCGGCTCCTCCATCCACACCGTGTCGCCGTCATCGATCAGCAGCCGGGCCAGGAGATCGAACGCCGACTGCGCGCCATTGGTCACGACGATCTGCTCGGCGGTGCACTTCACCCCGCGCGAGCCGGTGAGATAGCGCGCTATGGCCTCGCAGAGCGGCGGATAGCCCTTGACGTGATAGGTGCCGAAAAGATCGATATGGGCGAACTTCGCGCGGCGACCGAGCAGTTTCGACCAGGTGTTGAACGGAAAATTGTCCGGGTCCGGCATGCCGGGATGGAAGGCAAGCATACCCGGCTGGCCATGATGATAGGGTTGGGCAAGCATGGCCTGGCCGCGCCGCGATAGCGGATTGGCGTCCTCGACCGACATTTGTTCGGCAACTGCCGAACGCGTCGGCAGATCCATCACCACCGAGGGTCTGCGCGGACGTATCGCCAGATAGCCCTCCAGCGCCAACTGTTCGCAAGCGGCAATCACCGTGTTGCGTCCGACTTTCAGATCCCGCGCCATGACCCGTGTCGAGGGCAGTGCGTGGCCGCTTGGCAGCACGCGCCGTTCGATCAGGCCGCGCAACTGGACATAGAGCTGCCGGTGCAGATTGGCGGAGCTGTCGCGATCCAGGGCAATGCCGTCAACGGGAAAGCTGGTCTTCATCTGGTTCCCAAAAATCAATGGAATCTGGTTCTAACAATGGAACCAAAGGAGGCCTACCCTCAAGAAAAAAGCGTTCGGGTTCAGATGGGGCTGGCCGATGCAGTGCATAAGGGTGGGAGTGATCGGGGCGGGCGGCGTCGCCCAGGTCGAGCACATTCCGAACCTGCTCAAGCTGCACCGGCAGTTCAATATCCTTGGCGTCTACGATCCGTCGCGAAAAGTCCGCGCTTTCGTCGCAGAGGAATTCGGCCTCGAGACATTTTCCGATCTCGACGCGCTGCTCGCCATGCCGCTTGACGCCGTGGTCATCGCTTCGCCGGATGCGCTGCACCGCGAACAGAGCCTCGCCGCCTTTGCCAGGGGCCTGCATGTCTTCTGCGAAAAGCCGCTTTGCTACGGCGCGCGGGACATCGACGAACTGATCGCCGCCAGGGATCGCGCCGCAAAGGTGCTCCAGGTCGGCTACATGAAGCGTTTCGACCCGAGCTACGAGGCGGCGCTGAACTTGCTGCCCGGCACGGCGCGGACGCTTCGCTACATTTCGGTCGAGGTCAACGATCCCGACGCCTGGCCCTTCATCCGGCACGCCTCCACTTGCCGGGGTGACGACGTCGCGGCGGAACTGATTGCCTCGACCGAAGCCAGACAGCGCGAGCAGGTCGACCGCGCGGTGCCCGGGATCGACGATCCCGAGGCCTTCCGCGGCTTTGTCGGCGCTTATTCCTCGTCGATCGTGCACGACGTCAACGCCGTCCATGGCTTGCTCGATGCGCTCGGCGTCGCCGACGGCGAAATCGTCGGCGCCTCGTTCTTCGCCAGGGGCGAAGGCGGCCAGGGCGCCGTGCGGCTGCTCGATGGCCGGGCCCTGTGGACCATGGTCCATGTCGCCACGCCGGGGCTGCCTGATTACCGCGAGCGCATCACGCTCCATTTCGACGATGCCTCGCTCGAGCTGGAATTTCCCTCGCCCTATCTCAACCACCAGCCGACGCGGTTGACCGTCCGCAGCGCCGACGGCCACACGCTCTCCAGCCGCGACATCCGCAGCGGCTTTGAAGAGGCTTTTATCGAGGAGTTGAAGGGCTTCTGGTCGGCAATCGTCGAGGGTACGCCGGTGCGCAACACCGCCGAGCACGCGCGCCGCGACATGACGCTGCTGGCTGGACTGACCCGCCATCACCTTGCCCAATCGAAGCAATCAGGAGCTCGCCCGTGACGGTTCGCATCGGCATCAATCCGATCACCTGGACCAATGATGACGTGCCGGAACTCGGCGGCGATACGCCGCTTGAAGTCTGTCTCAGCGAAACCAGGCAGGCCGGCTACGCCGGCACCGAACTCGGCGGCAAGTTTCCGCGCCGGTCGACCGAGCTGAGGCCGATCATGGACCGCTATGGCCTCGCGGTGATTTCCGGCTGGTATGATGGCCGCTGCGACGAGAAGGATCTTGGTGCCGAGATGGATGCGATCACGCCGCATCTCCAGCTCTTGAAGGATATGGGCTCTACCCATGTCGTCTATGCCGACACCTCGCGCGGGCGCCACAACGCCATCTGGGGACCGATCTCGCAACGCCCGGCCCTGAGCCCGGAAGAATGGCCGGCCTATGGCCGCAAGCTGACGGCACTCGCCGAAAGAATGGCGGACTTCGGCGTGCGCATGGCCTTTCACCACCATATGGGGACCATCGTCGAGACAGATGCCGAGGTTGGCCTGCTGATGCGGCATACCGGCGAAGCCGTCGGCCTGCTTTACGACACCGGCCATTCGATATTTTCGGGCGGCGACCCGCTCGCCTTGATCAAGGCGCAGGTCAAACGCGTCGTGCATGTGCACTGCAAGGACGCCCGCAAGACCGTGCTCGAGCGTGCCCGCGCCGAGGACATGAGTTTCATGGGCGCGGTCATGGACGGGATCTTCACCGTGCCAGGCGACGGCTTCATCGACTATCCCGCCATTCTGCGCGTGCTGGCCGACAATGGTTACAGCGGCTGGCTGGTCGTGGAGGCCGAGCAGGATCCCAACAAGGCCAATCCGCTGACCTATGCGACGATGGGATTTAAGAACCTGTCGCGCATGGCGAGGCAAGCCGGATTTACCGTCATGGAGTGATCGAGGCCACTATGCGGGCCTCCAGGGAACCAGTGCTGAGGAATGAAACTGGAATGAAGGGGCAACTGGACTGCCGACCGTAATTGCGGCGGCGGAAAACAAACAGGAGGTTGTTATGTTTTCGCTTGCGAAATTGATAAGGCCCGCGCTCGGCCTGCTGGCCGGCTTCACGATGATGATGGCGGCCATGACCCTTGCGGCCGCCGACGAAACCCGGGTGGTGTTCGTCACCCACGGCCAGAGCGGCGACCCCTACTGGTCGGTCGTCAAGAACGGCATGGACGATGCCGCCAAGCCGCTCGGCGTCAAGGCCGAATATCTGGCGCCCGAAACCTTCGACATGGCCAAGATGGGGCAGATGATCGACGCCATCGCGGCCTCGAAGCCCGACGGCATGGTTGTTTCAATCCCCGATGCGGCCGCCCTTACAACTCCGGTCAAGAACGCCGTCGCCGCCGGCATTCCAGTGATCGTCATCGATTCCGGCGGCTCGAAACTCACCCATGACCTTGGCGGCCTGCTGTTCATGGGGCAGGATGAATTCCAGGCGGGCGTCATGGCCGGCGAGCGCATCAAGGCGCTCGGCCTCACCAAGGCGGTCTGCGCCAACCACGAGGTCGGCAATTCGAGCCTTGACGACCGCTGCGCCGGCTTCGCCAAGGGTCTGGGCGTCGACGTGCCGGTGATGAACGGCGTCATCGACCCGACCGAAATGAAGAACCGCGTGATCGCCTACATGACCGCTCATGCCGATACACAGTTCATCCTCGCCGTCGGCGCCAGCGGCGCCGAACCGACGCTGGCCGCGCTTGATGAATTGGGCCTCTCGGGCAAGGTGAAGACCGGCACGTTCGACCTCTCGCCCACGATCCTGCAGGCCGTCGTCGGCGGCAAGATGGAATGGGGCATCGACGCCCAGCAGTACGCCATGGGCTACATCCCGGTCGCGATGTTCGATCTCTGGAAGAAGTACAAGATCATGCCGATCGCCGACTATCCGACCGGCCCAGGCTTCGTCACCAAGGATACTGCCGCCTCGGTCATCGAGCTGTCGAAACAAGGCAAGCGCTAACACTGGCGGCCGGGGCCCGCCCCGGCTGCGACACTCTTGAGGGCAAGCAGCCATGGTTTCAGAGATTCGCGACGAGCGGGTCCGGTCTGTCTCACGCCTCAGCCGCCTGCTAAGCAGGCCGGAGCTTGGCGCGGCCGCCGGCACCGTGCTGGTCTTCGTGTTCTTCGCCATCACGGCGGGAGGCACGGGGCTTTTCAGTGCCAAGGGCATCGTCAACTTCCTCGAAGTCTCGGCCCAGCTTGGCATTCTCGCCGCACCCGTGGCCCTGCTGATGATTGCCGGCGAGTTCGATCTGTCGGTCGGCTCGATGATCGGCTTTGCCGGCATCCTCATCGCCATCCCTGCCGTGTTCTGGGGCTGGCCGATCTGGCTTTCGCTGCTGTTCACCTTTGCCGTCTGCGGCGGCATCGGCGCGCTGAACGGGCTCGCCGTCGTCAGGACCGGCCTGCCTTCCTTCATCGTGACGCTCGGCAGCCTGTTCATGCTGCGTGGCCTGACGCTCGGCCTCACGCGCGGCATTTCAGGGCGGACCCAGGTGTCGGGCGTGCACGAGCTGGCGCAGAACGATCCCCTCAACAGCCTGTTCTCCGGCCAGGTGTTCACCGGCCTGATCGCCTGGCTTTCCGACCTCGGCCTGGTCGGCAAGCGGGCCGACGGAATGCCGTCGATATCAGGCATTCCGGTGTCGATCGTGTGGTGGATCGCGCTGACACTGGCCTGCACCTGGCTCTTGACGCGCAGCCGCTTCGGCAACTGGATTTTTGCAGCCGGCGGCGAAGCCAATGCCGCGCGCAATCTCGGCGTGCCGGTGGCGCGCACCAAGATCACGCTGTTCGTCATGACGGCACTCGCGGCCGCCCTGTTCGCGGCGGTCCAGGTGCTGGTCACTGGCTCCGCCGACACGCTGCGCGGCACGCAGAAGGAATTCGAGGCCATCATCGCCGTCGTCATCGGCGGCACGCTGCTGACCGGCGGCTACGGGTCGGCCATCGGCGCCATGTTCGGCGCCCTGATCTTCGGCGTGGTGCAGATGGGCATTTTCTACACCGGCATCGACACCGACTGGTTCAAGCTGTTCATGGGCGCCATGATGGTCATCGCGGTGCTGTTCAACAGCTATGTGCGCAACCGCGCCATGAGGAGCCGGTGATGGCCGAGCCCTATGTCGAACTGAAGTCGGTCAGCAAATATTTCGGCTCGGTCGTGGCGCTGAAGGACGTGTCCTTCGATGTCTGCCCCGGCGAGGTGCATTGCCTGCTCGGCGACAATGGCGCCGGCAAGTCGACGCTGATCAAGACCCTGTCCGGCGTCTACTCGCCGGACGAGGGCGAAATCCGCGTCCAGGGCAAGCCCACACGGTTCGCCTCGCCCGCCGATACGCGCGACAGCGGCATCGCGACCGTCTACCAGGACCTGGCGCTGGTGCCGCTGATGAGCGTGGCACGCAACTTCTTCCTCGGGCGCGAGCCGATGCGCAAGTTCGGGCCGATCAGCCAGTTCGACGCCGAATTCGCCAACCGCACCGCCTATGACGAAATGTCGGCGATGGGCATCCAGTTGCGCGATCCCGAACAGCCGGTCGGCACGCTGTCGGGCGGCGAACGGCAATGCCTGGCCATAGCGCGTGCCGTCTATTTCGGCGCCAAGGTGCTGATCCTCGACGAGCCCACCTCGGCGCTGGGTGTCCACCAGGCATCCGTGGTGCTGAAGCTCATCGTGCAGTCCAAGGCGCGCGGCATCGGCGTCATCTTCATTTCCCACAACGTCCACCACGCCTATGTCGTCGGCGACCGCTTCACGCTGTTGAAGCGCGGCAGAAGCACCGGCACCTACGCCAAGGGCGAAATCACCCGCGACCAGCTGCTCAACCTGATGGCCGGCGGCAAGGAACTGGTGGACCTGGAACAGGAACTTGCGAAGTCGGCCAGGAGCGGCCAGGCTTAGGCGCCGCGCCGATCGGATCCCTGTGGCTGACCAGTCTGGCCGGTACGCATCGGTATCGCGCAGCCGCGAATCTGTGCTAAGCCGCCGCCCAATCAACAAGAGGACGACAGCTGTGAGCGAACCGACCGTGGCCGAGGCGACCGAGAATATCTATGCATCGCTTCGGGCGGACAATGCCGACATCGACGCACATATCGCCACGCTCAAGGCCGCGCTGGCACGCGAGGGGATGGAACAGGCGGTGTTCGATCCGGCCAAGCTGGCGCAAAACAACCGCTCGGGCCGCAAGTTGATGCAAGCTTATTTTCGCCAGCGCGGCGTCAGCGTGAGTTTTTCGGACTAAGAGCCCCGAACGGAGCAGCTGCCTCTCGTCTGCTATTGTGCAGTGCAGCAATGATGTTGCTGCAAGAGCCAGCGGGTTTTACTCCTCAGCTCGCCGCCGTCTCTATCGCCCGCGAACCAGCGATTACTGAGGCGAAGTCGCGATATGGGCGCAGTGGGCGACCCAGAAGCGCAGTCAGGCGCTCGACGTCGCCGGCCTCGGGCAGCATCCCGTCGGTGAAGAAGCGCTCGCCCATCAGGCGCATGTCGTAGGCCATCCAGGCGGGCAAGAACTGCTTGAGATTTTGCTCAAAGCCCTCGGTATTGTCGCCGCCGTAGTGGATCGGGCGGGCGAGCACGTCTGACCAGATTGCGGCGATATCCGTCCCAGTCAGTGTCTGCGGACCGACGAGGTTGATCCGGTCGAGCGCAAGCGGCTCTGCGGACTGTTCGCGGCGCAGCAGCTCAAGGGCGGCGATCTCGGCGATATCACGCACGTCGATCATGGCAAGACCCTTGGCGCCGATCGGCATCGTGTAGGTGCCGTAGCCGGTGATGACGTCTTCGATCATCAGATCGTTCTGGACGAAGTAGGCCGGGCGCAAGATCGTAGCCTTGAAGTCCATCCGCTCGATCATTCGCTCGACGCCGAACTTGCCCGCGAAATGCGGCACGTTCACGTAGACGTCAGCGTGGAGCACCGAAAGATAGACGATGCGCTCGATACCGGCCGATCGGGCGACGTTCAGCGCGATCAAAGCTTGGGTGAATTCGTCCGGCACCACGGCGTTCAAGAGGAAGAGAGTGGAAACGCCAGACATGGCTTTGCGCAGCGAATCGACATCGAGAAAATCGCCTTGCACAACGGATACGCCTGCCGGGAAGCTGGCTTTCGACGGATCGCGGACGAGAGCACGGACATCGGCGCCGCGCTTGACGAGGTGTTCGACGACCTGACGGGCAATGTTGCCTGTGGCACCGGTAACGAGAATGGTCATGAAAATTTCTCCTGTTGGATTGCTTGACACCTCCAATATGTGTGGCTCACTGAGAGCCCAATAGACGGAAACTTTAGACGCACCGTCTCACTGGTGGAACACAGATGGATCTTCTTGCGCTCGCCGATTTCAATCTCGTCGCCCGCCATGGTGGCTTCGGCAAAGCGGCAAGGGCCACCGGCCGGCCCAAGGCAACGCTGTCCCGGCGCGTTGGAGAGTTGGAACGCAGTCTTGATCTGCGCCTGTTTGAACGGGGTGCGCGTAACCTGAAGCTCACCGAAGAAGGACGGGCGCTCTTCGAACGGACGGGGGCGCTGCTTGCCGAACTGGACGAGACGGCTTCGGCGATTGCCTCGGGCGCTCAGAGACCCAAGGGGAGATTAAGGATCGGCGCACCTTTACATTTTTCGCAGACGGCAATGGGGAGGATCGCCGCGGGATTTGCCCTCAAGTATCCGGAGGTGAAGCTTGAAGTGACGACCGAGGACCGGCCTGTCGACATGATCGAGGAAGGCTACGATCTGGTAATCCGGGTCAACCCCGATCCCGACGAAAGCCTGGTCGGACGGGCGTTTTCTCCGCGACCGTCTGGTTGTTGTGGCGAGCCCCGACCTTCCTCGCACGACCGGTGAGCGTGCCGCTCCTGGCGTTGCGCGCGGGGCAGGCGAACTGCAAACATGGCACGTGAAGACACCCGGTGGCCGGTCAACAATTACAATCGAGCCGGTCCTCGTTTTGTCAACGCTCATCATGGTCCGGGATGCCGTGCGAGCCGGCGTCGGTGCGGGACGTCTTCCCATTTCGTTGGTGAGCCACGACTTGGCTGACGGGACACTGGTGAATTGGGGGGATATCGACGGTCCCGAAATCTCGATTTGGACGCTCTACCCATCGCGGCGGCTGCTCAGCGCGCGAGTGTCGGCGTTCTTGGACTTTCTAAAACGGGCTTTCCCAAACGGGACACCGGACGAACTGGCCGCCTACATCGGCAAGTGATGACCGAAGCTGCTTTCGGCGCCGACAGTCCTATGCAAAAACAACGGAAGCTGGAAGCGTGCCCCCAATACCTTCGCTCACGTCTGCTGCGCGTTACATCCGCGCCCTGGCCGAAGAGGGATCATAGGGCGAGTCCGCGATGACCTCAGCGGTCTTCCATTCCCCCAGAATGGCGACGTCGAGCTTCGTGCCGGGCGTGCCGAGACGCTCGGGCAACAGCGCCAGCGCCACATCGTGGCCGAGCGTGTAGCCATAGCCGCCCGACGTGATGCGGCCGACAAGCTCGCCGCCGATGTACAGCCCTTCACTTGCAAGCGTGCTGGCGCCGTCGGTCTCTATTCTGAGCGTCACCGACCGGCGCTGGTCGTTCCTCGCCTTGTATTTCACGACCGCGTCGCGGCCGGCGAAATCGCCCTTGTCGAGGCGGATGAAGCGCTCGAGCCCGCTCTCCAGTGCGTTGAGTTCGGGATTCATGTCGCGATACATGGCGCGATAGGATTTCTCCAGCCGCAGCGATTCCAGCGCATGCAGCCCGACGAGCCGCATGCCGTGCTTCTCGCCCTCTCTCAGGATGGCGTCGAGCAATTGCCGCTGGTAGGCCATGGGATGATAGAGTTCCCAGCCGAGTTCACCCTCGTAGTTGACGCGCAGCAGCCGCACGTCGCTGGCAAGCGCCACGCCGCTGGTCTTCACGCCGAACCAGGGAAAGCCCGCATTCGACAGGTCGATCTCGGTGAGTGGTTGCAGCACGTCTCGCGCCTTCGGCCCGACGACCGTGAAGCAACCGCGCTCGTTGGTGACGTTCTTCAGACTGACGCTGCCGTCGGCGGGAAGCAGCTTTGAGAGATCGTCGAAATTCCAGCGTTCCGCGCGCGGCGTCGAAATCAGGTAGAAACTGTCGTCGCCAAGGCGCGCCACCATATATTCGGCCTGCACGCCGCCGGCAGCGGTAAGGTGATGTGCCAGCACCGCCCGGCCGGTCGCCGGCAGGCGGTTGGCGAGGATCGTGTCGAGCCAGGCGGCCGCGCCTGGCCCCGATACTTCGAACTTGGTCATCGGCGTCATCTCGACCAGGCCGACGGCGTTGCGCACCGCCTGCACCTCCTCGCCGACGAACACGCCCTTTTCGGTCCAGCGCCAGCTGTACTGGTCCTTGGCCTCGACGCCGTTGGGCGCGAACCAGTTCGGCATTTCCCAGCCGTTGAGCACGCCCCAGACCGCACCCAGTTCGGTCAGCCGCGCATAGGACGGCGCGGTCTTCTGCGGGCGGGCGGCGGGCATGTCCTGTCCCGGATATTTCTGCTCGGCATGCGTGCCCCAGGCCTCGCGGACCTTCTCGCGCGTCCAGGCCTTGTTGGCATAGTCGCCGAAGCGGCGCGGATCGAGATCGGAAGTGTCGAGGCTGTTGCCGCCCTCGACGATCCGCTCCGACAGGTAATAGCCGATCGTGCCGCCCCACAATATGCCGCCCGGCACACCCTCGGCCAGCCACACATTGGGCAGGCCCCAGGCCGGTCCCATCAGCGGAAGCTCGTCCGCCGTCATCTGGAAGGGACCGCGGACATTGGCCTTGATCCCGGCACGTCCCAGCGCCGGCACAAGCTGCGTTGCCTGCTCCCAGTTCCACGACACCGCCTCGAAATCCTCTTCGACGAGATCGGCGCCGAACCAGGCGGGAACGCCGTCCTCGGCGAACAGCTTGAGGTGTTCGGTGCGCTCGTAGGGCCCGAACATGAATCCGTCGCCCTCCTCGCGCAGATAGCCCTCAAAGCCCTCGTCGCGCAGGATCGGCATTTCGGCACGTCCCTGCTTTTTGCGCTCGACGATCTCCGGCACGGGTTCGGTGATCCAGTACTGGTGCAGGATCGGAATGGCGGGGATGTCGAGGCCGAGCAGCGCGCCGGTCTGGCGCGCGTAATTGCCGGTGGCGCAGACCACATGCTCGCAGATCATGTCGCCCTTGTTCGTCTGGACCAGCCATTCGCCGCCGGCGGTCCGCTGAAAGCCGGTGACCTCCGTGTTCAGGTGGATCCTGGCGCCCAGATCCCGCGCGCCCTTGGCCATGGCATGGGTCACGTCGGCCGGCGCGATATGGCCGTCATCAGGATGATAGAGCGCGCCGAGCATATGCTTGTTGTCGAGAAGCGGGCAGAGCGCCCTCGCCTCCGCCGGCGACAGCAAATGCGCCCGCATGCCCTGAGCGTCGGCCACGCTCATATAGCTCTTGTATTCGTCAAGCCGGTCCCTGGAATTGGCGATCCGCAACTGGCCGCATTTATGCCAGCCGACCGGCTGCCCGGTCTCGGCCTCTAGCCCTTCATAGATCTCGATGGTCTTGTTGATCATCCGGCCGATATTGATATTGCGGGCATAGGACGGGACGAGGCCCGCCGCATGCCAGGTCGAGCCGGCCGTCAGCTGCGTGCGTTCGAGCAGCGCGACGTCGGTCCAGCCGCGCTTGGCCAGACCATAGAGGATGCCCGCGCCGACGCACCCGCCGCCAACAATCACCACCCGCGTATGTGTCGGCATCGACCCACCAAATCCCAGTCATTTCCAATGTGCAGAGTCGAAGCTACAGATGGCGAAAGGCCCTGTAACGTCTTCAAAAACTAGGGGTGATGATAAGCTGGATTTATGCAGGCGCCATGTGGCCAAGCCCTAGCCGAAAATCCGCTCGCCCTGTTCATCGACCAGCTGGATGCCCTTCTTGATCGAGATGTCGACGGCGTCGTCGAGGCCGGCGAAGCGGTCGGCGCGGATGAATTTGTGCTCCTTCACCACGCCGTCGATCTCCTTGGAGACGATACCGCAGGTCTGGTACTGGCCATCGTTCTTGTAGGGTGTGGCGCTGATCAGGAAACCCTTGTACTCGACCTGCTTGGCGGGTGCGGCACTCTTGGGCTCGGCCGCTTCACCGCCGCCACCGCCGAAAAGACGTTTCAGAAAAGACATGGCTCAAATCTCCTTGTTCGCCGTGCGACCGCGGCCGGCCTGTTCGCGATTCACGACGCTGTTGTCCCAGCATGCGCGAATGTGCCGCCGCGTTCCAGCCCCCTCCCGCTGTTCCGCCCCTATCCTGGCAACCGGTTCTGCGTTGCGGGAGGCGCATGGGAATTCAATCACGATCGGCAATATACCGCTGCCTGCCATGAATGTCCTTGAATATGGGTGGCGATATTTCGTACCAGTAAGCCGTTCATGACCAACGAGTTTCTCTGCGGCTGCGACCCCGTTGCTACACCGGCTTCGGCAAGTATCTTCTGAACCGCCAACCGACCCGCTCACACTGTGTCGCGGCGGCATACCGGATAATCGGGTTTGACGTCGGCTTGAAGGACAACCGTATGATTGAACGTCTTGCCACCGGAAGTGCATTGCTTGGTGCATCGCTTGCCAGGATTCAAGACGGCACCATGCGCTACACCTACAAGGGCGTGCCCACCTACAAAAATCCATTCGATCTGGCGCTGTACCAAATGCTGCTTTGGCAGCAGAAGCCCCGGACATTGATCGAGATCGGCTCCAAATGGGGCGGCAGCGCGCTCTGGTTTGCCGATATACTGCGCAGCTTCGGCGTCGACTGCGTCATTCACTCGATCGACATCACGCCGCCCTCGATCAGCGTGCCTGGCGTGACGTTCCATCGTGGCGATGGTCGCGACCTGGCGGCAACCTTACCGGCGGATCTGATCGAGAGCCTCCCCAGACCGATGTTCGTCATCGAGGACGCGGACCATCACTGCGAGACGACGCTCGCCGTGCTGCGCTTCTTCGATCATTGGCTGGTTGCGGGAGAGTATATTGTCGTCGAGGACGGTATTGTCGACGATCTTTATGGCCCAGAATATGTCGCCAGGCTGATGGGCGGCCCGCGCCGTGCGGTCGAGCTGTTCTTGCGCGATCGTGGGCAGAATTATGAAATCGATACCGGCCTTTGCGACCACTTCGGCACCAATGTGACGTGGAACGTCAACGGCTATCTCCGTCGCGTTCGCTAGAGCAATTGCAGGAAAAGTGTGGAGCGGTTTTCCCGGGAAAAGCGCGCAGCGCTTTCCCTTGGGAATTGCGTAAAAAGGAAGACACTCTCATTCCTTGCGCCACCAGGATCCGGTCCAGTCGATCTCCTGCATCGGCGCCGTGATGCCGTGTTGATCGCGAAAATCGATCACCGCGCGCTGGCATGGATCGAGGGCACGATCGTCGATGATGACAACACCGCCTCGGGACAATTTGGGGTAAAGGGAATTCAGCGCCACAATGGTCGACTCGTAAAGATCGCCGTCGAGCCGCAGCAGCGCGAACGGCCCGGCCGACAGCGACGGCAGCGTGTCGCTGAACATCCCTTCCACGAACACGACCTGCTCATCGAGCAGCCCATAGCGTGAGAAATTGTCCTTGACCGTCTCCAGCGAGACGGCCAGCGCCTTGAACACGTGCAGGTCCCATCCGGTATCCCGGGGATAGAGCTCTTCGTTTGGCGCCGGCAGGCCGGCGAACGAGTCCGCGACATAGACCTTGCGGTCGTGGATCTGGTTCGCGGCAAGAACGCCGCGCATCAGGATGCAGCAGCCACCGCGCCAGACGCCCGTTTCGATGAAGTCGCCAACGATGCCGTCGTCCAGCACCTGCTGTGATAGATTGCGCAAGCTCTCGAGACGCGCCCGGCCGACCATCGTGTGGGCCTGCGTTGGCCAATCCTTGCCGATCGCGCGGGTTTTCGGGTTGAACGGCTCGATCACCATCGGCCGAACCCCCGGGTTGATCGCGGGATCCTGGTAAATGGTGTTGAGCAATATCCTGACCAGGAGATCAAGATACAATTCCCGCGCTGCTGGGGTTGAATCGTCAACTGTCGTCATCATCCGGCTCTTCATTGCCCCGATCTGCCACGTTCGCGAAGCCGCGCGACGCGTCAACCCTCAACGTCAAGCCAATTGCTCAGGACGATGTCCTGCGCGAGCGGTTGGAATGCAGCCGATCCGGAACGAGTTCACAATGGTGAGCAGACGAAGACCGCCTGTTGCAAGGCAGGTGGCTCAAAGGTCTGGTCAAAGCGCCGGCCTTCAGCTTTGGCATGCCGAATGCATGCAAGCCTTCAACGTTTCGATTCACGACGCTGTTGTCCCAGCATGCGCGAATGTGCCGCCGCGTTCCAGCCCCCTGATGAAGACGGCGACCAGCAGCTCGATCTGCTGGTCGATCTCGTCGGCCTGCCGGCGAACGGACCTGCCGGCGTAGCCGCTGGTGACGATGCCATGCACGCTTGACCACAATGTGCGCGCGGCGATCCGGCGGGTATCGTCGTCAAGGTCGAAGTCGCCGCCGCCGAGCACGCCGGCAATGATCTCGAACAGCTGGTCGAGCCGCGCCTCGTAGGCATCCGGCTCGGTCAGCGCCAGGCGCCGCCTGTTGAAGGCGAGCAGCGCCGGCCAGCTGCCCGGATGCGCCTCGACGAAGCGTACATAAGCGCCGGCCAGCGCCAGCAGGCGCTGACGCACATCGGTGATGCCGCGCTGGGAAAGACCGGCCATCGCCGCCGCCCCTGCCGCGCCCAACCGGTCGAGCAGCCGCATGTTGACGGCACGATGCACCCCGTCGAGGTCGGAAAACAGATTGTAGACCGAGCCGACCGAGATGCCCGCCTGCTCGGCGATGGTTCTGGCCTTCAGATTGTCCATGCCGCCCTCGTTGAGCAGCACCTCGGCAATCGCCAGCACCCGCTCGCCTATTTCTTCCCTGTCCAGTGCCATGCTTGTCCTTATGGATGCCGTGCCCTCGGCCCCGGCTGTTCGAACCACGATCGTCCCTCCGTTTACCACATCCGGGATTTCGTGAACAGCGTTCAAAAACTATCTTGAACAACGTTCACTTCCTGCTATGCTGGCGTCGTGAACATTGTTCATGGCAACAATTCGAAGGGAGAAGAACCATGCTTAGCCTGATCAGAACATTGCTCGACGGCGCCGGTGCAAGGGCCGAGGATGGCCTGAAGGATCGCTTCGCCATCGACCTTCTGGCGCAGCGCATCCGCGACGCCGAGACTGGGCTTGCCGCCGCCAAGCAGACGCTTGCCACGCTGATCGTACGCCAGCGAGCCGAGCAGGCGGGTCTCGACCAGCTCGAGCGACGCCACGCCGATCTCGAAAGCCGCACACTCAGCGCGCTGGCCGCCGGCAATACCGGGCTGGCCGAAAGCGGTGCCGCGGCCATCGCCGAACTGGAGAATGAGCGCGAAGTCCGCCGCGCCACGGTGCAGAGCCTTGGCGAAAAGACATTGCGGATGCGCGTTTCAGTGGAGCGGGCGCATCGCCGCATCATCGACTTGAACCAGGGCATGATCTCGGCGCGCGCCATCGATGCCGAGCGCAAGGCACAGTCACGCCTCGTCAGGTCGATCGGCCATTCGGCGAGCCTCAACGACGCCGAGGAATTGCTCGCCCGCATCAAGGGAGCCAGCGACCCGTTCGAGGAGGCCGGCATCCTCGACGAGATCGATGGCGAGCTGCGTCACGAAGCGATCCGCGACCGCCTTGCCGATGCCGGACACGGCCCGGCGATGAAGGTGCGCGCCAGGGACGTGCTCGAGCGCCTGAAGACCATCAACTGAAACCAGTCTTTGCAGACCTGGCTTCCATCGACCCAATCATCGCCAAATCAACGGAGAACTCCAATGAACGCCAATCAGACCTACATCATGTTCAACACTGCCTCGGTCGGCGCCGCCTATTTCATGCTCGGCCTGTCGCTGTGGCTGGCGCCGGTCGACCTGTCGACCAAGGGTTACTGGGCCATGGGTATCCTTCTGCTCACGGGCAGCCTTGTGAACCTGGTCAAGTACCGCACCGACGAGCGCCTGTCGGCCGAGATGACCGCCAAGATCGAAAAGGCCCGCAACGAAAAGCTGATCAGCGAGTATGTCGGCAAGGAATGATCCGCATCCGCGCCGACGCAAAAAGCCCGGGTCGCCCGGGCTTTTTTCATGTATTTGTTGCGCCCGGATCAGCGGTGCGTCAGCGCTTCCAGCGCTTCCGCCGCGGCTTCGAGAATGGCGATCGCTTCGGCCTGCTTTTCGGCCGGGGCATCGACGATGTCGCCCAGCGCAGCGCGCAGGCGGTGGCGGATGGCGCGGAATTCGTCGCGCGTTTCCGAACGCTCGCCGCGCCCGCTGCGACCACCGCGGCGGTCCTCGCCATCATCGTTCCAGCCGAACCAGTCGCGTGCCTTGGCCATCTTGCGGCCAAAGCGCTCAAGGTGGTCGAGCACGCCGTCGATCATCTCGCGATTGTCGGCAAGATGCGCCTGTCCGGCCTCGGTGATGGAAAACACCTTCTTGTTGCCTTCGCTCGACGAGACGGCATAGCCGGCCTCTTCCAGGAAGGTCAGCGTCGGGTAGACCACGCCCGGGCTCGGGCTATAGATGCCGCTGGTGCGCTCTTCCAGCGCCTTGATGATGTCGTAGCCATGGCGCGGCGCCTCGGCCAGCAGCGACAGCGTGATCAGCTTGAGGTCGCCGTCGGCCAGCATGCGGCCGGCGCGGAACATGTCGCCCGGGCCACCGCGTCCGCCGCCGCGACCGCCATGGCCGAACGGACCAAAGCCACCGCCCCCTCTGCCACCGAATTTGCCGGTCATGTGCATGAACATGCGCTCGCCGAAATGATTATGTCTGTGCATGATTGCTCCTTGAGTTCTATCTTACGATATATCTTAATTAGGCATCTGCCCTGCTGGAGTCAAGATATATCTTACGATGTATCGGAATGCGGCGCCAGCCGGATCGACCTTCCGGTCCGGGGGTTGTCTTGCAGACGACGGAGTTGGATGCGTGCGGCTACCAGCGGCCCTTGCGCCGGTTCCAGGCGTAGAGCAGGTCGGCGAACCGGTCATAGGCAAGTCGTGTCAACGGCAAGGCAACCGGATTGCCGAAAAGCACGGCCAGCCAGCCCTCGCCCGGTGTTGCTTGCCATATGGCAATCGCGACATCGGCGCCGACCAGCAGCCGGCCGGCCGCGTCGGTGGCGTGCAGCCGGCGGCGGATGTCTTCCAGCGAGGCGCCAAAACGGCCAAGTGCCGCCGGCTCCAGATTGATGTCGCGAAACTCGATCCGCCCCGCCTGGACCGCTTCGATCAGCCGCCGCTTTTGCCAGCTGATGCCCGCATCGCAGACAGGGCATCGCGTGTTGTACCAGACGGTCAGTTCAGGCTTGGGTGTTTGCTTGAGCATGATCTTGGCATGCTCAGCCGTGGCTATGCCGATGATGCAGGTCCGGATAATGCGGATGCCGGTGACGCATCGGCGCATGCCGGTGCCAGTGCGAATGCGGTTCGCTCACCAGCCCGTCATGCTCGTGCTGGTGGTGCTCGTCATGCACATGACTGTGCTCGTGTTCCAGTGCCTCATGGTCGTGCTCGTGCTCATGGCGTTCCGACAGATGCAGCCACAGGCCGATACCCATCATAAGCCCCGCGATCACCAGTTTGAGAGTGATGGCATCACCCAGCATGACGATGGCCAGCAGGGCACCGATGAACGGAGCGAGCGAATAATAGGCGCCTGTGCGCGCCGTCCCGAGATGGCGCAGCGCCAGGATGAACATCGCCAGGCTGACGCCGATGCCGAGGAAGCCGACCGCGGCCGTGGCCGCGACAATCGACATCGCGGGAAACGACGCCCCGGCGGCAAGCGCCAATCCGACATTGGCCGCACCCGCCACCAGGCCTTTCAGCATGGCGATCACCACGGGGTCGGTGGCTGAAATCCTGCGCGTGAAATTGTTGTCCAGCCCCCAGGCCACGCAAGCCACCGCCACCAGCAGGGCGCCCGGGTTGAAAACAACGCCGCCGCCGTCCCATGACAACAGCACCGCGCCCGCCAGAATGGCGAAGGCTCCAAAAAGCAGGCGCCGGTCGACATTCTCGCGATAGACGAGCCAGGCGATCGCCATGGTCGCCAACCCCTCCAGGTTGAGCAGCAGCGCTGAACTGGATGCCGTGTTGAGGCTGAGGCCGAACATCAACAGCACCGGCGCGAAGATGCCACCCATGCCGATTGCAAGCGCCAGCCAGGGGATATCCCGGGCGGCCAGTTGCGCTTCGCCAGCCGCCGCCTGCTTGCCGCGAAGCAAGCGATAGAGAGCGAGGCCGAGACCGGCGCCGAGATAGAGCAGGCCGGCCAGCATGAAGGGGTTCACGGCGTCGAGCAGCAGCTTGGAAAGCGGTGGCGTCGCGCCGAACAGAGCGGCCGAGCCAAGGGCGAGCGGCACGCCGGGCCAAAGATGCGAATGTGTTTCGGACATCATCTCACCCTATGACAGCGCGCATGTCACTTGCCGCGCATGGCAGTCTTTGGCCCTATGCACTTGTTGTCGCGAAACAGCGTCCACTCTTCGCACAGGCGCCCTTTGGGCACCCGGCAAAACCCGTATTCGTTGCCGGCCCTGTCCTTCCTGATCACCAGACGCCCGCCGATCTCGCCGCAATGGACCGATGCCGGATTGGCCATGCCGACCGGTTTTTGCGCCGCGGCGCCGGCGGCGAACGGCATCGACGATATCAAGGCAAGGCTGGCAGCCAGTATCGAGACTTTCTTCATCGCGATCCTCTGGCCGCAGTCTATCACGGCGAAGCGTCCTGTCCTGCGGCAAAGCGCCGTCAGGCCGGATACCCAGGTCATCGCCTTCGAACCCTGCCGCCTGCTATCCAAGCGACGAGATGATCTCGCGGTAGGCGAATTCGGGGAAGGCTTTCAGCGTCCGCGTCCGGATGTTGCCGGCGGCCGCCAGCATCAGCGAGAAACGCGCCAGGACCGCATCGTCGGGTGCTTCCACCACCGCCACCATGTCGTATTCACCCATCGTCAGGTAGAACGCCTTGAACGAGCCGCCCATGTCGCCCAACTGCTTCCTGGCGGCATCAAGCCGCTTCGGCGAATCCCGCACGTTCTTCGCGCCCTGCTCCGTCCAGTTCATCAGCACGATGTAGCTTGTCATGGCACACCTCCTCCGGGGCCACGGAGCACGGCGTCTTCGCCGGGGCGGGCATCCGGGTTGTCGCCCAGAAAATGCATCCGACCTGGAAATTATCCTCCCGATGAGTGCGAGCCGCAAGAGCGCGTGCCACAAACGAAAAGGGCGCCAGTGGCGCCCTCAGATTGATTACAAACCCCTCGGTTTTTGACAGCAGTCAAAATCGAGGGGTTTTGATTCCGGTTTGTTCGCGATCTGAATCTGAGACGTTCCGTGAATCTTGGGTGATTTCGAGACGTGCGGAGGTTTGTCAGCAGTCTGAGGGCGCCAGTGGCGCCCTTTTGTTCTTGCTGTCGGTATGTCTCAGCTGTCGAGGAAACTGCGCAGCTTGCGCGACCTGCTCGGGTGCTTGAGTTTTCGCAGCGCCTTGGCTTCGATCTGGCGAATACGCTCGCGCGTGACCGAGAACTGCTGGCCGACTTCTTCCAGCGTGTGGTCGGTGTTCATGCCGATGCCGAAGCGCATGCGCAGAACGCGCTCCTCGCGCGGGGTCAGCGAAGCCAGAACGCGCGTGGTGGTCTCGCGCAGATTGGCCTGGATCGCGGCGTCGATCGGCAGGATCGCCATCTTGTCCTCGATGAAGTCGCCCAGATGCGAATCCTCCTCGTCGCCGACCGGCGTTTCGAGCGAGATCGGCTCCTTGGCGATCTTCAACACCTTGCGCACTTTTTCCAGCGGCATGGCGAGCTTTTCGGCCAGTTCCTCCGGCGTCGGCTCGCGGCCGATCTCGTGCAGCATCTGGCGCGAGGTGCGCACGATCTTGTTGATCGTCTCGATCATGTGCACGGGAATGCGGATGGTGCGCGCCTGGTCGGCGATCGAACGCGTGATCGCCTGCCGGATCCACCATGTCGCGTAGGTCGAGAACTTGTAGCCGCGGCGGTATTCGAACTTGTCGACCGCCTTCATCAGGCCGATATTGCCTTCCTGGATCAGGTCGAGGAACTGCAGGCCGCGATTGGTGTATTTCTTGGCGATCGAGATGACGAGGCGCAGATTGGCCTCGACCATTTCCTTCTTGGCGATCGCGGCTTCGCGCTCGCCCTTCTGCACCTGGTTGACGATCTTGCGGAATTCCAGGATCGAGATCGCCGTTTCAGTGGCCAGATGCTGGATCTCGGCGCGCAGGTCCTTGATCGCATCCTTCTCGTTCTTGGTGAATTCCTTCCAGCCGCGCGAGGTCAGATTGCCGATCGCGCGCGTCCAGTTGGGGTCGAGTTCGGAACCCTGATATTCCTTCAGGAACTCCTCGCGGCGCACGCCATAGCTTTCGGCCAAGCGCAGCAGCTTGCCCTCGTTCTGCACCAGGCGTTTGTTGATGTCGTAGAGCTGCTCGACCAGCGCCTCGATGCGCGCCGTGTTGAGCGACAGCGACTTCACCGCCTTGATCAGCTGGTCCTTCAGCTCCTTCAGCCGGCGGTCCTGGCTGGGCGACAGCGTGCCGGCGGCGGCCAGACGGTTCTCGACCTGCTGGTCCTGCAGCTTGCGCAGCTTCTTGTAGGTGTCGGCGATGACGTCGAGCGTCTCCATCACCTGCGGACGCAGTTCGGCTTCCATCGCCGCCAGCGACAGGCTCGCCTCGTCCTCGTCTTCCTCGTCATCGTCCCCGATGCCGCGCGTATCGACGCCCACATTGGTGATGTCGTCTTCCTCGTCGCGCCCGCGCCGCGGCTTTTCCTCGGCCTTGGGCGCTTCCTCGATGCGCTCGACCACCGGCGCCTGCTTGGCTTCCGGGCCGGCATAGGTGGCTTCGAGATCGATGATCTCGCGCAGCAGGATCTTGGATTCGTTGAGCTCGTCGCGCCAGATGATGATGGCCTGGAAGGTCAGTGGGCTTTCGCACAGGCCCGCGATCATCGTCTCGCGGCCGGCCTCGATGCGCTTGGCAATGGCGATTTCGCCCTCGCGCGACAGCAGCTCGACCGAGCCCATCTCGCGCAGATACATGCGCACCGGATCGTCGGTGCGGTCGGTCGGCTCTTTCTTGGTTGTGGTGGCGGCGACCGCCGTGCCGGTCTGTTCGGCCAGCTCGTTGGCGTCTTCCTCGGCGTCCGCCGCGGTGTCGCCGGCCTCGGCCTCTTCGCCCTGCTCGTCATCCTCGACGACGTTGATGCCCATGTCGGACAGCATCGCCATCGTGTCCTCGATCTGCTCGGAGGTCACTTCTTCGGAAGGCAGCACCGAATTCAGCTCGTCCATCGTGACATAGCCGCGCTTCTTGGCGGCCTTGATCATCTTCTTGACAGCATCATCGGAAAGGTCGAGCAGAGGGCCATCGGTGGCGCCTTCGCGTTCGGTCTCGACCTCTTCCTTTTCCTTAGTCGCCATAATTTTCATCTTCTCCTAGCGGCCGGGCATCGGGGCCGCGTAAGCTGTCGGACCAGTCAAATCGGATAGGCTCGTTTTGAAACGCGCTTCACCGGGCCACTAACTTCCTTGATCGTTAAGTCCAGATTAACCCTGATATCTGTGGCAGGCTGCCTGCCTGTCCAGTGACCAGTACCTCACATCGCTCATTTCCCGTCGGCGCGGGTGCGGGTTAACGTTTCGAATCGTCCTGATTCCGCCATTCTGCCTGAAGGTCAAGCGCCTCTGGCATGATTCGCATGAAAAAAGCGAATCAATTACCCGACTTAGCGCGCCTTGCTCCCCTGGGAAGCCCGGCCACGCTCTCATTCTTGCACTCAGCTGCACTTAGGCTCGCCCAGCCCTGCCCGACGAAACGCCAAATCCTTCGATCAGCGCTTCCGTCGCCTGCACATCCTGAAATTGCGCCTGAATTTCGATCAGATGGCGGAAGTTTTCGTCCGAGGGATCCGCTTCGAGCGCCGCTTCCGCCTGTTTCAGCTCCTTATGTAAGGTGCGCGCGCTGCGCTGCAAGTGCAGTGCCTGGTTCAGAGCGTCACGGGCGTCGTCAAGTGCTGCCGTCTCCAGCGCCGGCCATTGCCGCGCCCGCCGGATCAGGCCGACGGCGCGCTCCCAGATCTCGGCGCAGCCGGCACGCTCGATCGTCGCCACCACGGCGTGGCGATCATTGGCCATGTCATGTGCCATTGCGTCGAGGATGGCGGCGTGCAGCCGCTGCAGATCGGAATTGGCGAGGTCGAGAAATTCGACATGGGCGAAATTCTCGTCGATCAGCGCCGGATGGTTGACCAGCGCCACGATGATCGTCGCCTCGCGCACAGACATCCCTTCGCTGCCGCGCTTGACCAGCGCCGACTGGCCGAGGCTTTCGGTGATCGCCATGCGACCGCCACCAGGCTTGGCGAACTGGCCGCCGGGTGCGGCTGCCTTGCCCTGCCCCGGTTTCCAGTCCTGGCGTCCTTGCCGCGCATCGCGCTGCGAGCCGAAGAAGCTCTTTTCCCGCTCACGCATTTCCTGCTGGTAGTGAAAGCGCGTGCTTTCGTCGCGGATGCGGCTGGTCAACTCCCGCAGCGTCTTTCCCAGTTCCGCCCGCCGTTCCGGCGTGTCGAAGACGCCGCCAGCTGTCTCGCGCATCCACAACAGGTCAACCAGCGGCCGCGCATCGGCAAGCACTGCGCGGAACGCGTCCGGCCCCTCGGCCTTGACCAGGTCGTCGGGATCCTTGCCTTCCGGCAGCAGCGCAAAACGTGCCGAGCGCCCGGCCTGCACCGAGGGTAATGCCAGATCCGCCGCACGCCATGCCGCCTTCAGCCCGGCCTTGTCGCCGTCGAAGCACAGCATCGGTTCGGGCGCCATGCGCCACAACAGTTCGAGCTGGTTTTCGGTAAGCGCGGTGCCGAGCGGCGCCACGGCATTCTCGAACCCGGCCTGCGCCAGCGCGATGACGTCCATATAGCCTTCGACGGCAATGACCGTGCCGCCTTTGGCCAGCGCCTTTCGCGCACGGGCGAAATTGTAGAGCACGTTGCCCTTGTGGAAGAGCTCGGTGTCGGGCGAGTTCATGTATTTGGCCAGCGCATCGGGCGCCAGCGCCCGGCCGCCAAAGGCGATGATCTTGCCGCGCGAATCCGGAATCGGGAACATGATGCGGTCGCGGAACCAGTCATAGGAGACCGGAATGTCGTCGCCATGGCGCACCAGCCCGCAGGCTTCGATATCGGCCTTCGGCACGCCTTTTGCCGCGAGATGCTCCTTCAGCGCATTGCGGCTGTCCGGCGCGTAGCCCAGCCGGAACGACTGCTGCGTCGCCGGCGTCAGCCCGCGGTCCCTGAGATAGGCTCGGGCCTTTGCCCCCTCAGGCCCTTGCAGCCGCTCCTGGAAGAAGGCGGTCGCCATCTCCATGACGTCGGTCAGGCTGGCGCGTTCCTGCTCGCGCCGCTCTTCCTGGGCGTCGCGCACCGGCATCGGCACGCCGGCCATGTCGGCGATCTTTTCGACCGCTTCGGGGAAACTCATTCCGTCGAGTTCGGTCAGGAATTTGAAATGATCGCCCGAGACCGAGCAGCCGAAACAATGATAGCGGCCCTTCTTGTCCTCGCAGTGGAAGGACGGGCTCTTCTCGCCATGGAACGGGCAGCAGGCCCAAAAGTCGCCACGCGACGCGTTGGTCTTCCGGCGATCCCACGCGACGCGCTGGCCGATAACCGATGAAATCGGCACGCGGTCGCGGATCTCGTCGAGAAAGGCGGGTGGAAAGCGCATTGAGGGAACTCGTTTCCCCACCATATAATCATGCCAGCGAAATCCGACGACCCCCAATACCGGCCATGCCCGGTTTCCACAGGGCAAAAAGAAAGGCGGCCGTCACAGGCCGACCTTCCTTCTCAGCCCAGTTGCCGGCGCTTACTGTGCGGCGAGCGCGCCGAAGATGACGCCCGAGACGATGCCGACCAGCACATAGTCGTTGCCGACGCGGATCCATTCCTGGCCGCGGCCGGGACGATGCAGGCCGTAGCGGCCATAGTCGCGGATCGGCCGGTGCTGCCTCCAGCCGGAATATTTCTGGCCGTCGCGCCAGTGGTTCCGCTTCACGACGACCTTCTTCTTGAAGACGCGCTTCCTCACGTCATTGTGGTGGCCCGGCTTCTGCCAGTCGACCTTGGTGTAACTCGACCGCGGCGCGACCGGCGCGTTCATCGACGCGGCCTGGCCGGCGAGTGAGGTGGCGGCCAGCATCGAGACGGCGACGACAGAAAGAACAATGCGCTTCATGAGAAATTTCCTTGGTTGTCGATGCCCGAGGAATAGCGGCCGGCGGATGAACTGAAACTGAACGCCGGCATTACAATTGCGTCATGAAATCTTCTGCTTATTGCCGATACTTGAACATCATCGCAAAGATGAGCGTCGGCCACTCGGCAAAAGCAGCCGTTCCAGACCGGCCAAAGCCCGGCTGTGCAGCCATTCGCGCACCCATCCATTTCCCGACACGGCCTGTCGCGCCGCGACGGCCTCTTGAAATCGACAAAGTTTCATTATCCGGCTAAAATATTCCGGCTATTATTCACAGTGTCATGACCATGATTCGAACCCTTGCTTTTCCGCCTGTTGGCCGCGCCGTGCGCTCTGCGTGCCCTGTCCGCATGCAGGCGCCGAAATGAGCGGTTCCGTCGTCCTTTTGCATCTGGCCGGCGCCGTGGCGCTGATGCTGTTTGCCACCCGCATGGTGAAGACCGGCGTCGAGCGCGCCTATGGCGATGTGCTGCGCCACAGGCTGCGCGCCACCATGCGCAATCCGATCATGGCGGTGCTGGCCGGCACGGGCCTCGCCATCGCCCTGCAGAGCTCGACCGCCGTGACGCTTTTGGTCGGCTCCTTCGCCGGTTCCGGTATCGTCTCGGGCGCCGCCGGCCAATTGGCCGTGCGCGGCGCCGAGATCGGCTCGGCGCTCGTGGTCAAGCTGCTGACCTTCGACCTCACGCTGCTGGTGCCGCTCTGCCTGATCACCGGCACGGTGATGTTCATGGCCACCGAGCGGCGCGACTGGCGCCAGACCGGCCGCATCCTGGTCGGCATCGGCCTCTTGATCCTGTCTCTGGAAATGATCGGCCAGGCGTCGGAGCCGCTGCGCAACAGCCAGTTGATGCCGGTCATCATCAACTACTTCTCCAGCGATTCCATCACCGCCTATCTCCTGGCGGCGCTGATCACCTGGCTGTTCCAGTCGAGCATCGCCGCCGTGCTTTTGATGGCGACGCTGGCCGGCCGCGGCCTGATCAGCCCGGAACTCGGCGTCGTCCTCATCCTCGGCGTCAATCTCGGCTCCTCCATCATCGCGCCGATGCTGACCCGCTCGGCCGGACCCGCCGTGCGCGTCGTGCCGGTCGGCAATCTGCTGATGCGCGGGCTTGGCTCGCTGGTCATGCTGGTCCTGTTCATGATCTTCCGGCCGCATGTCGGCTTCCTTGGCACCACGGCGGCCGACCAGATCGTCAACGCCCACATCCTGTTCAACGTCATCATCCTGCTCGCCGGCCTGCAGCTGGCCGGCTTCGTCTACCGCGCCTCGGAGAAGATCGTCGCGCTCGGCTCCAAGGCGGCACCGGCCGCCTCGCTCGACGTTATCGAACTGTCCGCGCTCAACGAAAGCGCGCTCGATGTGCCGAGCCAGGCGCTGGCCAATGCCACGCGCGAGGTGGTGCGGGTCTGCGAGACGGTCGAGATCATGCTGAAGCGCATCATCGAGCTCTATGAGAGTGCCGACGCCGACAAGATCAAGGCGCTGGCCGCCCTCGACGACCGTGTCGACCGCAAGCATGCGGCGATCAAACTCTACCTCGCCAAGGTCACCAAGAACCCGCTGACCGAGGACGAGGCGCTGCGCTGCCAGGAACTGATCGGCGCCTGCGTCAAGCTCGAGCAGGTCGGCGACATCATCGTGCGCAACATGCTGGTGCACGTGAAGAAGAAGGTCGATCGCGGGCTGGAATTCACCGACGAGGGATGGAGCGAATTGTGCGCCTTCCACAGCTCGGTGCTGGCCAATGCAAGGCTTGCCTTCAACGTGCTGGTCTCGCGCGACCCCGAAACGGCGCGCCAGCTGGTGCTGGAGAAGGACCAGTTGCGCGACCGCGAGAAGGAAACCAGCGCAAGCCATTTCCAGCGGCTGCGCGAAGGCACCGCCAAAAGCGTCGAGACAAGCTCGATCCATCTCGACACCATCCGCGACCTCAAGCAGATCAATTCACTGCTGGCCTCGATGGCCTATCCGGTGCTCGAAGAGCGCGGCCTTCTCACAGGATCCCGACTGAAGGCAAGCTAGCGAGAAGGGATTTGCCACGGCGGCGTCAACTTGGGAACAAGCTTGCGTCATTCCGGCTCGAACGGCAAAATTAGTCTTTGCTCACCCTGCCTCCCGTCGGCTAAGCATCCTATGCCCCCGGGAGGAAATCGATGGATACCCATTCGCGCAGTTTCGCCAAGGCGCTTTCCTGGCGCATGACCGGCACCATCGACACGATCGTCATCTCGCTTGTGGTAACTGGCAGCGTCAAGCTGGCGGCCGCCATCGGTGTGACGGAGGTTTTCACCAAGTCGCTGCTCTATTATTTTCATGAGCGCGCATGGCTGAAGATCCCTTACGGACGCAAGACCCCAGTCTAGCGGCTTGTCCGCTGCCGGCATGCACTGCCGATTGCCAAGCCAGCGGCTGACGCCAGGGGAATCCAGTCAAGAAAAGCTAAAGTCGCGACAAAAATTTCTGGATTGCCCGCGCCGCCTATCCGTGGTTTGACGCCGTTCCAGCCAAGGCTTTCTCATGTCGCTTCCGCTCATTGCCCTGTTCATTGCCGCCTTCGCTTTCGGCACCACCGAATTCGTCATTGCCGGCGTGCTGCCGCAGGTGGCGGAAGGGCTCGGCGTTTCGGTTCCCTCCGCCGGCTACCTCGTCTCCGGCTATGCCTGCGGCATCGCCATTGGCGGCCCGCTGCTGGCGCTCGCCACCAAATCCCTGCCGCGCAAGACCTTGCTGCTCGGCCTCGCCGTCGTCTTCACCATCGGCCAGGCGGCCTGTGCGCTGGCGCCCGACTTTACCTCGATGCTGCTGCTGCGCATAGCCGTTGCCGTCGCGCACGGCGCCTATTTCGGCGTCGCCATGGTGGTCGCCGTCGGCCTGGTTCCCGAGGACAAACGCGGCATGGCAGTGGCGGTCATCCTGTCCGGCCTCACCGTCTCCAACGTCATCGGCGTGCCGGCAGGCACCGCCATCGGCAACATCTGGGGCTGGCGCGCGACCTTCTGGGTGATGTGTGCGCTCGGCGTGGCGGCAACGCTGGCGATGACTGCCCTTCTGCCGCGCACCGCCGGATATCAGGCCAAACCGGCCGGCCTGGCGCGTGAGGTCCGCGTGCTGGCGCGCCAGCAGGTCTGGACCTCGCTGATCCTGATGCCCATGCTGATGCTCGGCCAGTTCTGCCTGTTCACCTACATCACGCCGACCTTGCTGGAGGTCACCGGGCTCGACGAAGACCTGGTGCCCTGGGTGCTGCTGCTCAACGGCGTCGGCGCCACGCTTGGCGTCTTCCTCGGCGGCAAGCTGTCCGACTGGAAGCTGATGCCGTCTCTGATCACCATGCTCGCTTTGCAGGCCGTGACGCTGGCAGTCATCTACGCCGTCAGCCCCTATCCCCTGCCGATGATCGTGGCGATCGTCATCTGGGGTGGCCTCAACTTCGCCATCGGCACGCCGATCCAGACCCGCATCCTGGCCTGGACGGCCGACGCGTCCAATCTCGCCTCTTCGCTGATCCCGTCCGGTTTCAATGTCGGCATCGCGCTGGCAGCGTCATTGGGCGCCGCCATGCTCAATGCCGGCTATGGCTATCGCAGCCTGCCCGTGGTCGGCGCTTTCGCCATGCTGGTCGCCGTGGTGGTGGCGGTTGTCTCCCAGGTCTGGGAAGCGCGCAGCAACGCCACGCCGCCGCTGACGGCACCGGCCGAGTAGGCCACGATCCGGAAAAGTGGGAACTGGTTTTCCGAAAAGATCGCGGCCAACCGAAAGCCCTCACCCGCGCCAGCGCAACAGGCGCATGGCGTTGGCGGTGACCAGCACGGTAGCGCCGGTGTCGGCCAGGATCGCCGGCCACAGGCCGGTGATGCCTGAAATGGTGGTGACCAGGAACACTGCCTTCAGCCCCAGCGCCACGGTGATGTTCTGGCCGATATTGGCCATCACCGCCCGCGACAGCCGCACCATGCGGGCAACGTCCAGGACGCGGCCATGCAGGATCGCCGCGTCCGCCGTCTCCAGCGCCACGTCGGTGCCGCCGCCCATGGCGATGCCGATATCGGCGGCGGCGAGCGCCGGCGCGTCGTTGATGCCGTCGCCGACCTTGGCCACCTTCAGCCCTTCGCGCTGCAATTCGCCGACGATGCGCTGCTTGTCCTGCGGCAACAATTCCGCCCGTGCCTCGATGCCGAGCGAAGCGGCGATGGCTTGCGCCGTACGACGATTGTCGCCGGTCAGCATCACCGCGCGGATGCCCTCTGCCTTGAGTGCCGCGATGCCGGCCGCCGCATCCGGTCGTGGCTCGTCACGCATGGCGATCAGCCCGGCCACCACGCCATCGGCGACCAGCACCGACACGGTCTTGCCCTGGCTGTTGAGGCTGTCGACGGCAAGGCGCTGCGGCTCGGTCACGTCGGCGCGTTCGCCCGCCGCCGCACCTGAGCCGAGGAAGACAGCCACGCCGCCGACGCTGCCCTCGACACCCCTACCGGAAATCGCCCTGGCGGCCAGTGCCGGCGGCACCGGCGCCTTGGCGGCGCTGGCCCTGTCCAGGATCGCTGCCGCCAGCGGATGGCTCGAGCCTTGTTCGAGCGCCGCCGTCAGCGCCAGCACGCTGCGCTCATCGCGACCATAGGCAACGATGTCGGTAACGACAGGCTTGCCCGCGGTCAGCGTGCCGGTCTTGTCGAAGGCCACCGCCGTGA
This sequence comes from Mesorhizobium sp. B2-4-19, assembly GCF_006441315.1. Classification (NCBI taxonomy): domain Bacteria; kingdom Pseudomonadati; phylum Pseudomonadota; class Alphaproteobacteria; order Hyphomicrobiales; family Phyllobacteriaceae; genus Mesorhizobium; species Mesorhizobium sp. B2-4-19. The sequence continues at coordinate 239,339 of NZ_VFUV01000004.1, read as the reverse complement.
TCCGGCGAAAGCCTTCCAGCACCGCGCCGCCCTTCATCAGCAGGCCACGCCGTGCGCCGGTCGCCAGCCCCGCCGCGATCGCAGCGGGCGTGGAGATGACCAGCGCGCAGGGGCAGCCGATCAAAAGGATCGCCAGGCCCTTGTAGATCCATTCGTTCCAGTCGCCGCCGGCGATGAGTGGCGGCAGCACGGCCACCAGCGCGCCGACCGCCAGCACGCCCGGCGTGTAGGTGCGCGAGAAGCGGTCGATGAGGCGCTCGGTCGGCGCCTTGGCCTCCTGCGCCTCCTCCACCAGCCGCACGACGCGGGCGATGGTGTTGTCGGAAGCCGCCGCCGTCACCCGCACTTTCAGCACGCCATCGCTGTTGATCGTGCCTGCGAAGACAGTGTCCGCGACACCCTTGCGCTTCGGCGTGCTTTCGCCGGTCACCGGCGCCTCGTCGATGTCACTCGAGCCTTCCACAATCTCGCCATCGGCCGGGATGCGGTCGCCGGGCCGCACCACGATAACCTCGCCCACGCCAAGCTGGTCGGCGGGAACTTCAACCGTGCCGCCGCCCCGCTCGACCAGCGCCGTCTTCGGCACCAGGTCGGCCAGTCCCTGGATGCTGGCCCGCGCCCGGCCGGCGGCGACACCTTCCAGAAGCTCGCCGATCAGGAACAGCACCACCACGGCGGCCGCTTCTTCCGTTGCATTGATCATCACCGCGCCGGCAGCGGCGATGGTCATCAGCATCTCGATCGAGAACGGCGTTCCGGCCAAGGCAGCCATCAGCGCGCGCCGCGCGATCGGCACGAGACCGACCAGCAAGGCGGCCAGGAAAACCCAGCGCTCCGCCGAGGGCAACAGATGGCCGATGCCGTAGGCGGCGAGCACCGCTGCGGCACAAGCCAGCGTCAGCGCCGCACGGCGGGTACGCCACCACGCCTGCCCCGGTGCGGCGTGGCTGTGCAGATGGGACGACCCTGCGGCCTCTTTGGCGATTTGTCGGCCGCCGCCATGGTCATGGCCTTCGTGATCACGATCGGCACGGTCATGCGCCTTGGCCGCCGGCCCATCGGTCCTGACCTCCGCTTTGACGATACCGTAGCCGAGCCGCGCCACCTGCCGCAGCACCCGGTCGTCATTGAGCGGCCCGCCATGGCTGACCGTCATGCTGGCGCCGGTCACCGAAACCGAGACGTCGGCAACACCGTCGAGACGGCGCACCGCGGTATCGATCTTGGCCGCGCAGGAGGCGCAGTCCATGCCGCCGATCTTGAACCGCGTCTGCGCTAGAGGAGAAGTCATGCCATCACCCGTCTTTTTTCCACCCGGCGACGTGCCGTCGCACGGGTCTTGAACCTTGATGTCAGGCACTGTAATTGCTCTAGTCACTAGAGCTTCAAGAGGCAAAATGCATGTTTTCGATCGGTGATCTCTCCCGCCGCACCGGGGTCAAGGTGCCGACCATCCGCTACTACGAGCAGATGGGCCTGGTCGCGACGCCCGAGCGCTCGGAAGGCAACCAGCGCCGCTACTCCAGGCAGGAGCTGGAGCGGCTGGCCTTCATCCGCCACGCCCGCGATCTCGGCTTCGCCGTCGAGGACATCCGCGCCCTGATCGATCTCAGCGGCCATCCCGAGCAACCCTGCGGCCATGCCGACAAGATCGCGCAGGAGCAGTTGATCTCGGTGCGCGAAAAGATCGCCCAGCTGAAGCGGCTGGAAACCGAGCTGGAGCGCATCGCTTCCTGCTGCGACGGTAAGACGGTCGGCGACTGCTATGTCATCCGCGCGCTGTCCGACCACGCGCTGTGTGCTGACGAGCACGTCTGATAACGAAATCCGGTCCGACGCGGACCTCGGCTTGGGCGCGTGCCGTTCGTGAGACCAGGAGCAGACATGACGAGCACTGTCAGCGATTTCGGCTTGAGCTGCGGCAGCTTGCCGGCGGGCGCGCGCAATGCGATCACCGATGTGCCCGGTATACGCGTCGGCCACTGCACGCTGCGCAACGGCGACACCAACACCGGCGTGACCGCGATCCTGCCGCATGGCGGAAATCTGTTTCGCACGAAGGTGACGGCGGCAAGCCATGTCATCAACGGCTTCGGCAAGACCACCGGCCTGGCGCAGGTGCAGGAGCTTGGCACCATCGAAACGCCCATCCTCCTGACCAACACGCTCTCGGTCGGAACCTGCGCAACGGCGCTGATCCGCGACGCCATCCGCCAGAACCCGGATATCGGCCGCACCACCGGAACCGTCAATCCGGTGGTCGGCGAATGCAATGACGGTCCGCTGAACGACATCCAGGCCCTGGCGATATCGGAGCAACACGCCCTCGCCGCGCTGGCGGACGCGCATGAGGGCGAGGTCGAACAGGGCAATGTCGGCGCCGGAACGGGAATGACTTGCTTCGGCTTCAAGGGCGGCATCGGCTCGGCGTCCAGAAGAATCGCGCTCGGCGGCGGCCATCATCTCGGCGTTCTCGTTCTGTCGAATTTCGGCAGACCCGGAGACCTCGTTCTGCCCGATGGGCGCCGGCCGGACCCCGGACAACCGGCCGGGGACGAGCGCGGCTCGGTCATGATCGTGCTGGCAACCGATGTGCCGCTCGAACACCGCCAGCTTGAAAGAGTGGCGCGCCGCGCCGGAGCCGGCATCGCCAGGCTCGGCTCCTTCTGGGGCCATGGCAGTGGTGACATCGCCATCGCCTTCAGCACCGGCAATCTGGTCGACCACGATGAAAGCCGCGATCTGGTGCCCCTGCTCGCGCTCAATGAGGCGCGCATCGACATCCTTTTTCGCGCGGCGGCGGAAGCCACGCACGAGGCGGTGTTGAACTCCATGCTGTCCGCCGAGGCCCTCACCGGCAGGGCCGGCAAGCATCGCGCATCGCTGGCCGACTGGCTGCGCGATCGGCAATGTTGATGCATGTCGCCCAAAAGTGGCGACGTTCTGGGAAGGCGACATGCATAAAAACAAAGACCTGAAGCGCGGCGCATGAATCCGTTTCGATGCCAAGCGCTTTAAAGCGACCTACAGCTCGATCCGGAACCGCAAACTCTCCGCCCCGCCATAGGCCGCGTCCTCGAAGAAGCGTTCGACCAGCCTGCCGCCATTGGCCAGGATCACCTTGTGCGAGGTCGGATTGCCCGGCTTGGCGGTGATCTCGACATAGGGCAGGCCGACCGCCCTCGCCTCGTCCAGCATCAGCCGCAAGGCCTGCGTGGCGTAGCCGCGCCGCCGCTTCCACGGCACCACCGCATAGCCGATATGGCCAAGCACATGCGAGGGCAGTTCCGCCGTGCCCTTTTGCCAGCGAAAGCCGATCGAGCCCGATGCCTCGCCATCCCAGATCCAGCGGCGGAACCCCGGCAGGCGCGACACTTGCGTGCCGTCGGGCAAGGTGATCGTGCCGCCCTTTGCTTCTGGGTCGTCAAGGCTGGCCAGGAAGGCCACGGGATCCTGCTCTATCGCCGCCAACTGCTCGCGCGTCGCCTCCTGGAGCCGGACATTGTCCGGCGACCAGCCGCGCTCGAGCGCCGCCTTGTAGGACGGCAGATGCCCAAGCGCTGGTTTGACGATCTCGATCATGATCCATGCTCTCCAGGTGGTAAGGCAGAGATAGCCGTGGCCATCCGAGCGCTCAAGCCGCCTGGAAGCGAATCTCGCCCTTGTTCAGAGACATCGGCCGCAAGCCTTGGACCAGCATCCCGGTCTATGGGCGGTGCGCGCGCCCGCACCGGTTCTTCGTGCGGACTTGCAGGCTCGCTAAACAAGATGTGTCTCGCCGATTGCCGCAAGACATTTTATGATTGATTGCGGATATAACACCGCAGGGATTCGCATGGCTTCGGCAGGAGAATTGAACCGGTGCGGTTGAGATTTTTCCCCCTGGGTGTAGTCGTCACCCTCAGCCTTCTTGTCATCGTCATTGCCCTGACCGCGACGGTCCGGTCCATTGCCGCGCCCTCGGACGTCCCGGCATGGCTGCAGGCCCATGTCGGCGACAGCGACGGCCAGATCTCAACCGTGGTGCTGGAGCGGGCGCGGGCGCTCTACCTGAAAAAGGTGGCGCAAGGCGTGGTCAGGAACCCCTGTTACTTCGCCATGGACGCGACACGTCCCGGCGACATGGGCAACGGCGTGCTAGGGCGCCGGTACTACGTCATTTGCGAGGCCAGCCAGTCGTTTCACGCCATCTCGTCGGGTCACGGCGGCGGCCGGAATCTGAAAGGCACGGTCGATTTCTCGAACGGCAGGCGGTGCTCCAAGAACTTCGGCAATGCCATGGATTCCGAACTGACCGCCGGCGGCGCCTACATGACCAGCGAGGCGAAGACATCCTTCAAGGGTTTTTATCGGACCGGCGCGAAACAGAACGTGGCTTTCCAGCGCACCTTCATCCAGTTTGACGGCGAAGGCGAAGCCGCCAATGCCAGGCAGCGGGTGATCGGCGGCCATGCGGCGCAGGTGCTGCGCGGCATGTGCATGCGCAAAAGCCCCAACAGCTCCTACGCCGACCATGACGGCCTGGTGCCGTTCGGCAAGCTGGTGGACTATGCCGGCGGCCGCAGCAATGGCTGCACCAGCTGGTCGCCAACGGATGCGCAGCAGATCATCGCGATGGTGAAGGACAATCCGACGACGCTCTACATCTATCCGGAATCGCGTGATATCGCCGCCGTCGCGCAGGCGGCAAAAAGCCATTCGCCATCGGGCGAAGCGCCCTATTGGAACGCCTCCTGCCTGAAGGAAATCGGCGCGCCGAAATTCTGGCCGCGAAAAACCCTCGAGCCGGTCATCGCGCAATACAAGCAGGACCACCCGGCACCGCCACCGCAGCCGGTGCCGATGTGCAAGGAGCCGTGAGGTCCGCTCCACGTCGCGAGACAGCAGACCTCACCGGGGTAAGACTCTCGGTCAGCGCAGAAAACCGAGCACGGCCTCCATGAACTCCGCCGGATACTCCACATTCGACAGGTGAACCGCCGGCAGCATGACCAACTTCGCGCCGGGCACGGCCGCCGCGATCAGTTCGCTGTGGCTGGCCGCCGTCACCGTGTCGTGCTCGCCGGCGATCACCAGCGTCGGCCGGTTGATCAGAGCGACAGTGCGGCGAAGATCGGCATCGCGAACGGCGGCGAACAGGCCAGCCAGGCCTTGCCGGTCGATAGCGAGCAGCATAGCGCGGAACTCGTCGATGACGGGTTCATTGGCCGTCACCATCCGCGCGGGGAACCAGTTGTTGAGGAAGACTTCGGCGGTTTCCGACATGTCCGGCGCCTGCCGGACAACGGCAATCCGCTCGTCGAAATAGCTTGCCGGCGCCAGATGCGACGAGGTGTTGCTCAGGATCAGCCTGTCGATCCGCTCCGGTGCATGGATACCGAGCCACTGCCCGACGAAGCCGCCCAGCGACAGGCCGAGGAAATGCACACGTCCAAGCCCGAGCGCATCGAGCAGTTCGATCACGTCGCGGCCAAGCCGGTCGAGCGAATAGGCACCGACCGGGGCGCTTGACCCGCCATGGCCGCGAAAATCGTAGCGCAGGACACGGAAATGTTTTGAAAGCTCGCCGGCCTGCCCGTCCCACATGTACAGCGTGGTGCCGATGGAGTTCGACAGCACCGGCTTTGCGGCATCGCCATCGAAACGATAGGCGATGCGCGTGCCGTCGCCGACGGTCACGAAATTCAGCTCATTCATGATCAAAAGTCCTTCTGGAACGTTGAATGAGGCGGAGCGTAGTCGCGTCGAGCTTTTGCTGATATTACAAAGATAGGACAAACTCTGTAGTCAAAGCTGACATGGCCGAACTCACCTTGCACGACCTGCAATGCTTCGATGCGGTGATCCGCACTGGCGGCTTTCAGCCGGCGGCGACCTTGCTGCACCGCTCGCACCCGGCGGTGTTCGCCGCCGTTGCCAAGCTCGAACGACAGCTCGACCTCGTTCTCCTGGATCGCAGCGGCTATCGCGTGCGCCCAACCGAGGCAGGGCTGTCGTTCCACCGCCGGGCGCAATCGCTGCTGCGCGAACTGGAAGGCCTGCGCGTCCATGCCGCCCAGCTCTCGATGGGCGAGGAAAGCGAGATTCATGTCGTGATCGGCGACCTCTGCCCGAGGCCGCAGGTGCTGGGCATGCTCGGACGGTTCTTCGCCCTATGCCCGGGCACGCGCCTGCATCTGCATTTCGAAGCCGTCGGCGGCCCTTGGGAGCGGCTTTTCGATGACGAGGCCGACCTGATCCTGCACTGGATCGACAAGGGCGACGCGCGGGTGGAATGGATCGATTTGTGCAAGGTGCCGTTCATTCCCGTGGCGGCGCCGGGCTTTTTGCCCGAGCGCCTCAGGCAGCCGATCACGCTGGACCAGATGCGGGCGCTCACCCAATGCGTCATGCGCGACACCGCCCGCCATTCGCCACGGCAGGACTACTTCATGGTCGAAGGCGCGCCGCAATGCCTGGTGCCCGACCAGGGCATGAAGAAGGAGATCATCCTGCAGGGCCTTGGCTGGGGCCACCTGCCCCGCTTTCTGATCGAGGAAGAATTGCACGACGGACGCCTGCGCTCCATTGCCGGCCGCCATATGCCGGGCCGCACCGACGAACTGGTGGTGGCGCGCCGCCGCGACCGGCCGCACGGGCCGATCGCCAACCGGTTGTGGGATCACATCCAGCAGGAGGCGCCGGCATTGCGACGCGCGCTGGAGCCGCCAAAAACAGCATCTTAGGGCAAGTCCAGACCTGGCGGTTGCCCTTAAAACGCCTTACTGCAGCAGGCCCTTGACGATGCCGCTGGCCTTGCCGAAATCCATCTGGCCGGCATATTTCTGCTTCAGCGCGGCGATCACCTTGCCCATGTCCTTCTGGCTGGCGGCACCCGTCGCCGCGATCGCTTCGCGGGCTGCCGCCGTGACCGCCGCATCGTCGAGCTGCGTCGGCAGGAAGCCGCGGATGATCTCCATCTCACCGCGCTCCTGCGCGGCCAGTTCCGGGCGCTTGCCGTCCTCGAAGGCTTTCGCCGATTCCTCGCGCTGCTTCACCATCTTGGCCAGGATCTGCAGGATCTCCTCGTCGCTGGCGGGATCCTTGCCGGCACCGCGATTGGCGATGTCGCGATCATGAATGGCGGCCTGGATCAGCCGCAATGTCGGCAGCCGGTGCTTGTCCTGCGCCTTCATCGCGCTCTTCAGGGATTCGGCGATTTTTGCGCGCATCATGCTTTCTCCTTCGATCGGCGCGGACCATAACCTCGCCGGGAGCACAAGGCAAATCTCGCATGGTGTGGCAAGCCACTGATATTGTTCGACGAAATAAATCGATGCCGGTCCCTGGCTGCATCATTGACCGTTCTGGCACCTTCCCCTATGTACTCGGCCTTGCATAAGACAATGAATTGACGCGCTGAGGCTCGAGAAATCGCTGCCGCGCCGTTTGCTGCGCCGACGGCCCGCCATCGAAGCGCGCAGCCTGATAGGAGTGCCGCCATGGCCGAGATGACGCCCGCCTGGGCCACCGAGAAGCCGACCGCCCTTCTGGTGCTGGCCGACGGCACCATCATCGAGGGTCGCGGCCTCGGCGCCACCGGCTCCGCGGTCGCCGAAGTCTGCTTCAACACAGCGCTCACCGGCTACCAGGAAATCCTCACCGATCCGTCCTACGCCGGCCAGATCGTCACTTTCACCTTCCCGCATATCGGCAATATCGGCACCAATGGCGAGGACATCGAGGACCTCAACCCGGCAGCCCGCGCCGGCGCAGTCGGGGCCGTGTTCAAGGCCGATGTCACCAACCCGTCCAACTACCGCGCCGCCGGCCATCTCGACCAGTGGCTGAAGAAGCGCGGCATCGTCGCGCTCGCGGGCATCGACACCCGCGCGCTGACCGCGCTGATCCGCGAAAAGGGCATGCCCAACGCCGTCATCGCGCATGCGCCCGACGGCGTGTTCGACCTCGACGATCTGAAGCGGCGCGCCGCCGCCTGGTCTGGCCTGATCGGCCTCGACCTCGCCAAGGAAGTCACCTCGGGCCAGTCCTCGGTCTGGCGCGAGACGCCTTGGGTGTGGAATGAGGGTTTTGGCGAACAGGCGGCGCCGTCGCTGCACGTCGTGGCCATCGACTACGGCGTCAAGCGCAACATATTGCGCCTGCTTGCCGGCCTCGGCGCCAAGGTGACGGTCGTTCCGGCCAGCACGGGCTCGGAAGAAATCCTCGCCATGCAGCCGGACGGCATCTTCCTCTCCAACGGCCCCGGCGACCCGGAAGCCACCGGCGACTATGCCGTGCCGGTCATCCAGGACCTGCTGAAGACCGACATTCCGGTGTTCGGCATCTGCCTCGGCCACCAGATGCTGGCGCTGGCGCTCGGCGGCAGGACCGCCAAGATGCACCAGGGTCATCACGGCGCCAACCATCCGGTCAAGGACCACACCACCGGCAAGGTCGAGATCGTCTCGATGAACCACGGCTTTGCCGTCGACGCGGACTCGCTGCCCGAGGGCGTCGAGGAAACCCATGTCTCGCTGTTCGACGGCTCGAACTGCGGCATCGCGCTGACCGGCCGTCCGGTGTTCTCTGTCCAGCATCATCCCGAAGCCTCGCCCGGCCCGCAGGATTCGCACTATCTGTTTCGCCGCTTCGTCAACCTGATCCGCCAAAAGCGCGGCGAGGAATTGCTGGCCGAGCGGGCTTAGCCGGAAGCGTCGCGGCCCGCCGCGACAGCGACAGCCCGTCCCCTGGTCAGCGCGATGCGGCTGTCGTGGCTCATACCTGTGCCGCATCTTCCGCGACGCTGGTCGCGGCGTTCCTGAGCGGTGAGGGTCTTGCGACTTTCGTGACGAAGACGATGAGCGCCAGCACCAGGAAGCACGCACCGACCAGATAGGGCGCGCCACCGAAGGTCACGGGCGCGCTTGGCCCGGTGAACCAGGAAAAGATCGCCGTGTAGAGCAGCGGCGTGATGATCGAGGTGATCGAGAAGAGCGAGGTCATCGCGCCCTGCAGCTCGCCCTGTGCCGAAGGGGGAACCTTGGCGGCGGCGAGGCTCCTCAGCGGCGGATCGGCAAGTGCTTCCAGGCAACCGGCGACGATCACCGCATAGATCATCCAGCCCTGCGTCGCGAACGCGTAACCGAAGGCACTGAGCGCCGTGAATGTCAGGCCGATGACCGCCGTCTTCCATTCGCCGAGCCTGGGGATGACGCGCGGCAGCACCGTGCCCATGACGATGGCACCGCACAGGCCGAAAGCGCCGAGCGAAAAACCGATCTGCTGCTCGCTCCAGCCATAGCGGTAGCTGGAGACGAACGACCAGACCGCCGGATACATCATGTGCCCGAGCGTCATCAGGAAGAAGGCGAGCCCGATCCAGCCGATGCCCTCATACCTGCCCATCTGCAGCAGCGTGCCGACCGGGTTGGCGCGTTTCCACTCGAACCGGCGGCGATGCTTCTCGTCGAGCGTTTCGGGCAGGAAGACCATCGCGATCAGGAAGTTCACGAAGGCGAGCCCGGCGGCGAAATAGAACGGCACGCGCGGCCCGAACGTGCCAAGCAGCCCGCCCAACACCGGGCCGATGACGAAGCCGACGCCGAAGGCGATGCCGAGCAGGCCGAAATTCTTCGCCCGGTTCTCGTCGTTCGAGATATCGGCGATGAAGGCCGAGGTCGTCGAATAGCTGGCGCCCGAAATGCCGGCCAGCACGCGGCCGATGAACAGCATCGGATAGGACCATGCGACCGCGCAGATCAGATTGTCGATGGAGAAGGTCAGCACCGAGGCAAGCAGGATCGGCCGCCGCCCGAACCGGTCGCTCAACCCGCCCATGATCGGCGCGAAGAAGAACTGCATGGCCGCATAGACGAAGAACAGCCAGCCGCCTTCGATCGCCGCGCCGCTGATGCTGACACCGGACAATTCCTGCAAATAGGCCGGCAGCACCGGCATGATGATGCCAAAGCCGATAATATCGAGCAGCAGCGTGGTGAAAACCAGCGCGAGGCCCCGCCTGGCGGTCTTGGGGTCGATCATGATGGGTCAGGCTCCTCTGGTCGCCCGGGGCGCAGGCGGACGAACCTTATAGGCGAGGCCGCAAAAAGGAACAATGCGGGAACAGCCAGGAATCGTTGATCCTGACTCTCCCTGACGGCGACTTCACCGTCAGGCCGCTAGCGTGGGGACAAGCGCTTAAAGCGGACCGCTCATCGTGTTGCAGTCCGAAAGCTTGCCGCTCTTGTAGCCGCGCGCCAGCCAGGTCTGCCGCTGCTGCGAGGTGCCGTGGTTGAAGCTTTCCGGCACGACATAACCCTGCATCCTCTTCTGCAGCGTGTCGTCGCCGATCTGCTTGGCGGCGTTGAGCGCGCTTTCGATGTCGCCCTGCTCCAATATGCCCTTCTGCGCGGTGAAATGCGCCCACACGCCGGCGAAGCAGTCGGCCTGCAGTTCGATGCGTACCGACAGCTGGTTGGCATCGGCCTCGCTCATGCCTTGCCGCATCTGGTTGAACTTGGACATGATGCCGGTGAGATTCTGCACGTGGTGACCGACCTCATGCGCTACGACATAGGCCCGCGCGAACTCGCCCGAGGCACCGAATTGCTGGTCGAGTTGCTGGAAGAAGGTCATGTCGAGATAGACCTTGTGGTCGCCCGGACAATAGAACGGTCCGGCCGCCGCCGAGGCAAAGCCGCAGGCCGAGCGAACCTGGCCGGAAAACAGCACCAGCTTGGGATCCTCATAGGTCAGGCCCTGCGACTTGAAGATGCCGGTCCAGGTGTCCTCGGTTTCGGCAAGCACGGTCGCGACAAACTGCTTCATCTCGTCATTGGCAGGTGCCGTGCCGCTGCCCTGGCCGCCGCTGTTGTCTGATATCTGGCCACCGCCACCGGGCAGCAGGCCGCCGTCGCCACCGCCCAGGATCGCCGAGGGATCGAAACCGAAATACCATCCGGCCAGCACGACGAGGATGATGAGGAGGATGCTGCCGCCGCCACCGGTCCGGCCGCCGATGGGGAGCTGGAATTGGCCGCCACCGCCGCCGATCCCGCCGCCGCCGCCATCGCTGCGGTCGTCCTCGATATTGTCACTCTGACGACGGCCTCTCCAGAGCATGGCAACTCCCCGTGATAAACTTCCTCGTTGCTCCGGCAAGGCCGGCTCAACCCAACAAACAATTATCCCAATGGTTGCGCCAAGTCACAGTGTTTTTCGATGGCCAAGGCGATGCCGGCATGACCGCTTCACCACTCCGGCCGGAACCTTGGAAGGCTTGTAGCATCGGCCGTGACGGAGGATGCGAGGGGCGGTTGCGAACGATCGGTCAGACAGTGTTGGCTGTGGCACTGAGCGGCCTGGGCTTGCAGGGCGCCAACGCGGTGACGCTTGACTCCGGCGTCGCCGTCACCGATCCGGCCACCTTGCAGGCGCTGGAGCGCGGCGGCCTGTCGATCAGCTTGCTGCCTGTCGCCGGCCACCGCCAAGGCCTGCGCCATCGACCCCGCGCGACAAGAAACCACTGGTCAAACTCGCCGGCTATGGTGCGGCGCGCCAGCGCTACGACAACCCCGAGCAGAAGACCGGCGGTTTTCCCGGCGGCATGCTGCGCAAGGCGAACTGCGACAAGCTTCCCGATGAGGCGACCTGCGGCCGACTGGCCAAGACCGGCTTCAACGACTGCATCGCGTCCGGCAAGGACCACAAATTCTGCACCAGGGAATTCACCAAGACCGCCGGCCTGCGCGCCTGCGACAAGGCGCATCCCTGCCGCGAGGACTATATCTGCACCGCCGGCTATGACGATTTACCCAGGCCAAGCCTGGCGAAGGCACCTGCATCCCGCCCTATTTCATCTTCCAGTTCCGCGTCGACGGCCACCCCAGAGGCTGGGTACAGGATGTCAGCGAGTGAGAATGGTTTGCCGCAGGCAAATTGAAAGGTTCACTGGACCTCTCAAAGGGCTCGAACGCCCCGGAACCACAGCGGAGGGCAACCGCCCCTGAACAGACAGCTTCCGCCTGCCGCTGACGTCGGCGCGGCCTCAGCTTTTCTGCTTGGCGCCGGCGCTCTTGCCGTCGGAGCTTTTCGAGCGCTCCTCGAAACGCGCCGCACCCTTCTTCAGGGGATGGCCGGTCTCGGCCTCGGTCTTGCGCTCGTCCTTCGCCGCGGCCTGCTTCAATCCCTTGGCGGCCTGCTTGCCCTTCGCGGTCGGTGCCTGTTCGACGCCCATTGCTTCCTCCCTTGGCGCGACATCGCGCTATGTGAGGGGCAACGTGTGCAAAGGGCTGCGGTTCCACCTCCCCAGGAACGATCGGCGCCTCAGCGCGGTGCCGTCATCGCCTTGCGGAATGCTTCCAGCGTCTCGGCGCTGACATGGTGCTCGATGCCCTCGGCATCGATGCGCGCGGTCTCGGCGCTGACGCCGAGCGAACGCAGGAAGGCCTCCACCGTCTGGTGACGGATGCGGCTTTCCTCCGCCACCTTGCGGCCGGCCTCGGTCAGGAACACGCCGCGATAGGGTTTTCTCGACACCAGCCCGTCGGCGCACAGGCGCGTCAGCATCTTGGCCACCGTCGGCTGGGCGACACCGAGACGAGCGGCGATGTCGACCTGGCGCGCCTCATTGCCGTCCTCGATCAAATCGGCGATCAGCTCGACATAGTCCTCGACCAGCGCGCTGCGGCGCGCCTGGCGCTGCTGCCGGAACCCTTCCGAATGGACATCGGCGTCGGGCAATGGCTCACGCGGGACAGGTCTGTTCTTCAGCGCCAACGCGCGCTCCTCCTCGGGAGTTTAGCCGTTCCCGCTTTATAGCACGGGCTCTGATTCTTCAGGCCGTTTATTTGCATTCCCTCACAGGCGCAACCGGCGTTTCCGATTGCGGTTTCGCAAACCCGGCCGAACGCCCGACAAAAGCACAAACAATGAAATATAGCCTATTGCATAATGTTGAGCCGTGGCATAGCTTATGGATATCCCCTAGAAGTCTCGGAAAGCCTTTCATGTCAGACGCAGAAGCCACAGCCCCTCGATCCTCATGGCGGTTCGCCGGACGGGACGAGGACGATCAGCCCAGCCTGCGCGAAGTCAATTCCACCATCGCCGTGCCGAGTTCGGGCGCCTGGTTCCGCCGGCTGTTCGCCTTCATGGGGCCGGGCTACATGGTTTCGGTCGGCTATATGGACCCCGGCAACTGGGCGACCGACCTCGCCGGTGGCGCCCAGTTCGGCTACACGCTTCTGTCCGTCATCATGCTGTCCAACCTGATGGCGATCCTGTTGCAGGCGCTGGCCGCCCGGCTTGGCATCGCCACCGGCCGCGATCTCGCCCAGGCCTGCCGCGCCTATTATCCCCGCCCGGTCAATTTCGTGCTGTGGATCGCCTGCGAACTCGCCATCATCGCCTGTGACCTCGCCGAAGTGATCGGCACGGCGATCGCCTTGAAGCTTCTGTTCGGCATTCCGCTGATCGGCGGCGCCATCCTCACCGCGCTCGACGCCTTCCTCGTGCTGCTGTTGATGAACAAGGGGTTCCGCTATCTCGAAGCTTTCGTCATCGCGCTTTTGATCGTCATCTTCAGCTGCTTTGCAATCCAGATCTTCGTTGCCGCGCCGCCGGCCGGCACGATCCTGCATTCGATGTTCGTGCCTTCCTCGGAGATCGTCACCAATCCGGCGATGCTCTACATCGCCATCGGCATCATCGGCGCCACCGTCATGCCGCACAATCTCTATCTGCACTCCTCGATCGTGCAGACCCGTGCCTATGAGCGCACCGAAAAGGGCAAGCGCGACGCCATCAAATGGGCGACGACGGACTCCACCATCGCGCTGATGCTGGCTCTGTTCGTCAACGCCGCCATCCTGATCGTCTCGGCCGTCGCCTTCCACAACAGCGGCCACCAGGATGTGGCTGAGATCGACCAGGCTTTCGAGCTTCTGTCACCGCTGCTCGGCCTCAGCATCGCCTCGATCCTGTTCGCCGTGGCGCTGCTCGCTTCCGGCCTGAATTCGACGGTGACGGCGACGCTTGCCGGTCAGATCGTCATGGAAGGGTTCCTGCGCCTGCGCATCCCCAACTGGGCGCGCCGGCTTCTGACGCGCGGCCTCGCCATCGTTCCCGTGGTGGTCGTCACCGCGCTCTATGGCGAGAAGGGCACCGGCCAGCTGCTGGTGTTCAGCCAGGTGATCCTGTCGATGCAGCTGCCCTTCGCGGTGGTGCCGCTGGTGCAGTTCGTTTCCGACAAGAAGAAGATGGGCAACCTCGCCATTCCGCGCGGCGTGGCCGCACTCGCCTGGGTGGTCGCGGCGATCATCCTCGTGCTCAACTTCAAGCTGCTGTACGACACGATGTTCGAGGTCGGCTAGAATTCCGCCAGACAGCGCGACAAACCGCCAAATCGAGCTATCTTCCCGATGCCATGAGCAACATCGAAGACATCAGGAAATTCTACGCCCGGCTGATGGCGGCCAATGCCGCCTCATCGGATCCACGCCTGGAAGATGTGTTCGCCGAGGTTCCGCGCGAAACCTTTCTCGGCCCGGGACCGTGGACGATCGTCGCCGGCAGCGGCAAGGTCACGACGCCGAGCGCCGACCCGGCGCATATCTACCAGAACGTGCTGGTGGCGCTCGATGCCGACAAGGGCATCAACAATGGCGAACCGTTCCTGCACGCCATGTGGATCGGAAGGCTGGCGCCGAAACCCGGCGAGGCCGTCACCCATATCGGCGCCGGCACCGGCTACTACTCCGCCGTGCTGGCCAGGCTGGTTTCACCTGGCGGCACCGTCACCGCCTTCGAGCTCGACGGCAGGCTGGCCGAGCTGGCGCGCAAAAATCTCGAGCCCTATGGCAATGCGACTGTCGTCCAGGGCGACGCCGTGACCACGCCCTTGCCGCCATCCGACATCATCTATGTCAACGCCGGCGTCGTCGCCCCGCCGGTCGGGTGGCTGAAGGCGTTGCGCCCCGGCGGCCGCATGATCTTCCCCTGGCGCCCGTCCGAACGCGTCCCGCTGGCGGTGATGGTGATCCGCACCGAAAAGGGCTTTGCCTGCGATCCCTTCATGCGCTCCTGGTTCATCCCGTGCTTCGGTGCCTCGGTTGCCGATCTTGCGGCAAAAATCCCGACACGCGAGCAAGCCACACGCAGCCGCTCGATCTGGCTGACGCAGGACAAGGCGCCGGACCGCACCGCCACGGCCATCTTCGGCGACGTCTGGTTCTCGTCGAAAGACGTTCGCGCCAAAGCCGGCAACTGACGCATCGATGCGCGGATTTGGCCGGAATTTCGCATGCCCTGTCGGGATAGGTGCGGGCCGACCGTCCTTGGGCCACAATCCGGCCGCGACGGCGTGGATGGAACAAGGGAGAGACCCATGAGAAAGATCATCGCCGCCACCTTCGTCAGCCTCGACGGCGTCATGCAGGCACCCGGCGGGCCGGAAGAGGATCCGGTCGGCGGCTTCAAATTCGGCGGCTGGACCTTCCATTATTTTGACGAGGTGGGCGGCGCGGCAATGGACGAATTGTTCTCCAAGCCCTTCGCCCTGCTGCTCGGCCGCAGAACCTACGACATCTTCGCAGCGTACTGGCCGTATCAGAAGGATCCGATCGCCGATGCCTTCAACCCCGCGACCAAATATGTGGCAACACATCGGCCTGACACCCTCACCTGGCAGAACACGCAATGGCTTGGGGAAGACATCGTCGCGGCGTTGCGCCGCCTGAAGCAGGAGGATGGACCCGACCTGCTCATCCAGGGATCGGCCGACCTGATCCAGACCTTGCTCGCCAACGGGCTGATCGACGAGATCCGGCTGATGATCTTCCCGCTGTTGCTGGGCAAGGGCAAGCGGCTGTTCGGCGACGACGCGATGCCGGCCGCCTTCAAGCTTATGAAGTCGCAGACGTCCAGCAACGGCGTCATCATCGCGACCTACGAACGCGCGGGCGAAATCGAGGTCGGCTCCTTTGTCACGGGCGAACCGTCCGACGCTGAACTCGAGCGGCGCAGGAACTGGAAGTAGACCTGGCGAAACTTGGCTTCGGCCGAGCGAGGCCTTCAAGCCGCCGCCGGCCGTCGCGTCAGCCCATCCCTGATATGCCGCGCGAATTCCTGCGCGGCCGGGCCGACGCCGTGCCGCGGCAGATGCAGATTGATGGCAAAATTCGGCAGTGGCGGCAGCCCGGCATCGAACGGCAAGATGTCGAGATCGGCTGGCACGGTGGAGGCCAGCCAGGTGGTGACGGCAAGATCGGAGCGCACCGTCGCCGTCGTGGCGTCGATGTTGCCGTTTTCGAACACGGTGCGCCATTCCAGCCCATGCTCGTTGAGGGCTGACAGCACCGCCGGGCGGAAGGCGCAGGTGTCGGCGACGATCGACACCGGCAGCGGCCGCTTGGCGCGGGCGACGCCGCCTCTGGCGCCGACCCAGACCAGCCGGTCGATGGCCAGACACTCGCCCAATGTCGAGCCGACCCGTTCCTCGATCACCGCGAGATCGATGGTTCCGGCCGCAAGCGCTGACGCCAGTTCCGGCGACGAGGCGCAGACCAGCGAAATCTCGACCTGCGGATAGGTCTCGGCATAGGCCTTCAACACCGGCGCCAGCAATGTGCCGACGAGGTCGTAGGGCACGCCAAGCCGCACCTGGCCAGCGACGGCCGAGCCCGCCATCTCGGCCCAGATCTCGTCGTTGAGGCCGAGCAGGCGCTTGGCCTTGTCGAACAGCCGCTCACCGGACCGCGTCAGGCGCAGGCCGCGCCGGTCGCGCTCGAACAGGCTGCAGCCAAGCGTCTCCTCCAACCTTTTGACCTGCTGGCTGACGGCGCCTTGGGTCAGGTGCAGCGCATTGGCGGCCGCCGTCATGCTGGCCTTGTCGGCGACGGTGACGAAGGTGCGTATCAGCGCCGTATCGAGATTGCGGATCATAGTTGCATCATAGATGCTAATGCAGACTATCGCAAACATTGCATTTACTGATGCAATGCCAAGCCTAGCATGGAGCCTCCGACAAAGGACGCCCCATGCTCCAGCCGATTCTGCCGCTCATCCTGTTTGCCTTCGTGGCCACCGCAACGCCTGGGATTGCCACGACCTTGTCCACCGCCTCGGGCGCGCAATTCGGTTTTCGCCGTTCGGTTCCGCTGATGATCGGCAGCGCCGCCGGCCTCGCTACCGTGACGGGTGCGGCCGCCGCTGGGCTCGCGGGCCTGCTGCTTGCGCTGCCGTCGCTGCAACTGGCGATGAAGGTGATCGGCTCGCTCTATCTCCTGTGGCTGGCGCTCAAGATCGGCCGCGCCGGCCCCCCCAATCTCGACGTGACCATGGCCAAGCCCAACAGCTTCCTTGGCGGCGCCGGCATCCAGTGGATGAACCCAAAAGGTTGGGCGATGGGGCTGGGCGCGGCGGCCTCGTTCACCGCACTGGCCGATGGGCCGGGACAACTCGCCTTGCTGCTCGGCTCTACCTTCGGCCTCACCGCCGCCATCTCGCTCTCCGTCTGGTGCATGGCCGGCATGGTGCTGGCCCGGCTGCTCAAGACCGCATGGCAATGGCGAGCGCTCAACATCATGCTGGCGCTGGTGCTGGCCGCGTCGATCATTCCGATGTGGCGGCCGGCTTAGAACACCCAAGCTAAATCTGCGCCAATACCCCCCACCCGGACCTTTGGTCCGACCTCCCCACAAGGGGTAGGTGCGGAGCGCGCCTTTCCACGTCTCAAAGGAGCCGGCGCCACTCACCCTCCCCTTGTGGGGAGGTCGCGAACGAAGTGAGCGGGGTGGGGTGCTGGTTCGCCTTGCGAACCAGCACCCGGCTCAACTCTCAACCCGCGTAACGCGCCGCCGGCTTGTCGGCGTGCAGGCTGCCGTAGAAGACTTGGCGGGCGCCGAGGAATGTGTCCAGCCTGGCGGCATCGGCAAGTGCCGGCACGGTGACGGCTTCGCCCCTGGCCAGGCCGACAAGTGCGGCATCGACCATATCGTCGGCGGACATGATGATCTCCTTCGGAAGCTGGTCGATGTCGCTGCCGGCGAGTTCCCAGAAATCGGTCCGGGTCGCGCCCGGCAGCACCACCTGCACCTTTACATTGGTGCCCGCGACCTCGCGGTGCAGAGCCTCGCTGAAGTTGACGACATAGGCCTTGGTGCCGCTGTAGATGCCGCCGAACGAGGTTTCATAGGCAAGCACCGAGGCGATGTTGACGATGGCGCCGCGGTTGCGTGCCAGAAGACCCGGCAGCACCGCACGGGTCAGGCGGGTCAAGGCGATGACATTGACCTTGATCATGCGCTCGGCCGCATCGGCGTCGGCCGTTGCCACCACCTGCTGGCCGCCAAGGCCGGCATTGTTGACCAGCAGCGTCACGCTCTCGTCGGCCGATATCGCCTGCTCGACGCGGCGCACATCATCGTCGTCGGAGAGATCGGCGCTGATCACGCTGACCTTGCGATCGTAAGCGTAGCGCAGCTTTTCGGCCAGTTCCTCGAGCCGGTCGGCGCGCCGCGCCACCAGCACGAGATCATAACCTTGCCCGGCCAGCCTGTCCGCATAGACCGCGCCGATGCCGGAGGAGGCGCCGGTGACGACCGCCGTTCCCTTGTTTGCCTGTCCATTCATTGTCCTGTTCCTTCTATCTCTGTTGCTTCGACGTGGCCGCCGGCGCCGCAGGCATTCGCCTCGGCTCGCCGGCAAGCCGCCTGATTGACTTAGTGGCATATACCACTTGCGACGAAGTGGGCATATGCCACTATCTTGTCAATGCGTGCATACGGGATTATTTGTCTGGCAGCGGCCGGACAGAATTTTCACCGGCGCCGAGGTACCACCATGCCGAAAGACACCCTGCCCGGGCTGACAGCCTGCAACTACGCCATGCTGCGGCGCGCGACGCGCAAGCTCGGCCAGTTCTATGACGATGTGCAGGCGCCGTCCGGCCTCAAGGCCACGCAGCAGGGCCTGCTCTACCAGATCCACATCGGCGGCGAACCGGCGATGGGCGCCATTGCCGCTGCCCTGGTCATGGACCTGTCGGCGCTCGGCCACACGCTGAAGCCGCTGATCCGCCACGGCTATGTCGAGACCTTCGCCGATCCGGGCGACCGCCGCATCAAGCGGGTGCGGCTGACCCGGCAAGGGCGCACCAAGCTCGATGAGGCGATGAAGCTGTGGCAGGTCGCCCAGCAGCGTTTCGAGGATGTGGTGGGCAAGGAGAAGGCGGAACGCCTGCGCGCGGTGCTGGATGACATCAGCGCGCTGGATTTCGATCCGCCGCCGGCTACCTGAGGCAGCCGGCGGCTTTCGAAGCGACTATTCGGCCGCCATCGCGACCGGCCGCGCCGCCCAGCCGCCGGCCAGCACGATGCCCAGCCCGATCAGCGGGAAGGCAGCCGCGACCAGGCCGAGATCGGCCGGGGCGCCGAAGCGCAGCACGCCACCGCCGACCACCGCGCCCAGCGCCACGCCGAGATAGAGCGCCGAGCCGTTGAGCGACAGCACGATCGGGGCGGCATCGGGCGCCAGCTTGATGATGCGGCTGGCCTGCGCCGGCGGGAACGCCCAGCCGACAATGCCCCACGGCACCATCATCGCCATCAGCGCCGGACCGGCAATGTGCTGCGGCAGGAAGGCCGGCACCACCGACAGCATCACCAGCATGGCGGCACTCAGCGTCAGCGACCAGCCGACGGTCCGGGTGGCGCCGAACCGGTCGGCCGCCTGGCCGCCGGCAATGTTGCCGATGACGGCGCCGACACCGAAGGCAAGCAGCATGCCGGGCAGCGCGATCTGGCTGAACCCTGCGCCCTGGATGGCGAGCGGCGCGACATAGGCAAAGACGGTGAAGGCGCCGGTCAGCGCCAGCAATGTCGTCACCAGGATCGGCATCACGCCCGGCCGCATGGCCGCCGCCAGCCGGCGCTTCAGCGGCAGCCTGGTGCCGACGATGCCGCGCGGCAGCCTGTACCAGAGGATGGCGCCGGCAAGCGCGCCGAGCCCGGCAATGGCATAGAAGGTGCCGCGCCAGCCGGCGATCGTCGCGACCAGCGCGCCGAGCGGCGCACCGACGGCGACGGCCACCGTGGTGCCGCCGACGACCACGGCGATGGCGCGTGCCCGGTGATGGTCATCGACCAGCGCCACCGCCGTGCCTTGCGCCGTCGCGGCGAACAGGCCCGACGACAGCGCCATGATGATGCGCGCGATCAACAGCACTTCGAATGAGGAACTCAAGGCGGCGGCGATGTTGCCGATGACGAAGAACACCAGCGTCCACAGGATGACGCGACGCCGGTCCCATTCGCCGGTCAGCGTCGCTAGGATAGGCGTGCCGATCGCATAGGCGAGCGCGAAGGCGGTGATCAGCGTGCCCGCGAGTGGAATGGAAATGCCGGCATCCCTGGCGATGTCTGGCAGAAGGCTGGAGATGACGAAGCCCTCGGTCGAGATCGTGAACGATCCGAGCGCAAGCCAGAAGAGCCGCTTGTCCATGGCGCGTGTCCTTAGTTCAAAAGTTATTGAACAATTGGACATAACAGGGCATGATGTCAATGAAGCCAGGGCAAGATAGCTGAACCATCCTGACAGCCCTGTGTCAGCACACTCGTTCGATACGGATAAAACACGGGCGTTCGGTGCGGATAAAATGGAGAAACGGCGTGAACGGGCCCGCGAGGACGGATGCGTTGAAATCGGCCCGAACTGCGCTTAGGTTCCAGCCATGACGTTACCTCATCCCAATACGGACCAGATCAGCCTGCCGATCGTGCTCGGCGTGCTCGGTGATCCGACGCGGCTCGCCATCGTGCGCTACCTTGCCAGCAAGGAAGGCGTGGCGCTGAACTGCAGCCAGTTCCTCGATCTCGGCTCCAAGACCAATCTCAGCTACCACCTTGCCAAGCTGCGCGAGGCTGGCGTCACCCGCGCCGAAGTGGTCGGCACCAACCGCATGATCACGCTGCGCCGCGCCGACCTCGACGCCCGCTTCCCCGGCCTGCTCGACAGCGTCATCGCCGCCGCCGTCGACGACCCCGCTCTGCCGGCGGTCGGCGGTCACGATATTGAGATGCCGGCCTAGATTTGCAGGTTCAAAGGTAAGGTGCTGTCGCCCTAGCGCTGCCAAAAACCGATATGCGGGGCGAGCAGCTCCTCCTCCATCTCGGGGATGGGGCCGTGGACCTCGACCGGCTTCTGCCCGGAGCCGAGGACCGTGCGCGAGGAAAGGTTCATCGTCGGATTCTCGGCATGGTCGCCCGTCAGCGCGAGAAGCTTGGTCTCCTCGAAGCCGTAGACCAGCCGGCCGATATTTGCCCAATAGAGCGTTCCTGTGCACATCGCACAGGGCTCGCCGGTCGAGACCAGCGTGCAGGACCACAGGAATTCCGGCGGATAGGCGTCCGCGGCACGCCGGCTGAGTTCGGTTTCGGCGTGGCGCACGGTGTTGATGTTGCCTTGCCGCATCAGGATGCGGTCATCGGGGCCGACGAGCACACAGCCGAAAGGATGGTGCCCATGCGCGGCGACGTCGCGCGCGACGTCATTGGCGGCGCGCAGGTGGGCGAACATCTGGTCGCGGGTCATCGCTTGGTGCCTTCCGAACCTGTCTCAGCGGATATCCCACATGAACTCTGGGACGACGTGGATGGTAGCAGATGGAATGCGGCCTCGCGATAGCCATGGGCGGGCTGCGCGGTGGTTCCGGCTGCCCCAAAGGTGGGACTTGATTAGGAAGGCAGTGGCTTGATAACGAAGATGGGCCGGCGTCCCGATGGGCCGCACCAAGGGAGCCCGCCGCATGCGCATAGCCGTCCTCGCCGATATCCATGGCAACGTCCTGGCGCTTGACGCGGTGCTTGAGGATTTGCGCCGGCGCGGCGGCGCTGAGCTCATCGTCAATCTCGGCGACAGCGTTTCCGGACCGCTTTGGCCGCGCGAGACGTTTGAGCGCCTGGAAGCGCTGAACCTGCCGACCGTGCGCGGCAACCATGACCGCCGCGTCGCGGTCGATCCGGCCGATGAGACCATGTGGGCGTCGGATGTCTATGCGCAGGAACGGCTGAACGAGGCGCAGCGCCAGGTGCTGTTCGCGCAGCCGCTGACGCTGGAGATCGCGCCGGGCATCGTCGCCTTCCATGCCCGCCCCGACCATGACGAGAAATACCTGCTCGACGCGATCGTCGATGGCCAATTGGTGCGCGCGCCGCTGGCGGCGATCAGGCGACGGCTGAAGGCGCTCGACCCGGCCTGCCGCATTGCGCTGTGCGGCCACAGCCACCGACCGGAGCTGGTCCGCATCCCCGACGGTCCCGTCATCTTCAATCCAGGCAGCATCGGCTGCCCCGCCTATGATGATTCCACCCCGCCGGCGCATGTTTCCGAACAGGGTTCGCCGCATGCGCGCTACGGCATCGTCACCTTGGGTGGCGAAGGCCGGCCCGATCGTTTCGAGACGATCGCCGTCGACTACGACCACGAGGCGGCGGCACGACAGGCCGAACAGGCGGGACGGCCGGAATGGGCCCACGCGCTGAGGACCGGTTTCATGCCGGGCTGAAGCTTGCTTCATGCCAGGCTGAAGCTTGCTTCATGCCAGGCTGAGCGAAGCTCATGCCCCCGGCGAATGCCTTGCGTTCATGCCGTCTGAAAGTAGCCTCATCCGACCTGCTCAAGCGCCTTCGCGGCCACACTCAAGGCGCAAGACATCTCGCTTGTAGACACGGCGGCGCAGCGTCGCTTATAAAACCGGCTTCGCGTGCGGCAGCGTTTTCGGGCGGTGCCTTTGGTAATGCAATTGATCGCCGACAGCCAAATGATGAGGCGCACAGTTACGCTCCGAGCAACCCTGTACGCGCTGATGGCCGCTCCGTCGCTGATGGCGGCGTGGTCCGCCATTGTCCCGGCCCATGCCGAAGAGACGCCCTTCATCTCCGTCGTCACCGGTCTCGCGCCTGACGACCTGCTCAATGTCCGCGCCAAGCCGTCGGCGACCGGCAAGACCGAGGCGCGTCTGGCCGCAGGCGCCAGCGTCAGGAACCTCGGCTGCAACGACATTGACGGACACCCTTGGTGCAAGGTCGAGACAGACAACCCCAAAGCCAGCGGCTGGGCCCCGGCGCGCTACCTCGTTCCCGTCAATCCAGCGACGGTGCCCCTCGACCAGGCGGCCGATGCAGGCGCGGCGCCCGATGCGGCGACGCCGCCGGCACAGCCCGACCTGACGGCGCGACTCGGCGGCGCGGCCCATCCCGTCACGCCGGAAGCCCCGGTCAAGTCAGCCGCCGAGATCGCCATGCAGGATGCTTACGGCCTGGCGCTGGCGGCGAATGAAACCCCGCCGACCGGAGAAATCCCCGCCATCGCCCAGGATGCGGCCGCGGATAGCGGCTCGGCGGCGGGGTCGCTTCCCGTTCCCACGCCGCGTCCTGACGGCGCCGCGCCCGCCGTCGACACGCAGACCGTTGCCGAACTGCCGCCTCAGCCGGCCTCGCTTGCCCAGGGCGGCGGCGTCGAAATCCCCTGCGCCCGCTATGTCGGCCAGCCGATGCAGCGCTGCGCTGCCGCCGTCGTGCACAAGGGCGCCGACAAGGCCGATATCACCGTGACCTGGCCCGATGGCGGCACGCGCCTCATCTCCTTCTATGCCGGCCTGCCGGCCGGCTCGGACACCAAGGGCGATTTCCGCTTCACCCGCGAGGGCAGCCTGAGCATGATCCGCATCGGCGTCTCCGAACGCTTCGAGATCACCGACACGGTGGCGTTTGGACACTAGGGATTAGGCAGTAGGCAGTAGGGAATGGGCAGTAGGGGCGTGCGTCCAAGGCGCTTGAAAAGCCCTACTGCCTACTGCCCAATCCCTACTGCCTATTTCCTACTGCCCAATCCCGCATTTTCGGGGTTACATCCGCCAAAACTCTTCCCTATAAGGCCCACCTAGCCTGATACCAGAATCGCGAGCACAACCGGCCGGGTCTTCCCGTCCCGGTTTTTTGTGCAAGCCGCCCGCCGAACGGACCTATGACATGCCAAGACGCACCGACATCAAGTCGATCCTGATCATCGGGGCCGGCCCCATCGTCATAGGTCAGGCCTGCGAGTTCGACTATTCCGGTACCCAGGCCTGCAAGGCGCTGAAGGAGGAAGGTTTCCGCGTCATCCTGGTCAATTCCAACCCGGCCACGATCATGACCGACCCGGAACTGGCCGATGCCACCTATATCGAGCCGATCACCCCCGAGGTGGTCGCCAAGATTATCGCCAAGGAGCGGCCGGACGCGCTGCTGCCGACCATGGGCGGCCAGACCGCGCTCAACACCGCTTTGTCGCTGCGCCGCATGGGCGTGCTCGACCGCTACAATGTCGAGATGATCGGCGCCGACGCCACGGCCATCGACAAGGCCGAGGACCGCGCGCTGTTTCGCGAGGCGATGAGCAAGATCGGCCTGGAAACGCCGAAGTCGATGCTGGCCAACGCCACGGACGTCAAGAACGCCGACCGCAAGACGCACGAGGCGGAGCGCGCCGCGCTCAAGGCCGAGAAGCCTGACAATCTCGACGCCGAGCTCGACGCGCTTGAAACCCGCTGGAACCTCGGCGAAGGCGACCGCAAGCAGCGCTACATCAGCCATGCCATGGCGATCGCCGCCCAGGCGCTCGACCATGTCGGCCTGCCCGCCATCATCCGCCCGTCCTTCACCATGGGCGGCACCGGCGGCGGCATCGCCTACAACAGGGCCGAATTCTACGACATCGTCCAGTCCGGCCTCGACGCCTCGCCGACCACCGAAGTGCTGATCGAGGAAAGCGTGCTCGGCTGGAAGGAGTACGAGATGGAGGTCGTCCGCGACAAGGCGGACAATTGCATCATCGTCTGCTCGATCGAGAACATCGACCCGATGGGCGTGCATACGGGCGACTCGATCACCGTCGCCCCGGCGCTGACCCTCACGGACAAAGAATACCAGATGATGCGCAACGCCTCGATCGCGGTGTTGCGCGAGATCGGCGTCGAGACCGGCGGCTCCAACGTGCAGTTCGCCGTCAATCCGGCCGATGGCCGCCTCGTCGTCATCGAGATGAACCCGCGCGTCTCGCGCTCGTCGGCCCTGGCGTCGAAGGCGACCGGCTTCCCGATCGCCAAGATCGCGGCCAAGCTCGCCGTCGGCTACACGCTGGACGAGCTGGAGAACGACATCACCGGCGGCGCCACGCCCGCCTCCTTCGAGCCGTCGATCGACTACGTCGTGACGAAGATCCCGCGCTTTGCCTTCGAGAAATTCCCCGGCGCCGAGCCGGTGCTGACGACAGCCATGAAGTCGGTCGGCGAGGTCATGGCCATCGGCCGCACCTTCCAGGAATCGCTTCAGAAGGCGCTGCGTGGCCTGGAAACCGGCCTCACCGGCCTCGACGAGATCGAGATCCCCGGCCTCGGCCATGGGGCGACGGCTGCCAACCATGCCGACGACCGCAATGCCATCCGCGCCGCGCTCGGCACGCCGACGCCCGACCGGCTGCGCATGGTGGCGCAGGCGATCCGCATGGGCACCTCGCTGGAAGACGTGCACGCAATGTGCAAGATCGACCCGTGGTTCCTCGAACAGATCGCCGGCATCCTCGCCATGGAAGCCCGCATCCGCGAGCACGGCTTGCCCGCCGACGCCGTCAACCTGCGCATGCTGAAGGCCATGGGGTTCTCCGACGCCCGCCTGGCCTCGCTGACCAGGACCGACGCCGAAGTGGTGGCAAAAATCCGCGACAAGCTCGACGTTCATCCGGTCTACAAGCGCATCGACACCTGCGCGGCCGAATTCGCCTCGCCCACCGCCTATATGTACTCGACCTATGAAGTGCCGTTCGCCGGCGCGCTCGCCAACGAGGCGCAGGTCTCGTCGCGCAAGAAGGTGGTCATCCTCGGCGGCGGCCCGAACCGCATCGGCCAGGGCATCGAGTTCGACTATTGCTGCTGCCACGCCGCCTTCGCGCTGCGCGACGCCGGCTATGAAGCGATCATGATCAACTGCAACCCGGAGACGGTGTCGACCGACTACGACACGTCGGACAGGCTCTATTTCGATCCGCTGACGGCGGAGGACGTGCTGGAGATCCTGCGCGCCGAGCAGGCCTCGGGCGAACTGGTCGGCGTCATCGTCCAGTTCGGCGGCCAGACGCCGCTGAAGCTGGCGGATGCGCTGGAAAAGGCCGGCATCCCGATCCTCGGCACCTCGCCCGACATGATCGACCTCGCCGAGGACCGCGACCGCTTCCAGAAGCTGCTGCACAAGCTCGGCCTCAGCCAGCCGAAGAACGGCATTGCCTATTCGGTCGAGCAGGCCCGCCTCGTCGCCGGCGAGCTCGGTTTCCCCTTGGTGGTGCGCCCGTCCTATGTGCTCGGCGGCCGCGCCATGCAGATCATCCATGACGAAAGCATGCTGCAGAGCTACCTGCTCGACACCGTGCCCGGCCTGGTGCCGGAGGACATCAAGCAGAAATACCCCAACGACAAGACCGGCCAGATCAACACGCTGCTGGGCAAGAACCCGCTTTTGTTCGACACCTATCTCTCGGGCGCCATCGAGGTCGATGTCGACTGCCTCTGCGATCGCCACGCGACCTTCGTCTCCGGCATTCTCGAACACATCGAGGAGGCCGGCATCCATTCCGGCGACAGTGCCTGCTCGCTCCCCGTCCACTCGCTGCCTTCCGAACTGGTCGACGAGCTGGAGCGCCAGACAGCCGCACTCGCCCGCGCGCTCAATGTCGGCGGGCTGATGAACGTGCAGTACGCGATCAAGGACGGCACGGTCTATGTGCTGGAGGTCAACCCGCGCGCCTCGCGCACCGTACCCTTCGTCGCCAAGACCGTCGGCCGCCCGATCGCGAAAATCGCCGCCCGCATCATGGCCGGCGAGACGCTGGAAGACGCCTTCGCCCATTACGGCGCCATGCCCGACCCGCGCAATCCCGGCCACATCGCGGTCAAGGAAGCCGTCTTCCCCTTCGCCCGCTTCCCCGGCGTCGACATATTGCTCGGGCCGGAAATGCGCTCGACCGGCGAGGTCATGGGCCTCGACCGCGACTTCGCGCTGGCCTTCGCCAAGAGCCAGCTCGGCGCCGGCGTCGACCTGCCACGCTCCGGCACGCTGTTCGTTTCGGTGCGCGACGAGGACAAGAAAGGCATACTGCCGGCGGTCAAGCGCCTCGCCGGCCTCGGCTTCAAGGTGCTGGCAACCTCAGGCACGCAGCGCTTCCTCGCCGAAAACGGCGTGGTGGCCGAAAAGATCAACAAGGTGCTGGAAGGCCGCCCCCACATCGAGGACGCCATCCGCAACCGCCAGGTCCAGATCGTCTTCAACACCACGGACGGCCAGAAAGCGGTGTCGGATTCGAAATCGCTGCGGCGGGCAACGCTGATGCAGAAGGTGCCGTATTACACGACGCTATCGGGTGCGGCCGCGGTGGCGGAAGCGATTGCGGCGCTGAAGGCGGGGAGCCTGGAGGTCAGGCCGCTGCAGGAGTATTTTGCGTGAGGTGATTGGCTCCCTTCTCCCCGTTCAACGGGGAGAAGGTGCCGGCAGGCGGATGAGGGGCGGCGCCGGCTCAACAGAGGGGACTACCTCGTTATGGGACCGATAAATAAGTGTGACCTAGTGGGCGATTTCGCGGAATAGAAGTAGGGGCGTCACGCCGAAGGACCCGGTAGGGCGTCCAAGCAACGTTCTGACTGCGGGGACCAGTCCTCCCGCCATACTTTGAGTGAGAAAACTGAGTTTTGCGCCCGCAAGCATTTGTTCGATTGCAGCCATGCCCGGAATGGTTTCTTGATCCGGCATCGCATCCAATACTCCTACGATATTCCATACACCTGCAATGGTAAGGCCGTGCTTCAAAAACAGGTTGGTGGCCGATATCGTCATATTTTTCTCGGCGAGATTAAACCACACGGACAAATTGCCATCACTTGAACTGACTGCGGCCTGTGTAGTGTGAGGCAAAACAGTCAGCATTTCGATTGCAAGCTCCGCCTCGGACGGCGCGCTCTGTTGTTGCGCTATCTTTGCGGCTTCGGCGGCCCGCTTTCCGTGGCGATTCAGCGATGCGTTGTTCGACAATGCAGCCGGAGGATTGGCACCTTTCAGAATTGCCTTCTTGACCGTAGGCAAATCCCACATGCCGCGTAAAACGCCTAGGTCAAAGACGGCAAGGTTGCCGGACGAAAGGACGATTTGTCCAATCCGAGCAGTTTTGATGTCTCGATGGAGCAAGTTGCGCTCATTAAGATAATCGAGAAAATCACGCGCATTGGCCCAAAGAGGATCATAAACTAGGTCGCTGCTCTCAGAACCAATTTCACTAGGTCCTCGCTCAAAGCTAACCTCGCCTGTGCCGCCGGTTCCAGCATAGGAAGCCCCGCCACCAAGCTTGACGGAAAACCCCCGCTTGGTGCCCTTTGCGACGCTCTCGTGCTGGGTGACTTCCTGTAGATGACCAGAGGGATCGAACTGCGCTAGAAATGAGCCCACGCGCGAGGTGTCGAAATAGAGGAAATCATAGACTGAATCGTCCTTTTGACCGCCTCGCCCCTCGTCGGATGCTTTCTTGTCGTTCTTCGACATAGCGTTTTGTCTCCCCCTCTTCACGCTTTGTCTTCTCAATCTCGGATTCTATTTCTTTCGGGTCAACTCCGAATAATCGTTGGAGCGCTTTCCCGAAGGGCATGCCTTCTAGGCCAGTTGATCGTTTCAGCTTCTTGCTCATGCAATTAGCTCCCTATACGTGAGACGGCCTTCGCTTTGCGCGGGCAGCGCGTTCATGGGCGTTCCGTTCTCGATGTCGAGACGATTGTAGCGCCACGTCGTCTCGGAAAGATAGTTGCCCATATGCTTGTGTGAAATTCTGTGATGGATGCCGTAAATCTGACGCTTGATTTGTGACTAAGCGCCCTCGATTGAGTTGGTGTGGAAGTCGAAGCCGCGAACAAACTTGCCTTCCGAATGGTTCACGGAGTGCGGTAGTAGGACCTGGTTAGGCCCTTGTAGCCACAAACTCATCGGTCATGACAATCGAGCCCTCTCTGACGTGCCCTCTGAGAGCCGTCTTCGCCATTGCGCTCCAATGCGCCGAACACCACTCCTTTCCCGACCGCGCCGCTACCGGCATTCGGACGCTTGCTTTTGTGCGGCGGTGCTAATCCTCACCCCACCGCCACACACTCGATCTCGATGTCAAACTCCATCGGCCAGGACGCCACCGGCACAAAACTCCGCGCCGGTGGATTGGTCGAAAAATACTTGGCATAAACCCGGTTAATCGCGCCGTAGAAGCCGGAGTTGACGGCGTAGATGCGCACCATCACCACATTATCCAGCGAGGTGCCGGCCGCTTCCAAGCAATGTTTCAGCGCCTTCAGCGACGCCTCGGTCTGCACCTCGATGTCGCCCTTGACCAGCTTGCCAGTCAAAAGATCGAGCGGCGGCGTGCCGGAGACGAAGACCAGCCCGGCCGCCTTGGTCACCAGCGACAACGGCACGCCGAGCGCGCGCACCGCCGCCGACAGCACCGGCACTTCGACGATTTCCTTGGTCATGACGATCTCCCTGTGGTTGCGGTAAGCTTATCTCGCTCCAGTCTGAATGCCAGCGCTCGGCATCGTCGTCTGGAAGTCGCCGCTCAATGGAAATCACGCGTCACCATGAAGCGGCGTTTTTGCAGACCCAAAATTTCAGGAAACAACCAGCCTGAATCCGGTTCGCGACGGAAAATTCACGCCACAGCGACACATTCGATCTCGATATCAAACTCCATCGGCCAAGACGCCACCGGCACGAAGCTGCGCGCCGGCGGGTTCACGCTGAAATACCGCGCATACACCCGGTTGATGGCGGTGTAGAAGCCGGAGTTGACGGCGTAGACGCGCACCATCACCACATTGTCGAGCGAGGTGCCGGCCGCTTCCAGGCAGTGTTTCAGCGCCTTCAGCGACGCATCCGTCTGCGTTTCGATGTCGCCGCGCACCATCTCGCCGGTCACCATGTCCACCGGCGGCGTCGCCGAGATGAACACGAAGCCATTGGCCTTCACCGCCGTCGAGCAGGGCAGGCCGAGTGCGCGCACCTTGTCCGACATCACAGGCACTTCGATGACTTGTTTCTTCATGGTGATGCTCCCTGGGTTGGCAAGGAGCTTATCCCGGCACTGGCGGAACGCCAGTGGCAAACCCTCGGTTCAGAGCCGGAGCACTCACCCCTGCCCCGGATACGGCGTGCCATCCTTGTGCAAAAACCGCCCATCCGAGCTCGGGCTCATCATGTCGATGTCGGAGCAGGTGATGACATCGTCGGGATTGCGCGAGCCGACCTCGATGTAGCGCGCCGGGACCGACGAGCGGTTGATCAGGTGATGGCCGTTGCCGCTGTTCTTGGCGAAGGCAGCACCATCGCCGGCCTTGAGCAGCGTCTCGCCGCCATCCTCGACCAGCACGAGCTCGCCCTCCAGCACATAGACGAACTCGTCCTCATGGCTGTGCCAATGGCGCTGGCTCGACCAGCCGCCGGGCGGCAGCGTCATCAGGTTGACGCCGAAATCCGTGAGCCCGCCGGCATCGCCCAGGCGGCGCCGCGTGCGCTCGGCGCAAGGGGCGTCGAAGGGCGCGGGATAGCCCGAGCCTTTGCGGACGGGTACGGCGGGGAGGTCGATCCTGGGCATGGGTGGCTCCATGGGTTGGCGGCGGCAGCGTATGGCAAGGCCGGCGCAGCAAAAGAGCCACATGGCGGCAGTGGGTTTGCCGGACAACCGTCGGAAGTCGTCGAAGCACCGCGTCGCTACGTTCCTTCTCCGCACCTGAATGAAGAAGCGAAAGACGGCTCCAAAGATCCAGGAGGATGGCCTGACTGGTCAAGCCGCGCCCTAATGCACCGCCGCCAAATCCTTCAAATGCATCTCGTGCATCTTCAGCGTTTCCAGCGTCTTCTTGGCGAATTCCTTCAGCGCCGGGTCGTCGCCGGACTGCGCATAGGTGGAAACCATCGCCACGGCCTGCTTGTGCGCCTGCGTCTGCAAGGTGATGTATTTGGCCTGGAAGGCGTCGCCGTCGAGCGCCTTGAGCTGGTCGAGCATCGCCTGGTCGTTCGGCAGCAGCGGCGGCCCTTCGGGGGTGACGGACGCCGTGGTCTGGCTCTTTTCAAGCGCCGCCTTGAAATCTTCGCCGACCTTGGTGTGGTCCTTTACCATCAGCCCGGCGAAATCCTTCACATCCGCCGCGACGCCTTTTTTCTCGGCCAGCTTGCTGCTTTCGATCTCGAAGCGGTTGGCGCTGACCAGGGTCCTGGTGAAGGTTTCGGCGTCGACCTTGTTCTCAGAGACAGGCGGCACGTCGCTGGACGGCTGTTGGGAAAAGGCTGAAGGCGTTCCGGCCAGAAGGGCCAGCATGGCGGTGGCGAGATGCGGTTTCATCGAAACGCTCCGTGAGAGGTGTCCTCGAAGGCCCAACGCGGCAGGGGCGGTGAGGTTGCCGACGCGCCCCTTTTCCCGCCCGGGAAGGGATGAACGCGGCCTCACGATTGCAGCGTGACCGCTCCTCTACGGGCGGCGAGGCCCCAGCAGGAAGGTCGTCATCGTTGCGCTCACGCACGCCACCGCCAACAACGCGACGACGCCCGAAGCGCCGGTCCCGCGGCGAATTGAAACAAGGTTTTCTGGAGCATTGTGAACCAGCCCGTACAGGTCGGACCTGCTGCCATGCCGAACGGAATAGGCGCGGGTCAACTCCGCACCGAGTAGAAAGATTTGTGATGAATAGTAGACCCAGAGCAGTATGATGAGCAGCCCTCCGGCCGCGCCATATGAGGAAGCGATTGCACTTGTGCCGATATACCAACCGATAAGCGACTTCCCCAATGTGAACAGAGCGGCGGTCACGACAGCACCGAACCAGACATCGCGCCATTCCAAGGCACGATCCGGCAGGACTTTGTAGATCGCGGCAAACATCACGGTGATCAGGACAAAGGATATCAGGGTGTTGATCGCGCTCAGAACAAATTCGCCGAACGGCAATTGAGCGCTGATCACGCTGCCCAAAGCCGAGATCGCCGCGCTCGCCACCAAAGAGACCAGCAACATAAAGCCGAGGGCGGCGACCAGGCCAAGACTTGCCGCACGGGCGCGCAAGAGCCGCGACAGCGAACTCCCTTTCGCTTCAACCTTCCATATTGCATTCAGGGCCTGCTGCATCTCGCCAAACACCGCGGAGGCGGTGACGAGCAAAGTGGCCATGCCGATGATGGCCGCCAAGGTCCCCGATGATTTGCTGGATGCCCCTTCGAGCGCGGTTTGAAGGAGCGCCGCACTTTCTGAACCCATCAGTCCCGAGATCTGAGCAGACAAAGCCAGCTGCGCTGCGTCATGCCCAAACGCAATGCCTGCTATCGCGATGACAATTATCAGAACCGGGGCCAGCGACGTAGCGGCATAAAAGGCCATCGCCGCGCCATGGCTAAGGGCATTGTCGTTGACAAAGCCAACCACGCTTTCTCGCACCAGGTCCCACAGGCTGCCAACTGTCGGTCGCATTTCGAATCCGTGAAGGGGGTCGAAACCGTTTCCTATCAATGCAGTGGGCCTGCCGATGTTCCGGCCGAAGCAGGCACGAGCCCCGCCTGACTCATCGAGCAGGCGGGATAGCGACCACTTGCCGAAAAGCATTCCAAGCCGAAGCGCGGCGACTGAAGCCGAAACGTCCTGATGTCAGTGACAACACCCCGCCCCATACTGCAGCTGCTCATGCCAATCCGGCCGGCCTTGCGGGGTAAAATCCATCAGGTTCCACAGGATCTCGCAGGTGCCGATGGCGCGCGGGTCCTGGCCGGGCTCCGGCGGCGCGAAGCCGAGCTCGGACGACCAGAAATGCCTGATGCCGTCGCCATCTCGGTGAAACACCGACAGCAGCGGGATCTGCGCGCCGTCGGCGTCCTCGGCATTGTAGTCGCGCTTGAAGCTGTTGGCGGCCGACGACACCAGCCGCATGTTCTTCCAGCCGCGATCGCGGCCAAGCGTGACCAGGTTTTCCAATGCCGTCTTGGCCACCACGACAAAGTTGAAGCCGGCGGCTTCGAGATGGCCGACGGCGCCGTCCCACTGGTCGAGCAGCGCCGTGCATGACGGGCATGGCTGGTCCGGTCGGGCGAGCTTGGCCGTGCCGCCCGATGTCGCCACGTCGCGCGTTTCCTGGGGATGGCGCGGAAACATCATCTGGTAGAGGATGAGCGTATCCTTGCCCGGCGCGAACAGCTCCGACAGTTTTGTCTTCGCCGGCCTGCCGTCGGCATCGAGCGCATCGAAGACATAGTCCTGGCGGATCAGCCCGCCCGGCGGCAGCGCCCGCCGCGCCTCGGCCACGGCTTCCATGGCGCGGCGCAGCTCGATTTCCTTCTTCAGCAGCTTTTCGCGGGCGGTGCGGTATCTGGCGGATTCGTTGGGAAAGGTGATCATGATCGGCTCCCTTAAGTCGGCGCCGGCGTCCCGGCGCTGTTGCTCTGCGACCCAAGGACGTTTGGCGACAATCGGTCCCGACATTTTTGCACGCCGCCGGCGACGGGAGGGGCATATCTTCCCGATGGGATGGACGAACGCTACTGCGCCGTCGGCACCGGGCAGTTCAACTCGCCTTCAGGGCAGTTGAGATAGGTCTGGAAATCCTTCAGCCGATCGTTGGTGAGCGCCGTCTGGCAATTGGCGACGACCATCGGATAGACGGTACCCGCCTGGTCGATCGGACCACCCTGGAACTTGCATTCGGCGTCGCGGAAGGCGACCCACGCGCGCTGTGCGTCGACCAGCAATTTCTTCGACGCCGCATTGTCCTTCAGCCGGCTCTCGATCTGCTTGTAGGCGTCGTTGAGCTTCTTGTCGGCCGCGTCGAAATCCTTGCCGGCGCATTGGTTCATGGTCGTCTGGTCCTGCGCGTTGGCGCAGTCGGCGGCCCGCGCGGCGCCGGCCGGGAGCGGAATCGCAAGGATGAGGGTGGCAAGGCTGGCGAGCGGAAGCCGCATCATGTCTCCTCCGGTTTCAACAAAGCTCCCCAGGGGGAAACCTAGCAACCGGGTGAATGCGGGCAAGGTGCGGCCTGCCGCTTTGGTGGACAGTTCCTTTCCAGATCTGCCCAGGGAACCCATCCCGTGTCACCCCTTGACTCCGCCGGCGGTGAGGCCGGAGACGATCTTGCGCTGGAAGATCAGCACCAGCACCACCAGCGGCACGGTGACGATCACCGATGCGGCCATGATGTTGCCCCACGGGATCTCGAACTGCGAGTTGCCGGAAAGCAGCGCGATCGCCACCGGCACGGTCCGCTGCGCATTGTTGGAGGTGAAGGTCAGGGCAAACAGGAACTCGTTCCACGCACCGATGAAGGCCAGGAGCCCGGTGGTGGCCAGCGCCGGCCACATCAGCGGCAGGAAGATCCGCGTGATGATGATCCATGGCGTGGCGCCGTCCAGGATCGCCGCCTCCTCGACCTCGACCGGCAGGTCGCGTACGAAGGCGGTGAGAACCCAGACGGTGAACGGCAAGGTGAAGATCATGTAGGAGAAGATCAGCGCCAACAGCGAATTGTAGAGGCCGAACATGCGCACCAGTTCGAACAGCCCGGCCAGCACCGCCACCTGTGGGAACATCGAGACCGACAGGATGGCGAGCAGCAGCGCCGAGCGGCCGCGGAAGCGGATGCGCGCCAGCGCGTAAGCGGCGGTGACGCCGAGCAGCAGCGAGATCAGGACGACCGCGCTCGAGACGACCAGCGAATTCACCAGGTTGCGCACGAAGCTGCCTTCGGTCAGCACGTTGCGGTAGTTGGCGAGGCTTGGCGTCTTCGGCCAGAGGTCGGCCTGGAACAGCTCGGTTCCCGATTTCAGGCTGGTGACGACGGCGTAGTAGAACGGGAACACCGCGACGAAGACGATCACCGCGACCAGCAGGTAGAAGGCCGTGCGCTTCAGGATCCGCATGTCAGCGGCCTCCGTCCAGGCTGATCCGGCCGATCCGGATATAGGCGATGGAAAGCAGGGCCAGGATCAGGAAAAACAAGGTCGAGGCGGCGGAGCCATAGGCGAACTTGTCGAACTCGAACAGGTTCTCGCGGGCGAACACCGACATCGACTTGGTGTGCACATTGTTGGGCGTCAGCACGTAGATCAGGTCGAAGATGCGCAGCGCGTCGAGCGCGCGGAAGATCACGGCCACCATCACCGCCGGGCGGATCAGCGGCAAGGTCACCCGCCAGAAGATCTGCCACGGATTGGCGCCATCGAGCTTGGCGACCTCGATTATCTCGCCCGGCAGCATCTGCAGTGCTGCAAGGATCAGCAGCGCCATGAACGGTGTCGTCTTCCAGATGTCGACGATGAGGACGGCCACCATCGCCGTGTCGGCGCTGGCCGTCCAGGCGATCTTGCCGCCGATCAGGCCAAGGTTGACCAGCACGACATTGATGATGCCGAACTGGTCGTTGAGCATCCATTGCCACATCTTGGCCGAAACGATCGTCGGGATCGCCCACGGGATGAGGACCGCCGCCCTGACGATGCCGCGGCCGGCGAACTGGGCGTTGAGCACCAGGGCGACGATCGTGCCGAGGATCGTCTCGCAGGTCACCGAAATCACCGTGAAGCGCACCGTGTTCCAGACGGCGCGCCACCACACCGGGTCGACGAGCAGCCCGTCATGGATCACCCGGCCGCTCGGCAGGCGCAGCACCGAGAAATAATTGTCGAAGCCGACAAATCGGCGGGCATCGAGATCCGCCAGCGAGGCGTCGGTGAAGCTGAAATAGACGGTGCGGGCAAGCGGCCAGCCGGCGACGGCGGCCAGCACCAGGAGCATCGGCGCCAGGAACAGCCATGCCGAGCGCACGCGCTGCGCCATCAGTCGCGATCGCTTCACAGGCGTGACGCTCACCAGCCCTTGCCTTTCAGCTTCGTCAGTCTCGCTTCGAGGTCGGCCAGATTGTCGGCGGCGCTGCCTTCGCCGGACAAGGTGTTGTGCACCGCCGTCCAGAACTGACTCGATGCTTCGTTGTATTTGATCTTGACGGTGGCGGAGGGACGCGGCACCGCGTTGAGGAATATCTGTTTCCAGCGCGGCACGATCGGCTGTTGCCTGGCAATGTCGGCATCGTCATAGAGCGCCTGGATGGTCGGCAGGTTGGATGTCTTGAGCGTCCGGTATTTCTGCATTTCTGGCGAGGCGATGAACTTGACCAGCTCGATCGCCGCGTCGGTGTGCTTGGAATATTTGGAGACCGCGAGGTTCCAGCCACCCAGCGTCGCGACCGGCCGGGCGCCCTCACCTGTGCCGGCCGGCAAAGGCGCCACGTCGAATTTGCCCTTGATCGGCGAGGCTTCGCTGTTGCCAAGCGCATAGGCATACGGCCAGTTGCGCATGAAGACCGCGTTGCCGGTCTGCCAGACGCCGCGCGATTCCTCTTCCTGATAGGCAAGCACGCCAGGCGGCGATATCGTTCCAACCCACCCCTTGGCCATGTCGAACGCGGCCGCCGCTTGCGGGTTGTTGATGGAGACGGTGCCGTCCGGCTCGATGATCTGGCCGCCGCCGTTCGACATCGCCCATTCGAGCGCGTTGCAGGTCAGTCCCTCATAAGCATTTCCCTGGAAGACGAAGCCCCAGATGTCCTTGTTGCCGGCCGCGCGTTCCTTGTCCATGACCAGCTTGGCGGTGTCGGCCAGCGCCTTCCAGGTGGCCGGCACCTTGGCGCCGTATTTGTCGAGGAGATCCTTGCGATAGTAGAGCGCCGGCGCATCGGTGAAGATCGGCAAGGCGACGAGCTTGCCATTGACGGTCTGCGACTGGATGATCGACGGGAAATGGGCGCCGACGACATCCTTGGCCGCCGCGGTCAGGTCGACGAGCTGGCTGGCGAGCTGCGGCGCCCAGATGACGTCGGTCTGGTAGACGTCGATATCGCTGTTGCCGGCTGCAAGCCACAGTCTGTACAGGCCGAACTGGTCGGTCGTCGACGGCGGCAGGACGACGATGGAAACTTTGTTGCCGCTCTCTTTCTCGTAGCGGTCGAGTATCTCGCGAAGCACCTTGATGCCGTTGCCGGTGTCTCCCGACACGATCGAGAGGTCGACGGCGTGCACCGGAGCGGCCGAAAGCACAACACCAGCCGCAAGCGCCAGAAATGCGTGGAAAAGCTTCACGGCGGCGGGTCTCCCTTTGGAGCCGGCAACGGAAACCTCCGCGCGTCAACAGCTCGTCAGATTCCCACCCAATCCCTGAATGCGGAACGACGCTTTGGGTTCCCAAAACCGGAGCGGAGCGTCCTTGACGAGGTGAGCACCGGAAGTGAAGGGGTTCGACGCTTGCAGGTCGGCATCACCTGAACGCACTTACCCTTTCCAGGCAACAGGCCGCATCCCCAGCCGCTCGTAAAGCCGCACCGCAGCGGCGTTCTCGACCGTGTTGGTCTTGAGGTCGACATGGGCCGCGCCGCGGTCGCGAAAGGTGGCGAAGGCTTGCCACATCAGTGCCTCGCCGATGCCCTTGCCGCGCGCCTCGGGATGAACGGCGAGATCCTTGACGAAAGCAGACGTCCAGCACAGCGCTGCCGCCGCCAGCCGGCCCTTGGCGTCGATGACGAGGAAGCACAGCGCCGGGTCGAATTCGGGATCGTCCGATATGCGCGGCCACCATTCGTCGAACGGGCCGTCGGCGCCGTCATCGAACACCTCGCTCAGCAGCGCATGAAGGGGTCGTGCGTCGCCTGGCTCGAAGCAGCGCATGGCAAAACCATCCGGCCAGTGCGGTGCAACGAGCGTCTCGTCGAGAAGCTTGCGCAGCCGGATGTCGTTGAGGGCCGGCGGGCGCGGTTCAGGCATCGCGCTCAGGCGTCGGGCTGCGGATGCCGCCTGCGGTCGACACCGAGGCCGGTCGCCTCGAGCAGGCCCTTGCGCTTGGCGTCGAAATAATAGCCGGTCTGGTAGAGCCAGTCCGCCTTCTTGGCGTTGCCGCCCGCCACCAGCCAGGCGCCACGCAGATATTTGACCGCGTATTTCAGATTGGTCTCGGCGTCGAACAGGCCCTTGGCCGGGCCGTCATAGCCCATGCCGCGCGCCGTCGCGTGCTTGATCTGCATCAGCCCCCAATGGCCATTGTTGTAGGCCTTGGGATTGAAGGTGCTCTCGCGGTTGACGACATGGCGCACCAGATCGACCGGCACCTGGTAGAGCGCGGCGTATTTGACGATCAGCCGGTCGACGTCGCCGCGTACGCCGGTGTGCTCTTCCTGCGCCGGACCAACGGGCGCGGAGGGAAACTGCACAAGGGAAGCCGGGTTCTGCGGCACGACATAGGCAGCCTGCTGCACCCCTGGCAGTTTCTGGCCGCTGCCGGCGACCGCCGGCACAATGAGCCCGGCGATGGTGTAGGTCTGAGCCCCCTGCGCCGCCTTGACGGGCTGGCCCGCCTTGGCCGGTGGCGGCGCCTGCCAGGCGTTGGCGGTCATGACAGCGGGCACGGCGGGTGCGGCCGGCGTCGAGCCGGCAAAGGCGGCGGTCGCCGCGGCCGGCTGGGCGACGGGATCAAGCGCCGGCGCGGTCGCTGCGCCAGGCGTCAATTCGGCGGTCTGGACGGGGGCGATGCCGGAGGATTGCGGCAGCACGGAAACCGTCTCCGGCAGCGGTATGGTGAAACCGGCATCGCTGCCGGCAACGGTCGCGGTTTCGGTCAGGGACGGCGCGGCTTTCATCTGTGAGGTCGAGGTGCAGCCGCTGATGCCGGCTGCCGCCACGATCACGCCGATCGCGATAAGGGTTTGTTTTGCTGGCAAGCCGCGCTCGGGTCCGGTTCGTCGGGGTGTTAAGAAATCCCTTACACCAGCGATTCCAGGGTAGCAATCGGGGCCATCTGGTGGTTTTCGGGTGGCGAGACGCGGGCGGTGATGCCATATTGTTCCTGATATGTACCGGCAGGAATCCCGGATTTCGCCGCTTTGCGGAAAGGAGCGCATCATGGAAACGACACCGTCGATCACAGCCGGCCACGCAGTGTTAGAAACAGTGATCGGTTTCATGGGCATCGCCTGGAGCGAAAAGGGCCTGATCCGGCTCTGCCTGCCCGAACGCAGTCGTGAATCAGTGGAGCGGCGGCTGATGCGCCATGCCGGTGTTTCCGCCTCGACGGCCCAGCCGCCATGGGTGGTCGAGCTCATCGCCTCGATCGAGGCATACGCCGCCGGCGAGGACGTCGATTTCTCCGACGTTCCGGTCGATCTCGACGGCGTCGACGATTTCCGCCTGGCCATCTACGACGCGGCACGCAAACTCAGCTATGGCGAGACAACCACCTATGGCGAACTCGCCAAGCGCGCGGGCCATTCCGGTCTGCCGCGCGAAACCGGTGCCGCCCTTGGCGCCAACCCCGTGCCGCTGGTCATCCCCTGCCACCGCATCCTGGCGGCCGGCGGCAAGATCGGTGGCTTCTCGGCGCCAGGCGGCTCCGTCACCAAGGAAAAGATGCTGGCCATGGAAGGCGTGCGCGTCGGCCCGCCCCCACCGGCGCAGGTATCCTTCGGGTTCTGAACCGCCGGCGCGGACGCTGCCCTAATTGGCGCTGCCCCTAATTGTTGTGGAAAAATCGCCGGCGGAAATGCCGGTCATTGTCCGGCCGCTTGCAGTTGTAGACCGGGCAGGACTTGGTGTCGGCGCTCGGCACATAGGCGCGCGTCCTCACCTCGCCCATGGTGCAGAATTGCTGGCTCTGCACATAGCGGTCATAGAGCGGCAGCCCCGGCACCCGCTTCGACTGGTAGCGCAGGATGACCGCGCCTTGCCTGGCGATCGTCGACTGCACCTTGCCGCAGCTCATATGCGTCGGGTCATAGCGCGAGATCGCCTGCGCCTCGGCGGCCACCAGCGTCAGACAGACGGCGAGCACAATGGTTTTCATGGTCTCCTCCCCCGATCCGCCGCCCACGGACAGCGCGATCTGCCGCGACGGTTTCACCAGATTGGGGCGGCGGTTGGGCAGTTCTCAATCACGGCTTTCTCACGCAGTCTTGTTTTTGGAACGAAAGCAGCCTATATGAGCCCCATTGATATTTCGGCCGATCGATCCGGGCCTCGCGATCTTCGCGTTTGCTGACGTCTATCTCCAAAATCTCGATGCACACCGGCTGGACTTCGGTTCGGTCAAACCAAAGCAAATGCAAGGACTATTTTTATGGCAACTGGAACGGTCAAGTGGTTCAACGCCACCAAGGGCTTCGGCTTCATCCAGCCTGACGCGGGCGGCGCGGACGTTTTCGTTCACATCTCCGCTGTCGAGCGCGCTGGACTGTCGACCCTGGTCGAAGGCCAGAAGATCAACTTCGAGATCGAGCAGGACCGCCGCACTGGCAAGTCGTCCGCTGGATCTCTGAGCAAGGCAGCCTGATTTTGCGAATGGCGCGCGCCGGGCGAGAGCCCGGGGCGCGCGGCAAGTCACGGATGTACTGACGGTCGCGCGAGAAGCGCGCCCGGAGCGGAAAGACCCGACAAGCTGGAACAGCAGATAGCTGCCAGCCCGGACCGGACGCTCCCGATCAGGCTACCAAGCATGGGAAGGCGGGATTTATCCCGCCTTTTTGTTTGTCTGGGGTTAGGGTGCCGCAACTAACGCAATAGTCCCACCTGTGGCTTCTCGGCCGGAGGCCGCCAGCCCGACCGGGCGTGGCGCCTGTTGGCGCGCCCCGTCCGGAGCGAGCCGAGAAGCAGCGACGAGCGTGAGGACAAAGGTTTCCTATCCAACCCACTCGATCGGCACGTGCCCCGGATCCGCCTCGACACGGCCAAGCCAGGCCATGACAGCCGGATAGGCGTCGAGCTGGAAGCCGCCCTGCTCGGCCGTGTGCGTGTAGGCGTAGAGCGCCATGTCGGCGACGCTGAAGGCGTTTCCGGCGAAGAAGGCGTTGTTCTCAAGATATCTATTCATCACGCCGAGCGCCTTGTGGCCGCGCTCCAGCGTCATCGCCAGCCGCTCGGGCGTCGCATCCCCGGCGCGTTCGGGGAAGGTCAGCAGCGCCTTGCGCACGGCGATATAGGGCTCGTGGCTGTATTGCTCGAAGAACAGCCATTGGTAGGCGAGCCCACGCTCATATTTGTCCGCCGGCAGGAAGCGCGTGCCTTCGGCGAGATAGAGCAGTATGGCGTTGGACTCGGCCAGCCGGCGGCCGTCGTCGAGTTCGAGCAGCGGCACCATGGCGTTCGGGTTCTTGGCGACGAAATCGGCTTTGCGCGTGTCGCCTGTATGCGAACTCACCTCGATCGTGGTGAAGGCAAGGCCAAGCTTGGCCATCAGCAGGCGCGGCTTGTAGCAATTGCCGCTGTCGATCATGCTGTAGAGTATCATGGACGGTCCCCGGAGCTGCCTTGACCAGGCGATTATCGCAGCCGCCGTGCCTTCAACCAATGATTTGTTTTGGCGCGACCATCAGCGGCGCTGATATGTGAAAGCGCTCGCTCAACGGCATGTCGAGATTCAGGTCAGGCCGAGCCGAGAACGCCTGAATATCGGCATGCCCTAGCCGAACAGCGGCACGACATTGTTTTCCCTGCCCAGCAGAGCATCGACTGACAGCGGCTCTTCGTTGAAGATGGTGCCGGCCAGCGCCGGACGGGCGAGGAGATAACCCTGCAGCAGGTCGACGCCGCCGTCGAGCGCGACGCGCAGATGGACGGGCTGCTCGATGCCTTCGACTAGCACCCTGGCGCCACGGTCGTGCAGGCTGGAGACCAGCGGGCGGAAGAAGCGTTCGGCGGCGGCATGGCGGCAGAACTGCGCGAACCAGCCGCCATCGATCTTGACGATGTCGGGCTGAAGCAGGCTCACCCGCTCCTCGGTCGAATGGCCGGTGCCGAAATCGTCGATGGCGATACGGATGCCGTCATGCCGCATCTCACGCACCAGCCGGGC
This sequence comes from Mesorhizobium sp. B2-4-19, assembly GCF_006441315.1. NCBI lineage: Bacteria > Pseudomonadati > Pseudomonadota > Alphaproteobacteria > Hyphomicrobiales > Phyllobacteriaceae > Mesorhizobium > Mesorhizobium sp. B2-4-19. Next base: position 197,390 of record NZ_VFUV01000004.1, on the reverse strand, counting down.
CAGAAGCGCGTCGTCCGCCGCCTGTTCGGTGATCTCGCAGACCAGCATGCCTGGGGCGAGGCCGAGCTCGCCGAGATGCCGGCTCATCAGCCGGATCTCGGCCAGCACCCGCCCGGAATGGTCGTTGACCATCGGATTGTAGTTGAAGAACAGATCGAGCCCGTCGACGCCGATATTGTGGAAATTCCTGAGATGCAGCACCCGGCACATGGTCTCGACAAACAGCTGGTCCGCCGGGGCAACGCTTTCGAAGAACGCCCGCGCCGACCCTGCCCTGCCGGCGCGGTGCGGCTCGATCAGGCCCTCGACCGCCACCGCGTGCAGCGATCGCCCAAGCGGCGCGAAGATCGGCTGGTAGGCGCTGCGCAGGCGGAACTCGCCGTGGACGCCGTATTCGATGCCGATCTCGTCGACGAAGATCGCCTCGCCGACATTGCGCCGCCGCTCGGGCCTCATGGCGCGATCCTTCGCCCGAAGGCTTTTGCCGGCCGCGCTGTACGCGGAGCGACGGTGGAGGCAGTGGACGAATCGCCTGCGGCCGCGACCGGGTCCGGAGTTTTCCCGAAAACACGGAAACTCGTCGGCGCCAGTTCCGGCCGCGCCAGCACGAAACCCTGGACCATGGAAGCGCCGGATTTCTCGGCGAGTTCCAGCTGCCACCTTTCCTCGATGCCCTCGAACACCGTGCGGATGCCTTGTTCCTCAAAGCTTTTGACCATCGTCGTCAACAGCGCGAAGCCGGCGCCGGATTCCATCAGTTGCGTGATCCAGGTGGCGTCGAACTTGACGATGTCGGGCCGCAATTCCTTGACGCGGTTGATGTCGGAATCGTCGGCGCCATAGTCATCGACGGCGATGCGAAAACCGTTGCCTCTGAGCGCGGCGACAAAACCGTGCAGGGTCTCCTGCGATGCCGATCTCTGCTCGGTCACCTCGCACACGACGCGGCCCGGATCGATGCCGGCCTCGTGCAGCACCAGCCGCATTTCGCGCAAGGCATTGTCGGCGATCGACCGTTCGGTGAACACCGACGGGTCGAAATTGACGAAAATAGACGCCTCCTGCGGCAGGCAGGCGCCGGCATTGAGCAGATGCAACGTCCTGGTCAGCGCCTCGATATGCAGGCGCTCGGCGGCTGGACAGGTCGAGAAAAAGACCATCGGCGATTGCGGCTCGCCGTCGCGAAACGGCCGGATCAGCCCTTCGAAGGCGGCCATCGACAGCTTGCCCTCGTTGAAGGCGAAGATCGGCTGGAAGGCGCTCTGCAGCGCGTAGATGCCCCAGACACCTGACGAGGTGCCGTCATCATGACGGATGATATGGGCAAGCCCGACGCTGCGTGACAAGGGTCCCTCGCTCCGCGAAATGGCGGAATGGATTGCGATCCTGCCACTCAAGCCCTTACCGCCCGTTAATGAATTTTTTGTTGCCGCTCGCAGGTGGCAATCACGGCTCCTTGAGGTCTGGATCAGCCGACAAAGCTTGCACTGAGCGAAATCATGCGACATGAGAAGCGCCGCGGCCGTTCCTGGCCGCGCCGATCTTCTCAAGGAGAGATATCTGGTCATGGCCTTTCTTGCCGACACCCTTTCCCGCGTAAAGCCTTCCGCCACCATCGCGGTGACGCAGAAAGCGCGCGAGCTGAAAAATGCCGGCCGTGACATTATCGGCCTCGGCGCCGGCGAACCGGATTTCGACACGCCCGACAACATCAAGAATGCGGCGATCGAAGCCATCCGCCGTGGCGAGACCAAGTACCCGCCGGTTTCGGGCATCGTGCCGCTGCGCGAGGCGATCGCAAAAAAATTCAAGCGCGAGAACAATCTCGACTACAAGCCAGAGCAGACCATTGTCGGCACCGGCGGCAAGCAGATCCTGTTCAACGCCTTCATGGCGACGTTGAACCCCGGCGACGAGGTCATCATCCCCCGCCCCTACTGGGTCAGCTACCCCGAAATGGTGGCGATCTGCGGCGGCACGTCGGTGTTCGCCGACACCTCGATCGAGAATGGTTTCAAGCTGACGCCCGAAGTGCTGGAAAAGGCGATCACGCCGAAGACCAAATGGCTGCTGATGAACTCGCCGTCCAACCCGTCGGGCGCGGCCTACACGCAAGCCGAACTGCGCGCGCTGGCAGACGTGCTGTTGAAGCATCCGCATGTCTGGACGCTGACCGACGACATGTACGAACACCTGACCTATGGCGACTTCGTCTTCAAGACCATCGCCGAGGTCGAGCCAAAGCTCTATGAGCGCACGCTGACCATGAACGGTGTGTCGAAAGCCTATGCCATGACCGGCTGGCGCATCGGCTATGCCGCCGGTCCGGTCCAGCTGATCAAGGCAATGGACATGATCCAGGGCCAGCAGACCTCGGGCGCCTGCACCATCGCGCAATGGGCCTCCGTCGAGGCGCTCAACGGCCCGCAGGACTTCATCGCCAGGAACAAGGCGATCTTCCAAGGGCGGCGCGACCTCGTCGTCTCGATGCTCAACCAGGCGCGCGGCATCACATGCCCGTCGCCGGAAGGCGCCTTCTATGTCTATCCCTCCTGCGCCCAGCTGATCGGCAAGAAGACCAAGGCCGGCAAGGTGATCGACACCGACGAGGCCTTCTGCTCGGAACTGCTCGAGGCGGAAGGCGTGGCGGTGGTGTTCGGCTCGGCCTTCGGCCTCGGCCCCAACTTCCGCATCTCCTACGCCACCTCGGACGCTTTGCTGGAGGAAGCCTGCACGCGCATCCAGCGCTTCACGGCATCGCTGACCTGATCGGATCGATCTGACGACAAAAGAAACCCGGCGCCATCATCGCCGGGTTTTTGTTGGAGGTCGGGCACCTTACGCCTGCTGCTTTGCTTGCCTGGCCGAGCGCGCCTCGGCCGGCGCCAGGATCATGATCAGCAGAGCGGCGGTGAGGAACGCGGCAATCGCCGCCGTCAGCATGGCTGCGTGGAAGCCGCCGGCATAGGCGGTGGCGAACAGCCGATGCACGCCACCCTCGCCGATTGCCGCGTCGGTCGCGAAATCATGCCGTGATATTGCGGCACGCGCCACCGCTTCGGCATTGCCGACACCGGCATCGCGGAGATATCCGGTCAAGAGGCTCGTCGCCCGCATGCTCATCAGCGCGCCAAGCAGCGCGATGCCGATGGCCAGCCCGCCCTGGCGGGTGGCGTTGATGACGGCCGACACCATGCCGGAGCGCTCGCGCGGCGCGTAGGACATGGCGGCGGCACTGCCGGTCGGGATCGCCAGCGAATTGCCGAGACCGTTGATGATGAACAGGGCGCAGAGCACCGCGTATGGCGTCGACGGCCCGGCCCAGCACATGCCGAGCATCGAAAGCCCGATCAGCACATAGCCCGCCGTCATCAAGAGCGAATGCCCATAGCGGGCGCTCAGCCGGCCAATCCAGGGCGACACGACGATCTGGATAAGGAAGGCCGGCGCCATGCGCAGGCCGGTCTGCGTGGGCGACCAGCCCTGCACCCGCTGCAGGAACATCGAGAAGAAGAAAACGCAGCTATAGGAGGTGAAGCCGAGCGCGAACGAGGCGACGTTGGCGACGGCAAAGCGCACGTCGCGGAACAGGGCTAGCGGCAGCATGGGCCGTGGCGTGCGCGCCTCGAAGCCAAGGAAGACCGCCAGGCCAACGACGCCGGCAATGATGGCCGTGATGGTCCAGGCATCGCCCCAGCCGCTCTCGCCGGCCGAGATCAGGCCGAAGGTGAGCGCGCCGAGCCACAGGATCGAGAGCGCCAGGCCGACAAGGTCGAGATGGGCATGTTCGGGATGCGCCGTTTCCTCGATCGACACAGCCCCCAGCGCGATGGTGAAGAGGCCGAGCGGCAAATTGATCAGAAAGATGCTCTGCCAGCCGACCGTCTGCACCAGAATGCCGCCCAGGACCGGTCCGACGACCAGAGAAACGGCGGCGAACGAGGCCCAGCCGTCGATGACGCCGGCCCGCTGGCGCGGATCGGGGAAGGCCTGCGTCAGGATCGACAGCGCGCCTGGAATGAGCAGCGAACCGGCGATGCCTTGCACCACCCGGCCGGCGAGCAGCGCCGGCAAATTGGGCGCGACGGCACAGATCAGCGAACCGGCAACGAAGATGCCGACGCCGGCCAGCCATGAGCGCTTGCGGCCATAGCGGTCGCCGATCAGCCCCGACGACAGCATGAAGGCCGACAGGCACAGCGTGTAGGCATCGACCACCCATTGCATGCCGCCGAAATCGGTGTGCAGCGCCTGCTGGATGGTCGGCAGCGCGACATTGACGATGCTGACGTCGAGCAAAGCGACAAACGTGCCGAGATAGATGGCGGCGACGAGCGGCAGGCGGTTCTTCGGCATGGTTCATCCCAACATGAAAAGTGCAGCCATCTATGCCACTGACCGACGGTCAGTCAATATAGATAAGTCACTTTGGAATCATTATAAAAAGCTTGTCTCAAGTGTTAGAAGCAGGGTAATGGAAATCGATAAGCCAGTGCTGCGGAAAGACCCGAACGGCGAGCCGAACCCGATGCCTGTCAACGCCAGGAAAGCACTGAAGCCACGCACCAAGCCGGCCGAGGTGCGCCGCGACGATATCTTGCGGGCCGCCACGTCGCTGTTCGTTGTCAAGGGCGTCGGCACCACGACGATCGACGAGATCGCCACGCGGGCCGAAGTCGCCAAAGGCACCTTCTATCTCTACTTCATGTCCAAGGAGGACGTCGTTGCCGCCCTGCGCGAGCGGTTCGTGGCGGGATTTCGCGCCCGCATCCTGAGTGCCATCGAGGCCTGCCCGACCGATGACTTGACCGGGCGCCTGAAGAGTTTCGTCAGCGCCGGCATCGAGGCCTATCTCGACGACCATCAGCTGCACGACGTCGTCTTCCACGACCATCGCCCCGACCAGCGCCAGACGAAAGGCGACAATCCGTTGCTAGGCGATCTCTCCGCCCTGCTGGCGGCGGGGACGAAAGCCGGCACCTGGTCGGTCGAGCAGCCGGATCTCGCCGCGATCGTCCTGTTCAACGGGCTGCACGGCGCGGTCGATCATGCCATCGAACGCGGCGTGCGCGACGGCAGCGAGCTCGCGGCAAACCTTTCCGCGCTGTTCCTCAGGATGGTGCGGCCCGAATAGGCTGCTGTCCGCGGATGGTCAGGCCTCAGCTGCCATATTGCTCGCCGGAAACCGCTTCCAGCCAATCGGCATGGACGCCGTCGCGCGCTTCCTGCATGGCGATATGCGTCATCGCCGCCTTCGGCCCGGCGCCATGCCAGTGCTTTTCGTCCGGCGCGAACCAGATCACGTCGCCTGCCCTGATCTCCTGGACCGGCCCACCCCAGGTCTGGGCAAGCCCGGCGCCCGAGGTGACGTAGAGCGTCTGGCCGAGCGGATGTGTGTGCCAGTGGGTGCGCGCTCCCGGTTCGAAGCTGACCAGTGTCGCTCTCAGTCGCGCCGGCGCCTCCGCCTCGATGATCGGCGTCTGCAGGACCCGGCCGGTGAAGTATTTTTCCGGCGCTATGATGGTCGACACGCTGCCGCAAGCAATGATCTTCATCGTCTGATCCCGAAACTGGTGGTGAAGCGACCGGCGGCAAACGCCGCTGCTGGTCGAGGCAAACGCATTGTCGGCCGATATCGCCCGAGGCGCAACCGGCTGTTTCGGCTGGCTGGCGGAAGAAGCGGTTTTCTCTCCTTAACCATGAACCTTTCGCGCATGACGGCACCGGACGAAACAATGGCGAATTCAATGTCTTTTTAACGGCTTGCCACTAGCCGTGAGCCTGCATTGCGGGGGCCGGCGGATGAGCATACTGGCGACGATCAAGGACCATAGCGGCCGGATCTATCGCGGCATCCAGGCCCTGCTTGTGCTCAGCATCGGCGCGGCCGCACTCGGCGCTTTCGACATTTCGCGCAACCTGCCCTCGGTCAGCGCCTTCGCCGTCTCGAGCCTGGCCACCGGCCTTGCCTTGCTGGCGTTGATGTACATGCGCCGCAGCGTCGTCCATAGCTTGCGCTCGGCGGCGGCGGCGGAAGCAGAAAAACATCATTTCCTGACCAGGGACGCCATGACCGGGGCGATGACGAGGCGCTACTTCCTCGAAGCGCTGCGCGACAGCCTGGGCACCATGCGCGACCGGCGCGAGGCGACTTTGCTGTTGATCGATGTCGATCACTTCAAGCAGCTCAACGACACGTTCGGGCACCAGTTCGGCGACCTGGCTCTGGTGCACCTGGTCAAGACGTCGGAACGCGTCTTTGCCGGCGGCATGGTCGGACGGTTGGGCGGCGACGAATTCGGCGTCATCATTCCGCATGGCGACCTCGCCGCCATCAACAAGGACATCAGACAATTGCTCGCTACGATGCGGGCCGGCAAATCGCATGAAGGCAAGACCATCCCGCTCTCCATCTCGGTCGGCGTGGCGCTGGCGCCGGCCCATGCCTCCAACACGGCGGAACTGATGCTGGTTGCCGACCTGGCGCTCTACGAAAGCAAGGCGACCGGCCGTGGCCGCGTCACGGTGTTCGACGAGGAGATGCTGTCCGACAAGCGCTACCGGCGCCTGGTCGAGCGCGAGTTGCGCGCGGCGGTCTATCTGGGCGAACTCGAACTGCACTACCAGCCGATCGTCAATCCGGATGGGTCCGCCTACGCTCTCGAAGGCCTGATCCGCTGGCGCCACCCAGTTCGCGGGCTGATCTCGCCGGCCGAGTTCATCCCCATCGCCGAACGCTCGACCCTGATCGACATGCTCGGCGAATGGGTATTCAAGCGGGCTTGCGCCGATGTCGGCCATTTCCCCGGGCGCCGCATCTCCATCAATGTTTCGGGCGAGCAGCTGAAGCGCGACGAGATCGTCACCATGTGCGACCGCGTGCTGAAGGAAACCGGTCGCTCGGCGACGCAGTTCATCATCGAGATCACCGAGACCGTGGCGACCGCCGCCACGCCCGAAATCCTGCGGCGCCTCGAAGCGTTGCGCGGCCTCGGCTTTCACATTGCGCTCGACGATTTCGGCACCGGCCATTGCGGCTTCAACTATCTGAAAACCCTGCCCATCGACAGCATCAAGATCGACCGCTCCTACATCCGCAGCCTCGCCCATGATCAGGTGGCGCAAATCTTCGTTTCGGCGCTGGCGCAGATCGCGCGCATCCAGGACGTCACCATCGTGGCGGAAGGCGTGGAGACCCAGGAAGAGTTCGCGCTGGCCAAGGCCGCCGGCTGCAGCCGTTTCCAGGGCTACTTCTTCGGCAGGCCGGCGCCGCGCGACAAGGTGGCGCCCTTGCGCGCCATCGATGCCGAACCCCTGGCGCTGAGCGCCTGAGACCACCACACGGCAGCGGATTTCTATTTTCCTTGCCCTGCCGGCAAACAAGTGGGACGATGCTTCAGGGCAGGTGGCAACAGGAAAAGAACCCCGCCCGCGACGGTCGAACAGGCCGGCCGCCGCTCAGGACCGACTGACCACGCCCGAACCATGCATGCCAGTCGGTCCCTAGGGAAACGCCTGAGTGGAGGTCAGCCATGGGTACTCGCGCCGGAGGACGACGCACGGGACCGAAATGCATTGCCATAGTCGGTCCCTTTGCAAGCGGTAAGACGACACTTCTCGAAGCCATATTGGCCCGCACGGGCGCCATCCCCCGACAAAATCCCGTTTCATCAGGCAGCACCGTCTCGGATCATTCGCCGGAGGCGCGCGCCCACGCCATGAGCGTCGAGGCGACGATCGCCACCACCGAATTCATGGGCGAGCAGATCACCTTCGTCGATTGTCCCGGCTCGATCGAATTCTCCTTCGAGGCCGAGCCGGTGCTGGCCGCCTGCGACCTCGCGGTGGTCGTTGCCGAGGCCGACGAAAAGAAGATCCCTGCCCTGCAGCTCATCATCCGCAAGCTCGACGATCTCGGCGTGCCGCGCATCCTGTTCCTCAACAAGGTCGACAAGGCGATTTCAGGCGTGCGCGACACGCTGAAGATGCTGCAGCCGGCAAGCTCGGTGCCGCTGCTGCTGCGCCAGATTCCGCTGCGCAAGGACGGCGTCGTCATCGGCTCGATCGATCTGGCGCTGGAGCGCGCCTACATCTACCGCGAATATGCCGAAAGCGAGGTGGCTCAGATACCGGGCGACGACAAGGCGCGCGAATTGGAGGCGCGCTTCTCCATGCTGGAAACCCTGGCCGACCACGACGACCAGTTGATGGAACAGTTGCTCGAGGAGATCGAGCCGCCGAAGGACGCGATCTTCGACGACCTCGCCGCCGATCTGCGCGAAGGCGTGGTGACGCCGGTGCTGATCGGCACCGCCGAAAAGGGCAACGGCGTGCTGCGCCTCTTGAAGGCGATCCGCCACGATGCACCCGACATCGAGGCTACCCGCAAGCGGCTTGGGGCCTCGGACGGCGGTGCCACCGTGGTCCAGGTGATGAAGACCATCCACACGCCGCATGGCGGCAAGCTGTCGGTGTCGCGCATCCTGTCCGGCCAGGTCGCCGACGGCTCCGAGCTGTGGCTGCCCGGCGGCGACACCGCCAAGGTTTCCGGCATCTACAAGATGCTCGGCAAGGATCAGTTCAAGCTCACCGCCGCCAAGGCCGGCGACACGGTGGCGCTGGGCAAGCTGGACGACGTCAAGACCGGCCAGACGCTGACCTCGGCCAAGGGCGGCACCAAACAGCTGTTCACGTTCGAGCCGCCACAGCCGGTCTTCGCCTTCGCGCTGCGGCCGAAGGAACGCAAGGACGAGGTCAAGATGTCGGCCGCCATCCAGCGGCTGGCCGAGGAAGATCCCTCGCTCAGCCTGCGCCACAACCAGGACTCGGCCGAGACGGTGCTGTCAGGCCATGGCGAAATGCATCTGCGCGTCGTGCGCGAGCGGCTGGAGGGCAAGAACCAGATCCCCGTCGAAGGCCACGCGCCGGCGGTGCCCTACCGCGAGACGATCCGCAAATCGGCGCAGCAGCGCGGCCGCCACAAGAAGCAGTCGGGCGGCCATGGCCAGTTCGGCGATGTGGTGATCGAGATCAAGCCGCTGCCGCGCGGCTCAGGCTTCCAGTTCACCGACACCATCACCGGCGGCGTCGTGCCGAAGACCTACATCCAGTCGGTCGAGACAGGCATACGCGACTACCTGAAGAACGGTCCGCTGGGCTTCCCCGTCGTCGACGTCGCCGTCAACCTGTCGGACGGCTCCTACCATGCGGTGGATTCCTCCGACATGGCCTTCCAGATGGCAGCGAAGCTCGCGATGAAGGAAGGCATGGCCGCCTGCTCGCCGGTGCTGCTGGAGCCGGTGATGAAGGTCGAGATCGTCACCCCGTCCGACGCGACGTCGAAGATCATCGCGCTGATCCCGCAGCGGCGCGGCCAGATCCTCGGCTATGACGCGCGGCCGGGATGGCCGGGATGGGATGTCGTCGAGGCGACCATGCCGCAGGCCGAGATCGGCGACCTGATCATCGAACTGCGCTCGGCGACCGCGGGCGTCGCCAGCTATCGCGCCGTCTTCGACCATATGGCCGAACTCACCGGCCGTCTCGCCGACGACGCGATGAATACCAACGGCAAGGCTGCCTGATCCTGATTTAGACGCCATCCCCTCGAACCCTTGTTCGAGGGGATAAATACCAAAAACGACGCCCGGGGAGCCGGACGTCGTTTTGTTTGCGGACCGTTTTCTCGGGAGGGGAAACGGCAGGTCCGCCGCATGTACAGTCGCCGCTTTCGGCGGAAAAGGGTTCGGACGCGGTAGCCGCCTGAGCCCGGGCCGTACGAGTGATGCCCCCATCTCCCGTCCGAACCACACCGCGTCCTAGCCTCTTCATAGCAGCGGAAGGCATCATTGTCATGTTACCAGAGGTTACATGACACTGTTACGCGGCAATTCCCGTGAAATTCCCAGCCATCCCGGTAGGGTCCGGGCAACAAAAAAGCCGGATCAGTGAAGATCCGGCTGAGTTTGATTGGAAGTGCCTGTTAAGGCTAACCTCCAGAGGGGAACACTCGAGGGCGCTAATGGGAGGAGAACGCGCCCAGGAGATGATCTATATATGTGCTCAACATGCCCAAGAAACAAGCATCTATTTTGCAACACACGCATGCAAAAAGACATAGGCTGTGGTCCAACCCATTCCAGGAGCCAATAGGACCAGCAGAATCGTCAAAAATGGGCGCTCAACCACGCAATCGTCACTACAGAAGGGTGAATCGCGACCGGTTTCGCCCCAAACCACCAAAACTACGCAATGATGTCGAAGCAGGCAGCAGACGTTCATTTCTGAGGCAATCGGAGAGAAAGCAGCCAATGCGTACGTTTTCGGCGATCGCCGGCAGCACGGCCTTCTTCATCGCGGCACCCGGCGTGGTCGCCGGGCTGGTTCCCTGGCTGCTCAGCGATCATTATCGCCTGCCGTGGTCCACCGTGCCGGGCTTTGTTCCTGCCGGCGGCGTCCTCATCGTCGCCGCGGCCGCTGTTCTGCTGCATGCTTTCGCCCGCTTCGCGCTCGAGGGGCTGGGCACGCCGGCTCCGGTCGCGCCGACGGAGAAGCTCGTGATCGGCGGCATCTACCGCCATGTCCGCAACCCCATGTATGTCGCCGTGCTGTCGATCATCCTCGGCCAGGCGCTGCTGTTCTCGAGCTGGACGCTTGTCGCCTATGCCGTCATCGGCGCTGTTGTCATGGGCTCCTTCGTCAAATTCTACGAGGAGCCGACGCTCGCCCGCCGCTACGGCGCCGACTATGAAACCTACCGCCGCAACGTCCCCGGCTGGCTGCCGCGCCTGACGCCCTGGCGCGGGTGAGCCAGCAGTGAGCAGCGCCGCCAGGGCATGTTGAGATTCAGGTCAGGCCGGGTCGAGAATGGTGGCGTCCGAGAACCGGAGCGGGAGCGTACTTTTTGGGTATGAGCGCCGGAAGCACAGGAAGCTGCCATTCGCAGGCCGGCCTCACCTGAATGCCGACATGCCCTCAAAATGACCAGCTTCTGGCCTTGGCGATAATGAAATCGCGGAACACGTGCAGCTTGGCCTGGTTCTTCATCGCGTCGGGATAGGCGAAATAGGTGTCGAAGGACGGCACCTCGGTTTCCGGCAAAAGCTGCACCAGGCCGGAGTCCTTGCTGATCACATAGTCGGGCAGCATGGCGATGCCTGCGCCGCCCTGCACGGCGCGCTTGATCGACAAGATGTCGTTGATCTGCAACGACGGCACACGTTGGCCGCCCTCGAAATCGCCGACCGTCTCCAGCCAGTTCAACTCCGACAGATGCGACGGCACCGGCAGGCCGAAGGTGACGATGCGATGGTTCCTGAGCTCCGCGACCGAGGCCGGCTTGCCATGCTTGGCGACATAGGAGGGTGCCGCATAGAGGTGGAAATGCACGGTGAACAGGCGGCGCTGGATCAGGTCCGGCTGCTGCGGCTGGCGCAGCCGGATGGCGCAATCGGCCTGGCGCATGGTGAGGTCGAGCTCCTCATTGGCGAGGATCAGCTGCAGGCTGATTTCCGGATAAAGCTCGATGAACTCCTGCACCCGCTCGGTCAGCCAGCCGGCGCCGAGGCCAACGGTTGTCGTCACGCGAAGCACGCCGGAGGGCCGGTCCTTGGTCTCGGTCAGGCGCGACTTGATGGTCTCGAGCTTCATCAGCACGTCATGCGCCGTGCGGAACAGCATCTCGCCCTGTTCGGTCAACACCAGGCCGCGCGCATGTCGGTTGAACAGCGGCACGCCGACATCGTGCTCGAGCGCACTGACCTGCCGCGAGATCGCCGATTGCGACAGGTGCAATGTCTCGGCCGCGTGCGTAAACGACCCCGCTTCCGCCGCAGCGTGAAACACGCGTAGCTTGTCCCAGTCCAACGCCATGATTCCCCTCGTTCTGTTTGGCGTCTGAATGAAAAATCAGGCTTTTACACGGCGTTTCTAAGCCGTTTTTTTAACAGTTTAAAGCGGCCGCTATTCGGCCGCTTCGCGATGCACCTCGATGCCGGCGAGATACTTTTCCGCTTCGAGTGCCGCCATGCAGCCGAGCCCAGCCGCCGTCACCGCCTGGCGGTAGACATCGTCGGTCACGTCGCCGGCCGCGAACACGCCGGGCACGTCGGTGCGGGTCGAATTCGGCGCCGTCCACAAGTAACCGTTCGGCTTCTGCTTCAGCTTGCCGGCGAACAGCTCTACCGCCGGCGCATGGCCGATCGCCACGAACACACCGTCGACCTTGAGGTGGCTTTCGACACCGGTCACCGCATGCTTGAGCTTCAGCCCTTCGACTGACGGTGGCAGCGGCGCCTTGCCGGGGCGGCCGGTGATCTCGTCGACCACCGTGTCCCAGATGACGCGGACATTGCCCTTCTGCAGCAGCCGCTCGCGCAGGATGCGCTCGGCGCGGAAGTCGCTGCGCCGATGGATGACCGTGACGCTCTTGGCGAGGTTCGACAGATAGAGCGCCTCCTCCACCGCCGAATTGCCGCCGCCGACCACCGCGACATCCTTGCCGCGATAGAAGAAGCCGTCACAGGTGGCGCAGGCCGAGACACCAAAGCCCATGAAATCCTGCTCGGTCGGAATGCCCAGCCACTTGGCCTGCGCACCAGTTGCGATGATCAGCGCGTCGGCGGTGTAGGTGGTGCCGGAATCGCCCTTGGCGCGAAACGGCCGCACGTTGAGGTCGACCTCGGTGATGATGTCGTTGATGATGTCGGTGCCGACATGCTCTGCCTGCTTCAGCATCTGTTCCATCAGCCACGGTCCCTGGATGGGATCGGCGAAGCCGGGATAGTTTTCGACATCGGTGGTGATCATCAGCTGGCCGCCTTGCTGCAGGCCGGCGACCAGCATCGGCTTCAGCATGGCGCGCGCGGCATAGACCGCCGCCGTATAGCCGGCGGGGCCGGAACCGATGATGAGAACGGGCGCGTGCTTGGTGGTCATCTAAAACCTCTGCGGGCGGACAGTGCCTTGGAAAAAGACGTGGAATTCGTGCTTAATGTAAGGGTTGCCAATCACGCCAGCAAGACGAACGGGCCGTCGTCCCCGGAAAGCTTCGGCCCAAGCGGTTATTCGCGCCGTCGCCGCTTTCGTTACCGTTCAAAAATCGCGTTGATGAGGGCTGGCGCCAACACAAAAGTCGTTTAATTACAAAATCGCGAAAGATTCTTGCGCCGAGCAGAGACCGCCATGCCCCTGAAAGCCGACCTCGACGCCATCGACTGGAAGATCCTGCGCGAGCTGCAGGCGGATGGGCGCATGACCAATGTCGAGCTGTCGAACCGCGTCGGCATTTCGGCCCCGCCCTGCCTGCGCCGGGTCAAGCGGCTGGAGGAGGCCGGCATCATCCGCGGCTACCGCGCGCTGCTCAATGCCCCGGCGCTCGGCCTCGATGTCGTCGCCTTCTGCCTGGTCGGCCTGCATCACCAGGCCGATGCCGAACTGCGCACCTTTGCCGAGCGCACGCGCGGCTGGCCGATCGTGCGCGATGCCTGGATGGTCTCGGGCGAATCCGATTTCCTGCTGCACTGCGTGGCAAGCGACCTCGGCGCCTTCCAGACCTTCGTCATCGAGGAGCTGACCTCGACGCCGAATGTCGACACGGTGCGCACCGCTCTCACCATACGCCGGGTCAAGGATGAGGGCCTGGTTTCCTTCGAACGCTCCTGAGGCGAGCGCCTGTGCGCTGGCGAATTCCTGGCCTTCGCCACACCGGCGCCGCGTTGGTATTCGACAGACGCTGATGTACAAGGCTGGACGGCTCTGCCGGACTTCGTCGCTTGGCTGACCGCTGATTGGTTTCTCAAGCGATTCCAGGAAAAGTGTGTAACGGTTTTCCGCGCGGATTTGCTTGGGTACAGATGGCGAAAGCAGCGTTGCTCTGGGGGCGGCCCGCCATGGGAGGGGACCATGACTCGATTTGCAAGCCCGGTCTCGGCGCTTATCATCTGCGTGAACGAGGCCGATATGATCGGCCCGTGCCTGGAAAGCATCGACTTCTGCTCCGAGATCATCATCGTCGATTCCGGTTCGACGGATGGCACCATCGAATGCGTGAAAAGCTATATCGCCAAGGGCTACCCGATAAAGCTGCTGCACAATGACTGGCCGGGTTTCCCCCGTCAGCGGCAATTCTCGCTCGACCACGCGACCCAGCCCTGGTGCCTTTCGATCGACCCGGACGAGCGCGTCGACGACCAGTTGCGGCAGTCGATCGTGGCCATCACGCAGGCCGCCGACGACAAGATCCGCGGCTGGTATATCCGTCGCCGCGATTGGCTGAAGGGCTATGGCTATGCCCATCGTTGGGTGCTGCACAACAGGCTGATGCGGCTTTTCCGCCGCGAAGGCGCCACCATCGATCTCACCGCGCGGGTGCACGAAGCCTTCCAGGTGCCGGCCGTGACCGGCACGATCGAAGAGGGTGTCCTGCTGCATCGCCGTGAAATATCGGTCGAGGAAGATCTCGCCCGGGCCAACGCCTATTCCAGCCTCAAGGCCATCACGCTGGTCGAAAAGGGCAAGAAGCCCGGCCTGGTGCGACTGGTGCTGTCGCCGTTCGGCAACTTCCTGAAATTCTACCTGGCCAAGCGCTATTTCCTGTGCGGCCGGCACGGCTTCGTCTACTCGATGTCGGTGATGATCTATTCCTTCGCCACCGAGGCGAAACTCTACGAAGCCTCGGGACCCAACACTCCTGCGTGAGCCGTCAGGCCGGGATCAGGAACGGTTGTCCCGGCCGAGCGCTTCAATGGCGGCGAGCAGTTCACCAAGGTCGCTGCTGCCCCGCAGGGGCCGGATGGCGAAGCCGGGCTGGACCGCGGCCTCGCCGTCGACCAGCCAGCCCTGTGCCAGACCGGCGCGCTTTCCCGCCTGCATGTCGGCAAGCTTGTCGCCGACGATCAGCGATCGCTGGAGATCGAGAGCAAGGCGTCTGCCCGCCTCGACCAGCATGCCCGGATTGGGCTTGCGCATCGGATGATCGGGGATGGCGAGTGGTCCGACGCCGGCCTCGTGGTAGG
Organism: Mesorhizobium sp. B2-4-19; assembly: GCF_006441315.1. Classification (NCBI taxonomy): domain Bacteria; kingdom Pseudomonadati; phylum Pseudomonadota; class Alphaproteobacteria; order Hyphomicrobiales; family Phyllobacteriaceae; genus Mesorhizobium; species Mesorhizobium sp. B2-4-19. Next base: position 182,376 of record NZ_VFUV01000004.1, on the reverse strand, counting down.
CGCAGGCAAGCACCATGTCGACGAACACGCCCTCCTCGCCCAACAACTCGAGCACGCGGCCATTCACCGCCGCAAAGGCGCTCCAGCCGAAATAGCCGCGAGCGATGCCGGACTGGTTGGTGACCACGACAACCGGGATTCCCGCCCGGTTGGCGGCCGCGATCGCCGGCAGCATCCGCGGCCTGAGCTCGATCTCGGCCGGGTCGCTGGGATAATCGGTATCGACGTTGATGGTGCCGTCGCGGTCGAGGAACAGCGCCGGCAGGTGCGGCGGGAAAATCCGGTTTCCGATCCGCTCGATCCACACGCCCGGCTCGGTCAGCGGATGTGGCGTCGCCGTCCTGTCAGCCATTGCCGAGACGCGCTTCGACCACTTCGCAGAGATGATGGTAGAGGCACAGATGCCCCTGCTGGATGATCGGCGTCGAGGTCGAAGGCACGTTGAGCAGGATGTCGCACAGCCGCTTGAGTTTGCCGCCGGTGTCGCCGGTCAGGCCGATCACCGTCATGTCCATCATCCGCGCCTGTTCGGCGGCGGCCAGGATGCTCGGCGAATTGCCGCTGGTCGAGATCGCCAGAAGCACGCCTCCGGCCGTGCCATGCGCCTCGACCTGGCGCGAGAACACCGTGTCGAAGCCGTAATCATTGCCCCAGGCCGTCAGCACCGCTGCATTGGCCGGCAGCGCGATGACATTGTAGGCCTTGCGCTCCTTGAGGAAGCGGCCGACCAATTCGCCGGCTATGTGGATGGCGTCGCTCGCCGAACCGCCATTGCCGGCGATCAGCAAGGCCTTGCCCGATGAAAGCGCCGTCACCACGGCGCTCGCCGCCCGCTCCATCTCGCCGGTCAGGTCACGCTCGACCATCGCCGTGATCGCGGCCGCCGAGCGGACCAGATAGTTGTTCAGTTCAGACATCAAAACCTCAGCTTGTAGGGCCGGCGCGTAATTTGCCGATGGTGCCGGTGGTGCTCTTGCCGGCGACGAGATCGACCAGCACGACGCGCCCGCCGGCCTTCTGCACCACGTCGGCGCCGACCACGGTGTCGATCGTATAGTCCGCGCCCTTGACCAGGATGTCGGGCAGCAGCGCCTCGATCAACGCCAGCGGCGTATCTTCCTCGAACACAACGACGGCATCGACCGAGGCAAGGGCCGCGAGCACGCAGGCGCGGTCGTGCTGGTCGTTGACCGGACGGCCCGGCCCTTTCAGTCGCCGCACCGAAGCATCGCTGTTGAGGCCGAGCACCAGCCGGTCGCACTGGCTGCGCGCCGCGTGCAGCAGGCTGACATGGCCGGCATGCAGAATATCGAAGCAGCCATTGGTGAAGCCGACGCTCAGGCCCTCTTCCTTCCAGGCCGCCACCATGCGCGCGGCCGATGCGGCATCGAGGATGGCATCCTTGTGGGCGGTCGGTCCGTGCGAGCGAAACAGCGCCCCGGTCAGCTCCTCGACCGTCAGCCGCGCGGTGCCGCGTTTTCCGACCACGACGCCGCCGGCGGCATTGGCGATCGAGGCCGCCGCGACGGGATCGGCTCCCGATGCAAGCGCCAGCGCGAACGTCGCGATCACCGTGTCGCCGGCGCCCGAGACATCGAACACTTCGCGCGCCTGGGTGGCGATATGGCGCGCCTCGACCGGGCCGACGACGCTCATGCCCTTTTCACTGCGCGTGGCGACGACGAAGTCGAAACCATGCGCCGAAATCAGTTCGCGCGCCGCAGCCACGATCTCGTCATCGGCGAACACCGCGTGGCCGACCGCCTCGCCAAGCTCCTTGCGGTTGGGGGTGATGGCGGTCGCGCCGGCATAGCGCGCATAGTCGCGGCCCTTCGGATCGACCAGCACCGGCTTGCCCGCCTCGCGGCAGATGGCGATGAGTTCGGCGGCGACGCCGTCGAGCAGGATGCCCTTGCCGTAATCGGACAGGATGACGATATCGGCCCCCGCCAGTGCCGCGCGGAAATGCCGGATCAGCCCTGCCCGCTCCGCGTCGTCCAGTGGCTTGATCTCTTCCTCGTCGAAGCGCAGCACCTGCTGGTTGAGCGCGCTGAAGCGGCTCTTCGACGACGTCATGCGGCCGCGCTGCTGTGAAAGCCCCGCCGTCTCGGCGCCAAGCTCGCCGAGCATCCGCACCAGGTTGTCGCCGGCGGTGTCCGTGCCGATCACCGAAACCGGGATGGCCCGCGCGCCAAGCGAGACGATGTTGGCCACGACATTGCCGGCGCCGCCCATGGCTGAGGTCTCGCCGCGCCCATGCAGCACAGGGATCGGCGCCTCGGGCGAAATCCGCTCGATGACGCCGTTGACGAAGCGGTCGAGTATAAGGTCGCCGACCACCAGCACGGTGACGCCGCCAAAGCGGGCAATGGCGCGGTGCAAGGGTTCGGGAGAAGGCGGATTGTGCTTGATCATGTCATTGGCAACGCGCGGGGAAAAACAGTCGCTGAAACATATGGGGTGTCGGCTGGCGGTCGTTCATGCCTGCCGATATACCGCAATTCGAACCGGCGCAACGGCGGCGCCGCGTCAGCTCTTCTGCAGGGCAACGTGGACGCCGAGCCCGACCAGCACGGCCCCGCCGGCCCGCTGCATCAGCCGCTGCGCCCGGCTCGAACGCCGCAGCCGGCCGATGACGAGGCCGGCCAGGAACACGCAGACGATGTCGGCCGAGGAGAACATCAGGTTGACGATGGTGCCCAGCACCACGAATTGCAGCCACACCGGGAGGGCCGCGGAGGCATCGATGAACTGCGGCAGGAACGCCATGAAGAAGATCGCGGTTTTCGGATTGAGCACCTCGACGGTGATGCTTTCGAAAAAGGCGCGGCGGGCCGATTTCCGCTCGATGGCGGGCAGCGCCACATCGCCTTCCACGCGCTTGCGAAACAGCGAGATGCCGAGCCAGATCAGGTAGAGCGCGCCGATCAGCTTGACCGCCATATAGAGCGGCGGCACGGCATGGAACAGCACCGACAGGCCGGCGGCGGCCGCAAAGACATGGACATAGCCGCCGAGATGGATGCCCAGTGCCGCCGTCAGTCCCGACCAGCGCCCGCGCGCCATCGTCTGCGCCGCCGCATAAAGCATGGCCGGACCGGGGATATAGGCGAAGATCGCCGTGGTGGCGAAGAACGCAATGAGCAGTTCGGTCGACGGCATTTTCTGTCCCTTATGATCCTGCCCTGCCCATTGCAGGCCGTTCAGTCTGCCCGTGGGGTGGCTTTGGATTGGCCTGCGCGAACAGCCGCAATGAAAGCCGACATGACTTTTTTGTGGAATGACGGACTGAAGGCGCCGATGCGCGCACCCGGTTCGAAATAGGCCGACGATTCCAGAATATCGTGGTTGTACTCGTCGACTATGACCCAAAGGGGGATAGGGTCAAGGCCGGCGCGGCGGCGTTCAATTTCCGGAACGCCACCGGCTACGCGATCACGGCCCGGCTGCGTAGGCGTACTCCTCGAGCATCTCGACATGTTCCGATGGTGCATCCTCCGCCGCGTAAGTGCGGCGGCTGTCGTTGGCGAAGCGAGCCTCGTAAGCCTCGATGCTCATCAGGACATATCTCGGCTTGTTGTGGCGAGTGATAGACACGGGTTCCTGGCTGGCCGCCGCGAGCACATCGCCGAGATTCTGTTTCAGATCGGTGGATGGATAGTGTTTCATCAGACACTCCGTTCCGCCCGTAATAGACAAAATAGACAAGTTTGAAAGCACAAGACGGTGCGACTGCCGGTAGTGTCTCAGCTTGAAATCCGGCGGCCTTGACGCCGCTGTCGCGCCAGCCGGCGAACTCCTATATGCTTACCGGGAAGCAGGGAGGATAAGGCTATGCCACTATACCTAACCCGGTTCAGCTACACGCCGGCCACATGGGCTAAGCTCATCAAGAACCCAGAGGACCGCCGAGAGGCGGCGAAGCAGTACATAGAATCGGTTGGCGGAAAGTTGCATGGCTTCTGGTATGCCTTTGGTGAGCACGACGGCTATAATTTGTGGGAGGCTCCGGACAACGTGTCGATGGCGGCCACGGCGCTCGCGATCGGCTCGGGCGGAGCGCTGAGTTCCATACAGACGACTGTCCTCCTGACCGTGGAGGACACGCTTGCAGCGCTGCAAAAGGCATCATCGATTAAATATCGACCGCCTGGAGAACAAGCCTAATTGTCAACCGGACCTAGAGGCCAGTAGCGCCCGCCGATGTGATCGGCAACGCCGTCGGCGTCATGAAGCGCGGCCTCTACAAAATGTCAGCCGCCGAAATTTCAAACTGAGACGCTGCCCGACCGCCTGCTTTGTCGACAGCCCGGCTGGCCTCCCTTATAAGGACCGGAATCGCAAGCAACCAGAGGCCTTCATGATCATCGTCACGGGCGGCGCCGGCATGATCGGCTCCAACATCGTCGCCGCGCTCAATGCCGAGGGCCATGACGACATTCTCGTCGTCGACGATCTCACCGACGGCCACAAGATCGCCAATCTCGCCGATTTGAAAATAGCCGACTATCTCGACAAGGATGAATTCCTGCCGCGCATCGAGCACGGGTCGCTCGGTCGTGTCGAGGCCGTGTTCCACCAGGGTGCCTGCTCGACCACCACCGAGTGGGACGGCAAGTTCATGATGGAGGTGAATTTTGCTTATTCGAAGCGGCTGCTGCATGCCTGCCAGGCACTGCGCGTGCCCTTCCTCTACGCCTCCTCGGCTTCCGTCTACGGTGGCGGTTCCGAGTTTCGCGAGGAGCCGGCGCTCGAGCGGCCGCTCAACGTCTACGCCTATTCGAAGAAGCTGTTCGACGACTATGTCAGGCGCACCGTCTTCGACACCGACCATTCGCAGGTCGCCGGCCTGCGCTATTTCAACGTCTATGGCCCGCGCGAGGCGCACAAGGGCGCCATGGCCTCGGTCGCCTTCCATCTGTTCAACCAGGTCGAGCGCGGCGAGAATCCGAAACTGTTCGGCGCCTATGACGGCTTCGGCCCCGGCGAACAGAGCCGCGACTTCATCCATGTCGGCGATGTCGCCGACGTCAATCTGTGGCTGTGGAAGCGCGGTTCCAGCGGCATCTTCAACTGCGGCACCGGCCGCGCCCAACCGTTCCGCGCCATCGCCGAAACCGTCATCGATACGCTGGGCAAGGGCGAGATCGAGTTCATCCCCTTCCCCGACCACCTCAAGGGCAGCTACCAGAGCTTCACGCAAGCTGATATGTCCCGTTTGCGCGCAGCCGGTTACAACGGCCAGTTCCGGACAGTGGAAACCGGTGTCAGAGACTATGTCGAATGGCTGAAAGCCCAACGATCCTCGTGATCGGTCCACGCTGGGTGGGCGACATGGTGATGGCGCAGTGCCTGTTCTCGGCGCTGAAGGAGCTCCATCCCAACGCCGCGATCGATGTGCTGGCGCCGGCCTGGGCGGCACCGCTGGTCAAGCGCATGCCCGAGATCCGCCAGCAGATCGATTTCCCGCTGAAGCCCGGCGCGCTCGAATTCACCCATCGCCGCCGCTTCGGCCGCCTGCTGCGCGGCCGTTACGACATGGCCTATGTCCTGCCAGGCAGCTGGAAATCGGCGCTGATCCCGTTCTTTGCCCGCATTCCGCGCCGTGTCGGCCATCTGCGCGAGATGCGCTATGGATTGCTGACCGACATCGTGCCGCTGCCGGACGCCGTGAAACGGCGCACCGCGCAAGCCTATTTCAGTCTCGCCAGGGGCGGCAGTTTTCGCGCGCCCCATCTGACCGTGGATGCCGGCAACCAAGCTGTCTTGCTCGACCGTTTCGGGCTGGCGCGGCAGGAATTCGTCGCCCTGATGCCTGGCGCCGAATTCGGCCCGGCCAAGCGCTGGCCGAGCGAAAGCTATGCCGGCCTTGCCCGCGAGTTCATGGACAAGGGCCTGAAGGTCGCCCTGTTCGGTTCGAAGAACGACCGTGACGTCACCGCCGAGATCGCTGCCCTTGCCCCCGGCGTCGTCGACCTCGCCGGCCAGACACGTCTGGAGGACGCCATCGACCTGATCGCCGCGGCAAGGCTGGCTGTGTCCAACGACAGCGGGCTGATGCATGTCGCTGCGGGCGTCGGCACGCCGATCGTCGCCGTCTACGGCTCGACCTCGCCCGAAAACACGCCGCCGCTGGCGGAACGGCGCGAGCTGGTCTGGCTGCACCTCTCCTGCTCGCCCTGCCACCAGAAAATCTGCCCGCTCGGCCATCTCAACTGCCTGAAGACATTGGAAGTCGGCCAAGTCGCGGCGGCAGCAGAGCGGCTGCTGGAATTCCCGGCCGCGGCATGAAGGTCCTCATCGTCAAGACATCGTCCATGGGTGATGTCATCCACACCTTTCCGGCCGTCGAGGATGCCAGCCTGCAGCGGCCCGACGTTTCCTTCGACTGGTGCGTCGAGGAGGCGTTTGCCGGCATCGTCGCCCTGCACCCAGCGGTCGGCAGGATCCATACCGTGGCCATCCGGCGCTGGCGCAAGGCGCTTTTCAGCGACAGCACCTGGCGCGAGGCGGCCGCGCTGCGCCGAACCTTGCGTGAATGCCGCTACGATCTGGTCATCGACGCACAGGGCCTGCTGAAATCGGCCCTGGTGGCGCGGCAGGCGCGCGCACCGATCGCCGGCTTCGACCGGTCGAGCGCACGCGAACCCTCGGCGACCCTGTTCTACGACGTCACCTACGGCGTGCCGCGCAACCTGCACGCCATCGAGCGGACGCGACGGCTGTTCGGGCTGGCGCTTGGCTATCAGCCCGATCTGTCGACGCTCGCTTCAGGCATCGTGCCGCCACCCGGCGCTCTCGCCGGCATCACCGGAAAAACCGCCTTCCTGTTGCACGGCACCAGCCGCGAGGACAAGAAATGGCCTGTCGAGGACTGGATCGGGACCGCCCGCCTGCTGGTCGAGCGCGGCATGATGCCGGTCACCACCTGGTCGAACGAACGTGAGAAGTCCGTTGCCGAAGCCATCGCCAGGACGGTGCCGTCCACGGTCGTGGTGCCAAAATCGCCGCTGGCCGACATCGCCGCCATCCTCGGCCGCTCGACGCTGGTCATCGGCGCCGACACCGGCCTGACCCACCTCGCCAGCGCCTTCGGCCTGCCGACGGTTGCTGTGTTTTTGGCGACGGAGCCGGGTTTGACGGGTCCGCGTGGGCAATTTGCGTCGACACTGCTGGCCGCGCCTGGTGGACGTCTGACGCCCGTGGAGGTGGTGGCGGAAGCCGGGAGGCTGCTAAATCTTAAATTGCAGGCGCCGGCTTAGGGCCTTTTCAGAGTAGAATTATCAAAAGGCCCTAAATAAACTGCACCTGGACGATCTCATACCCCCGTGCGCCGCCGGGCGCATTGACCTCGATGGCGTCGCCGACTTCCTTGCCGATCAATGCCCGCGCGATCGGCGAGGAGATCGAGATGCGGCCGGACTTCACGTCGGCTTCCTGGTCGCCGACGATCTGGTAGGTCTTCTTTTCCTCGGTGTCCTCGTCGACCAGCACGACGGTGGCGCCGAACTTGACCTTGTCGCCGCTGAGCTTGGTGACGTCGATCACCTCGGCGCGCGCGATCAGGTCCTCGAGCTCGTTGACGCGGCCCTCATTCAGGCTCTGCGCCTCCTTGGCGGCGTGGTATTCGGCATTTTCGGACAGGTCGCCATGCGAGCGCGCCTCGGAGATCGCCTCGATGATGCGCGGCCGCTCTTCCTGCTGGCGCCAACGCAGTTCTTCCTTCAATGACGCGAACCCCTCGCCTGTCATCGGGACCTTGTTCATGATGCCTGACCTTTCCTGCCGCCACCCCCGCGTTTCGGGGGAAGCCTTGTCGTTGGGTACAAAAAGAAAACGGTCCGGCAGCCTCGGGCTAACGGAACCGTTTCACCGCAATTTCCCCCAATATAGCAATCTTCGCGGGTTTTTCACGCCCAAAAATCGGTTTTGCAAAAATCATCCCCGCTTTCACCAGAGGAGGTGGCTGGTGAGGCGGGCGGCAACAAAAACGGCCGTGATCGCTCGCGGCCGCTTTGATAAGCCTGGGAGCCTTGATCAGCTCCGCATGAAATGCTCGATCTGCTCGGACAGCATGCCGTATTCGCGCGAGCCCTTGCCGGTGCGCTTCTCGATTTCCATCAGCTGCTGCTGGGCGCCGGCGAGATCGCCTATCTGCAGATGCGCCTCGCCGAGATATTCGCGCACCAGCGTGTAGTTCGGGTCGATGCGCAGCGCTTCCTCGTAATAGCCGAGACCGACAGTCACACGGCCGGAATGGCGGTGCGAATAGCCGAGATAGTTGAGGATGCGCGGATCCTGCTTGTTGGCGGCAAGGGTGAGCACCGAGATCGCCTCGTCATAGCGCCCGGCCATCGCCAGCGCATGGCCTGCATCATAGATGCTGTCGTCGTCCAGCATGCCTTCCTGAGGGGCGACACACTTTTTCTTCTTCTTGTCCCAGACCTCTCCCTTCTTGCACTGGGTGACAGTCTGGTCGCTGCCACCACTACTGCCCGCCGCGAATACCGGGACAGCGAAGAACTGCAGCGCGACAAGGGCAGTCGCGGTCTGGATCAGCATTCTTTTGTGCATCAAAGCCTCCTTGAGGGGTGAGAATGCAACACTAACGCCAAGCGTCCCGCGTTTCATCCCGGAAAAAATCACGTGGAGAACATCAGGTGACGGAGGCCGGAAATCCGCTATCATCCAGGCAAACGACTGACGGAGACGGCCCGTGCAGCGGCGGCTTGAAAAGGACTGGGATCTTACGATCGGGCCCGATACCGTGCGCCTCTTCATCCTCAAGGCCAAGGCGTTGAGCGCCGCCGTCAACGAGGACTATGCCGACGGTGCCGAACACGAGATCGAGTTCGACGGCGACACGCACGACAATCATCACCATGACGGCCTGGCCGAGGAAAGTTCGGAAAACCTGACCGAAGAGGAACTGCGCGAGCTGATCAACGACCTCAATGTCGATGAAGCCGCCGAACTGGTCGCGCTCGCCTGGGTCGGCCGTGGCGACTATGACGCCTCGGAATGGGTGGACGCCGTGACGGCGGCGCGCGAACGCGCCAACAAGCGCACGGCCAAGTACCTGCTTGGCATGCCGCTGCTCGCCGACTGGCTGGAGGAAGGCCTCGAAGCGATCGGCGCGTAACGCCGCGGTAACCGATTGTGATCGGCGCAAAGCGTTCGTCGAGGCAACTTTCAGCACGCCGGCTCCGTTTCGGAGCGATGGCAACGCTAAGCTTTTCCCGACTTTGCACCTTGGCGCTGCTTCTGGCGGCTGCGGTCCTGCTGGCGACACCGGCCGACGCCAGACATCGTCACAGGCATTTCCAGCCGCTATCCCCTCGGATGGATCAGTCGTCGACGCAGCGTCTGGACCAGCCGCGAAGGCCGAGGGTCAAGCAGCGCGTGAGAGCGCGGGGCAAGCAGCAGCCAAAGCAGACGCCACAAGAAACGCCGGAGCAGCAGACCTCGCCCGCAGAGGTTCCAGTGCCGGAGCCGCGTCCCACGGATGCGCCAAAGGGCGACGCCGCACCGGCGGAAGAGCAAAAGACGGAAGGTCCAGGGGGCCCGGACGCCTCCAACCAGCTCAATGAGGAAAAGTCTCGTCAGGCAAAGCAGGCACATCCCGAGCCCCCCGAACCTTCGTCCCGAGAGCCGTCAACCGAAACGGAAAGCGAGCCGGAGCCGCCAGCCGAGGTGCCGATCCCGACACAAAGGCCCGACACTACGGAACCAGAGGTTCAGCCCCCGGCGGTTGCGCCACAGCCGCCTGAAAAACCGGCGGATGCCGGCGACCAGCAGATGATTCCCGACCCACGCTCGGCCGACCGGCCCGGAGAAAAGATGCCCGCCGAGGAAGTCGCCTGCCGCGATCGGCTGAAGGCGCTCGGCGTCGAATTCGAGGAGCACAGTGCGGAAAGCAATCCCGAAATCGGCTGCTCGATCCCCTACCCCGTGGTGCTGAAGAGCCTTGGCAAGTCGATCGCCATCGCCCCCGGCACCGAGCTCAACTGCCCGATGGCCGAAGCGGCGGCGCGGTTTGCCGCCGAAATCGTCCAGCCGGCGGCGAAAGCCGAATTCGGCGCCGACCTCAAATCCATCGGCCAGGCATCCGCCTTCGTCTGCCGTCCGCGCCACGGCACCGGGAAACTGTCCGAGCACGCCTTCGGCAATGCACTCGACATCGCCAGCTTCACCTTGTCCGACGGCAGGAAGATCGAGGTCGGCCCGACGCCACCCGAGAAGGATGCCAAATTCCTCAACGCGGTGCGCAAGGCCGCCTGCGGTCCATTCAAGACCGTGCTCGGACCGGGCGCCGACGCCGACCACGGGCTGCACTTCCACCTCGATCTCGAGCCGCGCAGGCATGGCGGCACGTTCTGCCAGTAGGCCCTCAAGGATCCCCGCCGCATTTTCGCCGCAGGCGTGAACGCGGGCGCTGAGTTTTCCTTTACCCTTGATCGTTAAAATGCCGGATATCCGGCCATGATCCCGAAAAGTGGCAACCGGTTTTCGGAAGGGATCATGACCAGGCAAAAGGTAGAACCTGATCGGGATCAGGTTCGGGGACAGGATTCCGCCAATGGCCGGCAAAATTCGCGCCGTGTTTTTCGCCACCGCGCGCCGATCGAAACCCGCGACGCTGCTGGCTGCCGGCCTTACCCTCGCGGCGGTTTCGGCCTGCAACACCGGCAGCGTGCTGTCGCTGCAGCCGGCGGTCGATGTCGGCGCGCAAACCGCGGCCGTGCCGCAATATACCGGCATGCAGCGGCTTGTTCCCTCCAATCCCTACATGACGCAGGCCGCCTATCCGCGCATGGATGAGCCGATGTCGCCGGTCGAGCAGATACCGGCCAGCGAAGTCGATTGCCGCCAGCAGCTGAAGCGCCTCGACGTCGCCTATACCGACCTGGCGCCGATCCATGAAGGCCAGTGCGGCATCGACTATCCGGTAAAGGTCACGGCCGTCGGCGGTGTCGAGATGAAGCCCGCAGCGACGCTGACCTGCGACATGGCCGCCACCTTTGCCGCCTGGACGAAGAACGAACTCGTTCCCTCCGCCCGCTGGCGCTACTTCTCCGGCGTCAAGACCATCCACCAGGGCTCGAGCTATTCCTGCCGCAACATCGCCGGCGAAGGTGTTTTGTCCGAGCACGGCAAGGGCAATGCGCTCGACGTGATGAGCATCGAACTCAACAACGGCGACGACATCGACGTGCGCAAGCCCGGCCTGTTCGCCTTCCGCACGCGCGGCTTCCTCAACAATGTGCGCGCCGATGGCTGCCAGTATTTCACCACCGTGCTGGGACCCGGCTACAATTACGACCACCGCAACCATTTCCATTTCGACATCAAGAACCGCAGGAACGGCTATCGCGCCTGCCGGTAGCATCAGCGCACATGGACCTTCTGCCAGCGGCCCGCGACTCCGCGTAGAGTGACGCTGGAGTGGTCGGGCGACGGCGGATGAGCCAGCGAAGTATTGGGCGACGTGTTGCGATTGGGATGGCGGCCTTCTTGGCCGCCTGGGTCGTGCTCGCCTATGTCGCGGCGCCGGAATTCTGGACGTTCCGCGAGCGCGGCTTCCGCGACCAGCGCTTCGAAATGGTGACGCACACGCCGCAAGGCATTCCAGGCGACCCGATCAATGTCGGCCTTGTCGGCACCGAGAGGGAAGTGGTCCATGCCTTCGCCATTGCCGGTTGGGATACAGCCGACTCGGTCACTTTGAGAACCGCAATCGACATCGGCGAAAGTGTGTTGTTTTCCCGCCCCTATCCCGATGCGCCGATGAGCCGCCTGCTGTTCGAGGGCCGCGCCCAGGATCTCGCTTTCGAAAAGCCGGTGGGCGACAGCGCCGACCGGCGCCATCACGTGCGTTTCTGGCAGACCGATACGGTCGGCGACGACGGCCGTCCGCTCTGGCTGGGTGCCGCCAGCTTCGATCGCGGCGTCGGCCTCAGCCACGACACTGGTGCCATCACCCATCACATCGCTCCCGACATCGACGCCGAACGCGACTTCCTGATCGGCGACCTCAACGCGGCCGGCCTGCTGGCATCGACCAGCGACATGGCGGGCATCGGCGCCACCAGGACCCGCCGCAATGGCGGCGGCGACCCCTATTTCACCGACGGCAAGGCAATCATCGGCGTGCTGAAGCAGCAGCAGTGATCGGACGGCGAGGTCAGCTCGTGCGGATCACGATCTTGCCGAACGGCCCGGGTGCGATAGTTGTCGCCCAAAAGTGGCTCCGGTTTTGGGATAACGACATGCATCAGCACAAAGACTGAAAGCGGCCCGCGTGTAATCCATTTGCGCGTGACGCGCTTTCACTATTTTCGAGCGGCCCGCCGCAATGCTATTGAGCCCTCATGCTATACGTCGAAATCGCAATCGTGGTCGTCCTCATCTGCGTGAACGGCCTTCTGGCAATGTCCGAACTCGCCATCGTTTCTTCGCGCCCGGCACGGCTCAAGGCGATGATCGACCGTGGCGTCAACGGCGCCGGCCGGGCGCTGGATCTTGGCTCCAATCCGGGCAAGTTCCTGTCCTCGGTGCAGATCGGCATCACGCTGGTCGGCGTGCTCTCCGGCGCCTTCTCCGGCGCCACGCTGGGCGACCGGCTGTCCGTGTTCCTGGCTTCGGCGGGCATGCGCGAAAGCGTCGCCGATCCGCTCGGCGTCGGCATCGTCGTTGCCATCATCACCTATTTTTCGCTGATCGTCGGCGAACTGGTGCCCAAGCAGATCGCGCTGCGCGACCCCGAGCGCGTCGCCGCCCGGGTGGCGCCGGCCATGACCATCCTCGCCACCATCTCGGCGCCGCTGGTGTTCCTGCTCGACATTTCCGGCCGCGCCATATTGTGGCTGCTTGGCCAGCGCGGCGAAAGCGAGGAGAAGGTCACCGACGAGGAGATCAAGATGCTGGTCGCCGAGGCCGAGCATCACGGCACCATCGAATCCGACGAGCGGCGCATGATCGCCGGCGTCATGCGGCTCGGCGACCGCGCCGTGCGCGCGGTGATGACGCCGCGCACCGAGGTCGACTGGATCAACCTGCAGTCCGACGACACGACGATCCGCAAGCTCCTCATGGAAACGCAGCATTCGCGCCTGCCGGCGGGTGACGGCGGCGTCGATGTCATGGTCGGCGTCGTCCAGACCCGCGACGTGCTGGCGGCGATTCTTGCCGGCCGCACGCTCGACCCGCGCAAGCATGTGCGCGCCGCCCCCATCGTCTACGACCAGGCCGACGCGCTCGACGTGCTGCACAAACTCAAGGAATCCGACGTGCCGATGGCGCTGGTGCATGACGAATACGGCCATTTCGAAGGCATCGTCACGCCGGCCGATATTCTCGAAGCCATCACCGGCGTGTTCCGCGCGGATCTCGATGCCGGCGACGAGGAAAACGCCGTCAAGCGCGAGGACGGCTCATGGCTGCTCGCCGGCTATATGCAGGCCGACGAGATGGCCGAGATTCTGGGCTTCGACCTGCCCGAAAACCGCGACTACGAGACCGTCGCCGGCTATGTGCTTTCGCACATGCACCATCTGCCGGCGACCGGCGAATGCGTCGACGCGCAAGGCTGGCGCTTCGAGGTGGTCGACCTCGACGGTCGCCGCATCGACAAGCTGATCGCCACCCGCCTGTCCGGCACCCACCGCGAGGCGGTGCGGTGATTGTCTGAATGTCGGCTTTGCGCCCTGGTCATTGACGGTTGGCCTGCGGATTGCGCGACCGGCGACAGCTACCGCTCCGTGAACGCGCGAGCGAAGGAATCGAGCATCGGCCGTGCCAGATACTCGAAGAAAGTCCGGTCGCCAGTGTTGATGAACGCCTCGACCGGCGTTCCGGGATAAAGCTGCTCGGGCTTCACGCCGGGCGGCAGGTCAGCGGCAATCCTAAGTTTGACGCGAAAATAGGGCTCATGCGTGGCCTCGTCGACGAGCCGGTCCGCGGAAATCTGTGCCACGATGGCTGAAACCTCGGGGGTGAGCCGCATGTTCAAGGCGGACAGTCGCAGTTTCGCCGATTGGCCGACACGGACCTGATCGACGTCCTTCGGCCGCAGCCTTGCATCGACAATCAGCCCCGGTGCCGTAGGCAGGATCTCCATGATCTTCTCACCGCGGGCAATCACGCTGCCCTTGGCATTATAAGTCGAGGACACCACGATGCCCGCGGCCGGTGCCTTGATCGTCGTCCGCCGCAGCACCGCCTCGGCCGCCCTGATCTGTTCCTCGATGTCGGCCAGGTTGGAGCGAACCTCGTCCAGCTTCGTCAGCGCCTCTTCCACGCGTTGCGTGGTCAGGCGCTCGGTCTGCTCCTGGGCTTCGACGATCTGGGTGTTGGCCGCCGCCAGATTGGCTTCCAGCGCCCCGGCCTGCCCGACGAGATCGGCCTCGCTGCGCAAAAGCTGCGAGTATTCGGTACGATTGGTGAGGCCCTTGTCCAGCAGGCCGGCTTTGATGCCGAGTTCCTTCTTCACGATCTCGGCTTGTTGCTGAACGGCCTCTTTCTGGGACTGCAACCCCACCATGGACTGCCGATGCATGGCTACGCGTTGGGCGAGGATCGATTGTTCCGATCGGAACCGGGCGAGTCTGGCATCGAATTCTTTTTGCTGCTCTCGAATCAGGGCTTCGAAATCGGCCTGGAGCTGTGCCGGCGCCGGTTTGGTGATTGGCGCCAGCCTGTCCAACCCGTCGCGTTCCGCCTCCAGCCGCGCCGCACCCGCCCTGAGCGCGATCGACTGTCTCGTCAGCCGGTTGAGCTCGGTCTGCGCGGCTGTCGGATCCAGCACGATCAGATCCTGGGCCTGTTGCACGCGATCGCCGTCATGGACCAGCAACGCCTCGATGATGCCGCCGTCGGGATGCTGGATCAGGATGTTTCCGCCGGTCGCCGAGATCGTGCCCTGCGTGATCACCGCTCCGGACAAGGGCGCGCTGGCAGCCCAATAGCCACAGCAACCCACCAACAGCGCCGTTGCCGCGTATCCGGCGAATGCCACGCGCCTTATGTTGGTACGCGGGTTGCCCTCCTCCCAGGCGAGGCTCTGCACGGCCATCATCTAGGATCCAAAACGGATGTTATGCGTACGGATCGTCGTGGCGAATGACCCTGTCACCACCGTATTCGGCTGCGCGGGAAGGCCCTTGCCCGAATGCCGCAGCACCTCGCTGCTTGGGCCGAAGGCTTCGATCGCGCCGCCGCGCAGAAGCATCACACGGTCGCAGGACGCAGCAATCGAAGGGCGATGCGTGATCACGATCATCGTGACGCGGGCCGCCTTCGCGGCGGCGAGTACCGCCTCGAGCGCCGCTTCGCCGGTGCCGTCGAGATGTGTGCTGGGCTCGTCCAGGACGAGAATTCTGGGATTGCCGTAGAAGGCGCGTGCCAGCCCGATCCTCTGGCGTTCGCCGCCCGACAGCGTTCTGTCCGACGGACCTATCAATGTCTGGTAGCCGTCCCGCTGCGCCAGGATAAGCTCATGCGCCTCGGCCCGCCTTGCCGCCGCGATGATCGCGGCGTCATCTGCATCGGGGTCGAAGCGGGCGACGTTTTGCGCGATCGATCCTGGAAAGAGCTCGACCTCCTGCGCGAGGTAGCCGACATGCTTTCCGAGCTGGTTTTCGTCCCAGGTCCCGAGGTCGGCGCCGTCGATCCTGACCGCGCCGCCGGTCGGCCGGGCAGCACCGACAAGCAACCGCGCCAGTGTCGATTTGCCGGCGCCGCTCGGGCCGACGATGGCCAACGCTTCGCCGACGCCGATTTGGAAGTTCAGCCGCTTGAGGATGGGTTCGGTGCCGGGCTGCGCATTCGGCGCCATGAAGAAAACGTCCTGCACGGAAATCGCGCCTGCCGGATCGGGCAGGATCAGTTTGCGCGCTTCAGCCGGACGCGCCGCAAGCGCCGTCTCCAGCCGCTTCCACGCCCGCCGGGCGTCGGCGATCTGCCGCCAGGCGCCGATCAACTGGTCGAGCGGCTGCAGCGCGCGCGACGACACCAGCGAGGAGGCGAAGATCATGCCCGCCGTCATCTGTCCCTTGAGCACCAGCCATGCGCCGGCGCCCAGGATCGCCAGTTGCAGCATCATGCGCAGCGCCCGCGAGGCACCGCTGAAGACCGCATTGGCACTCGAGGAACGGTCATGCAGGGTGAGCGCTGCCGCCACGTGCCGTCCCCAGACCCGCGCGGCGTTCTCCACCATGCCCATGGCGCGCAGCGTCTCGGCATTGCGGGCAAAGGCCTGTTCCGCTTGGCCGGCCAAGGCCGAACGCTCCGCGGACAAGGCGTCGTTCCTGCCGATGGCAAGCTGGTTGGCCACGACCAGCAAAAGCAGAAGCGCCGCGCCGGCGACCGTCACCCAGAACAGCACCGGATGGATGAGATAGAGCAAGGCGAGGAAGACAGGGGCGAAAGGCAGGTCGAACAACACCGCCACGCCGCGCGACCTGATGAAGGCGCAGACCGAGGCGAGGTCGCGCAGCGGCGACAGGCCGCCGGCATGTTTTGCGCCAAGCGAAACAGCGAATGTGCTGGCGCCCAGTTTCTGGTCGAGGGTCGCCGCAACGCGCTGCGTGTACACGGCGCGGATCGCGTCAAGAAGCCCGAGGAAAGCGAGCGTGAGAACCGCGATGGCCGAAAGATAGACAAGCGTCTCGACGCTGGAGGACGGCAGCACGCGGTCATAGACCTGCAGCAGGTAGAGCGGAATTACCAGCAGCAGGACGTTGATCAACAGCGAGAAGACGCCGACATCGGCGATGGCGCGCATGAAGACCGGACGCAGGCCAGACGGTCCAGTCATTTCCACATTCCCCGACGCTGCATGTTCCCGAGACCTTACGCGTGGCCCCCGAACTCGGAACCGCCGTGCAGCGTGCTGTTGCCGTGCGTTGCGACACTGTGCGTGCCGATGCTGCTGCTGGTAATGTTCAGGGCGTTTGCCGGCGCACTGTCCAGCGTATAGGCGCGGACGTAGTCGATCTTCATCTCGGCCGGCGTGGCCAGATGATCCGGAGGGGTGCCGGCCAAGCCGCCGACCGCGAGATCGACCAGCATGTACATGGGCTTGTTCATGTCGGACGGCGTCGCCGTTTCCGCGACCTGCACGCCGTCATAGGTCCAGACGAGCTTGTCCGGCGTCCAGAGCAGGCCATAGGTGTGGAAGCCGTCGGGGTTCGAGGCACTCACTATCGACGTGACCTTGGTGTGCGTCCCCGTTTCATTCGAGTGCGCCGTCATGATCAATGAGTTCGGGGCCTGGCCGATCGTCTCCACGACATCGAGTTCCGGCGGCCACGAACCGTCTTCCGGAAGCAGCCAGAAGGCCGGCCAGGCGCCGGCGTGCTCCGGCAGGTCGGCCCGTATTTCGAAATAGCCATAGGTCTGCGAGAAGGAATCGTGGGTCGTCAGGATGCCTGAGGTGTATTCGTAATTGTTGATCAGCGGCTTGATGTCCGCCGGCGCCTGCGCCGCGGTGATGGTGAGCACGCCGTTGTTCACGCTGAACGGATGGACGGAACTCGTCGGTGCGTAATTGGCGTCGATATACCATTGCAGCTCGTTGTTGCTACTCAAGGTGCTGCCGTTCGGCGCTCCCCACCAGAAGTTGGAATCCCACGTGCCCCCCTGGCTGTTGTGAAGGTTCAGCGTGTTGAAATCGTCGCTGAAGGAAAGCTGCATCCCGGATTTGTCGATCGGCAATTCGAACTGGCTGGGCTGCAGCTTGTCGATGGTCGTGTCCTTGAACTCGAGGATCTCGCCGGACCCGAGGTTCAACAGCACGTTTGATCCCGCCTGGATCATGTTTGAGTGGATGGCGTCGAACGACATGAACCCATAGCCATTAAGGCGGACCGTGTCGGTGGCGGCAAAATTCGCTATCAGGTCGCTTCCGTTGCCTTTCGAGACGATGAAAGTGTCGTAACCGCCGCCGCCATCGATCAGCACATCGTTTCCCGGGCCGCCGTCCAGAGTCTGGTGCCCGGCCTTGGCGGTGATGATGTTGTCCAACCCATTTCCGAAAGCATAGTTGTTGGCGTTTGTGACGACGAGATTCTCGACGTTGTCGGGGAGCTTGTAGCTCATCCATGTGCTGATCGTGTCGATGCCTGCCCCAGCGGCCTCCGCCACCCTGTTGCCCGCCGCATAGAGGTAATAGATGTCATCGCCCGTGCCTCCGTGCATGGTGACGTTGACACCGGATGCTCCGTAGAATGAGTCGTTTCCGGAGCTGCCGTACAAGTCCGGCCCGGACCCTGCCGCCGAGTACCAATGGCTGGAAGCGCCGCTGTAGGGAAGAGGAACGCCTAAGGCGTTGACGAAGAAGCTCATCGGACAAATCCTCCTCGTGATGCCTGGCCTGCTCGGATCGTTCGATTCCAGGCGGCCGCATCCGGACCAACGTTGCCATGCACGATAACGTTCCAGGAACTTGCCACATAGTTCACCATTACATCGACCGTTGAGTGACGTTTTCCGGAACTGGAAGCACAACAACCCGACGAATGGTCTATAGACCGTAATTCGGCCGACGAAATATTTAATAAAATTCTACAATAGGCGCAGATCTACTTGCGCGCTTCCCTCAAACCGCGACTTCGATCGGCTCGGCAAGTCTGGGGTTGGAGCGCGCGGCGATCAGGCAGCTGGCCACGATGAGGCCGGCTCCCGCCAGCGTCGTCCAGGTCACCGCCTCGTCGAAGAAGAACCAGCCGAGCGCGATCGCCCAGATGAAGGCCGAATATTCGGTCGGGATCAGATATTGCGCTTCGGCCCGCGCATAGGCCCAGCTCATCAGGAACTGGCCGGCGAGCGACAGGGCCGTCACCCCGGCAAGCGGAAGCCAAAGATTGCCGGGCAAGGCAATAGCGAGCCACGGCGCGGCAAGACCAAGCATGACCGCGACACAAAGGTTCTGGAAAAGCATGATCTCGATTGGCTTGGCCAGCATCGCCTGTCGCCGCGCGAGGATCAGATTGTAGGCATAGAACACCGTCGAGACCAGCACCGCAGCCGTGCCGAACAGCGCATCGCCGGCATAGGTCTTCTGCCCGAACTGGCCCGCCACGATGACTGCGACGCCCGCAATGCCGGCGAGCGAGGCCCAGATCGCCTTGCGCTGTATCCTTTCGCCCAAAAGCAGCGCGGCCAGCAGGAGCGCGAACAGCGGCGCCACGAAACTGAGCCCGATCGCCTCCGCCAGCGGCAGCCTTGCAAGCCCCCAGAAGAATGACAGCAGGACAATGCCGACAACCACCGCGCGCAGCGCATGCAGCCTCAGCACCGAGGCAACTGGAAGCGAGCGCGGCCCCGCCAGCCAGCCCGCGCCCGCGACCAATGTCGCCAGCATGCTGCGCCACAGCACCGTGTTGTAGACCCCGACCGCGATGACTAGCACCTTCATCGCCGCATCCATGCCGGACAGAAGGAAGATACCGAATGCGCAGACGAGCACCGGGATCATGGGGGAAACGGGGCCGGCCAGGCTGGATGATTTCACGCGGGCTCACTCGAGGCGATGGATGCAAGGCTGACATATCAGGGCAAAAGGACAGGGCCAGATGGCAGCCTCGCCCATGTGGCGGTCCAACGCTGTCGGTCCGGGGGTAATCGCGATTCGAACTTTTTTTGCGGCACCTGTCGATTCCGCCACCCGTTGTTCGTCGTATCATCGAACCAACCCAACCAAGGAGAAGACCATGCGGTTCATGATGCTGATGATCCCCGGCGGCTACGCTGAGGCGGCGCCCGACGTCAGGCCCGACGCCAAGGGGGTGGAGGGAATGATGAAATACAATGAGGAGCTCAAGAAGGCCGGCGTGTTGCTGGCGCTCGATGGGCTGCATCCGCCGTCATCGGGCGCGCGGGTCAGCTTCAAGGGCGGCAAGCCCGTCGTCACCGACGGGCCGTTCGCGGAGGTCAAGGAAGTGCTGGGCGGCTATTGGGTCATCGACGTACGCTCGCGTGAAGAAGCCATCGAATGGGCCCGCCGCTGCCCCGCCGGGGAGAATGAGGTGATCGAGGTTCGACGCGTCTTTGAGATGAGCGATTTCCCCGAGGACGTCCAGAAGGTGGTGGAAGGCTTCAGCGAGCTGAAGGGTTGACGGCCACAGCCACCATCGAAGCGGTCTGGCGCATCGAGCAGCCGAAGCTCACCGCCAGGCTCGTCCGCTATCTCAGGGATGTCGGGCTGGCCGAAGAGGTCGCCGGCGATGCCTTCCTGCTGGCGCTGGAGCGCTGGCCGCGGGAGGGCATCCCGCGCAACCCGGCCGCCTGGCTGACCGAGGTCGCCAGGAACCGGGCGCTCGACCGGCTGCGCCGCACCACCATGATCGACGGCAAGCACCGCGAACTCGCCATCGACCTCGCCGAGCTGGAGCGCGAGATGCCCGACATCGAGGCCGCGCTCGACGAGGATATCGACGATGACCTTTTGCGGCTGATCTTCACCGCTTGCCATCCCGTCTTGCCTGCCGAACAGCGCGCGGCACTGGCGCTACGGCTGCTGGGCGGGCTGTCGACGCTTGAGATCGCCCGCGCCTTCCTGGTGTCCGAGGCCACCGCCGCCCAGCGCATCGTGCGCGCCAAGCGGGCGCTTCGCGATGCCGCCATCGCGTTCGAGACGCCGCGCGGGCAAGAGCGGCGCGAACGCCTCGCCGCCGTGCTGGAGGTGGTCTATCTCATCTTCAACGAAGGCTATGTGGCGACCGCTGGATCGGACTGGCTGCGCGCCGATCTCTGTGGCGAGGCGCTGCGCCTTGGCCGTTCCCTGGCGGCGCTGATGCCTGATGAGCCCGAGGTGCAGGGGCTGGTGTCGCTGATGGAACTCAACGCCTCGCGCTTCCCTGCCCGCACCAGCCGGGCGGGCGAGCCGATCCTGCTGCTCGACCAGGACCGCACGCGCTGGAACTGGTCGCTCATACGGCGCGGCCTCGACGGCCTGAACCGGGCGATGACCCTAACATCGACACCAGGCCCCTATCTCTTGCAGGCGATGATCGCCGCCTGCCATAGCCGCGCGGCAACCGCCGCCGACACCGACTGGATCGCGATCTCGGCCTATTATCAGGTCCTTGCCCTGGCGGCCCCCTCGCCCATCGTCGAAATCAACCGGGCAGTGGCCGTCGGCATGGCGTTCGGACCGGCGCAGGGCCTCGCCATCGTCGAGACCTTGAAGGACGAGCCGCGCCTGAAGGGCTCGCATCTCCTGCCCACGGTGCGCGGCGATCTCCTGGAGAAACTGGGACATCAGGCAGAAGCCCGCGCCGCGTTCCGCCAGGCCGCAGAATTGACCGGCAATGACAGAGAGCGCGCGCTGCTGCTTGCCCGCGCGGGTGACTAGGCCACCGCATGCCTGGGCACCCACCGCCAGCCGGACTTGCCGATGGCCGGGACGCTTTTCCGCGCCTGGCGCGCTTGCTCGTTCCCAGGCAGGAACTCGACCTCTTCCGCTCGGAAACGCGGCTTGAGCGATTTCACGACATGGCGGAACCATTCGAGGCCGGAGACCGTCTCGGAACACATGTCGACATTGTCGGTGCTCATGGCCATGAAGTGGGTCACAGCTGCTTTCGCGGCTCGAGCGGCGGCGAAGGCATTTTGATCTGGGGCGATACCGTTCACGTCCCATCGCTGCAGTTCGATCGGCCCGAGGTGACGTGGGAGTACGACACGGATCAGGACCAGGCGCGCGCGAGCCGGTTGCGGCTGCTGGCGCTTGCGGCCGACGATCATTACCTCGTTGCCGGCGCGCATCTGGACTCGCCCGGCATTGGCCGCGTCGTCCGCTCTGGCGGCAGCTTTCGATTGGAGCCGCTCTGATTGAAAGGGCGGCGCAAGCGCCGCCCCATATCCCTTGGGAGGATAATTCGACCGGCGGTCAGGCCGCCTTGATTTCCTCGTCGACCACGTCGGCATCGCGCGCCTTCTTCAGCGCCTTTGCCCACCAGGCGACGTCGTTGACCAGCGCGGTGGCCGCCTGGTTCAGATGCTCGAGGTCTTCGAGTTTCTTCTCGCCCTGGCGCACGGCGAGGAAGTCGCCCCAGGCGATATGAACGGCCGACTTGACTGGCGCCATCTGCAGTTCGACGGCATGGAGACGGAGCTGCTCGACGGCGCGGGCGCCGCCGACGCTGCCGTAGCCGACGAAGCCGGCCGGCTTCTTGTTCCATTCGTTGGCGGCGTAGTCGATGGCGTTCTTGAGCACGGCCGTCGGGCCGTGATTGTATTCGGCGGCGGTGAAGATGAAGCCGTCAAAGTCGGCGACCTTCTTCTGCCAGCGCTGCGCCACTTCGTTGGTCGACGGCACCCAGGCGGAAGAGGCGACTTCGTCGAAGAAAGGCAGCGGGAAGTCTCTGAGGTCGACGACCTCGACATCGATATCGGCATGCGACTTGGCGATCTTGGCGATCCATTGGGTGGGCACATCGGCGAAGCGCGCGGCGCGCGTCGAACCGACGATGATGGCGATTTTCGGCTTTGACATGGGGGCTCTCCATTCCAGTAATAAGCTGGTATCATTTAGATACCGGCGCTATATGAGATACTGTCAACTGCCGACGCAAGGAGGCACCGTTTTGTTACTGAGGCACCCACATAACACCGAAGACTGCCGCGCGATTTCGGAAATCCTGCAGCGCGTCGGCGACAAATGGACCGTGCTCGTGGTCGGCAAGCTTGGCCACGGACCGCTGCGTTTCAACGAGCTGCGTGCCGCTGTTGGCGGCATCTCGCAGAAGATGCTGACCACCACCTTGCGCGGGCTGGAGCGCGACGGCTTCGTCACCCGCACCGTGTTTCCGACCATTCCGCCACGCGTCGACTACGAACTGACCGAACTCGGCCACGAGCTGTTGATCCCGGTCAGCGCGCTTGGCGAATGGGCGCGCAGGAACACGCAGCGTGTGCGGGAGGCACGCGAAAAATTCGACGGCATGCATGGCTGAAACCCTTGCACGGCAAGGGATCCGGAGCCTTCGCGTTAAGTGAAATTGCCTAGACGGCAGGGAAGTCGTGGTTCTCTAGACGCGGGCTCGCAACTTTGTCCTATGGCGCCGGTGGCAGACCGGCACACACGCTACTTCGACGACGACGATCGCGGACCAAAGGCAACCATTCAGCATCTTGACGCCAGGCCATCGCAGGGCGCCGTGCTCAGGGCACGCATGTCGCGGCAGGCTTGCGGTCACCCTTGTCGCCATGCGTGCAGGCGATGGGCCGAAGGTCGTTTTTGACTTCGGCATAGGCGGTTACGCCGAGCAGGCAGACCAAGGCGACAAGCGCTGCCACGAGCCAGCTGTTCAGTATGTGTTGACGCATTGTCTCTCCCCCAACGCCGGCACAGTCGGGCGTCAAGGCAACCATTGGATGTCGGCAAACGCATCGCCGGAACGGGCGATGTTACAACCTGCGCTGGGAAAACGGGCGCGAGAATGGGCTGGTCAACCCTCGGCCGGAACGGCCTTCGGCTTGCCCTCGCCGTCCAGCGCCACCATGACGAAATCGGCGTGGGTGACCTTTTCCATCAAATCGGAGAGATAGCGCTGCGCCCACGCTTCGACCTTGAGCGTCATCGAGGTGCGGCCGACGCGTTCGACATGGGTGTAGATGCACAGCGTGTCGCCGATCTTCATCGGCTTGGCGAAGGACATCTCCTTGACCGCCGCCGTCACCACGCGGCCCCTGGCGCGCTCGGCGGCGCGGATGCCGCAGGCAAGGTCCATCTGCGCCATCACCCAGCCGCCAAAGATGTCGCCGGCCGCATTGGCGTCCGAAGGCATGGCCAGCGTGCGCAAAGTGAGGTCTCCAATCGGCCGGCCGTCCGCGTAATGCACCATGCGAGAAATCCCCGAGGTCGATGGCTTGAGATCGACTGCCCTCGATCCCGTAGCGTCATGGCGCGGACGCGTCAACGCGCCCAGGGCAAGCTTCGCCAGACTGCTAGAAGAAGCGCGCCAGGTTCGAACGGATGCGATCGAGAACGGTATCCCCGGAAAGGTCGGGAACGAATGCCTTGCCCGTGATCGCCTCATAGGCCTGGGCATAGATGCGCGAGGCCTGTTCGACGATCTCGTCGGGAATCCGGGGGATCGGGTCCTTGTAGGGATCGCAGCGCGTCGCCACCCACGAGCGGATGAAATCCTTGTCGAAGCTGTCCGGCCGTGTGCCGCTTGCCAGGGCCTGTTCGTAGCTACTGGCGATCCAGTACCGGCTGCTGTCGGGCGTATGGATTTCGTCGGCCAGGATGATCGTGCCGTTCTTGTCGGTGCCGAATTCGTATTTGGTGTCGGCAAGGATCAGGCCGCGCTCGGCGGCGCGCGCCTGGCCGCGGGCGAACAGCTTCAAGGCGTAATCCGAGACGGTGTCCCATTGTGCCCGCGTGAGCAGGCCCTGTCCGAGGATCTCCGCCCTCGACAGCGGCTCGTCATGGCCGCCATCCGCCGCCTTGCTCGTCGGCGTAATCACAGGCTCGGCCAACTTCTCATTGTCGCGCAGGCCGTCCGGCAGGCGCATCCCGTACATCTCCCGTTCGCCGCGACGATAACGGGTCAGGATCGAGGTGCTGGTGGTGCCGGCGAGATAGCCGCGCACGACGATCTCGACCGGCAGGATGTCGAGCCTTGTGCCGACAACGACATTGGGGTCGGGATATTCGAGAACATGGTTCGGGCAGATATCGGCGGTTTCCTCGAACCAGTAGCGCGCCGTCTGGGTGAGGACTTCGCCCTTGAACGGGATCGAGGTCAGGATGATGTCGAAGGCGCTGAGACGGTCGGTGGCGATGATGATGCGTCGTCCGTCCGCCAGATCGTAGTTTTCGCGAACCTTGCCCTTGTAGTAACCCGGCAGCTCGGGAATGAACGCATCCGACAGGGTCCGCATATGATGTCCTGCCTTCCGCAGATTTGGCTGATGCCCTCGCATAAGCTGTCGACCCCATGCTTATCAAGCGCGATTGTCGGTATTCCCCGCAACTCGACCTGACATCGCGGTCGCATTTTTCACAACGCATGCCGGAAGGCCCGGCGACGCGGCGAACCCCTCGCGTCTAGGCTGCGGCCAGATTTCCGGAGCCGCCCACCAATCATGCAGACTTTTGACTTCATCATCGTCGGCTCCGGCTCGGCCGGATCGGTGCTCGCCGACAGACTGTCCGCCTCGGGCCGCTTCTCGGTTCTGGTTCTGGAGGCCGGCGGCACGGACCGGCGCTTCTACGTGCAGATGCCGCTCGGCTACGGCAAGACCTTCTTCGATCCCGCGGTCAACTGGAACTACAAGACCGAAGCCGACCCCGGCCTCGGCGGCAATGTCGACCACTGGCCGCGCGGCAAGCTGCTCGGCGGCTCGAGCTCGATCAACGCCATGGTGTGGATCCGGGGCGCGCACGAGGATTTCGACGACTGGCGCGCCGCCGGCAATCCCGGCTGGGCTTATGACGAGCTGTTGCCGATCTTCAAGGCGCTCGAGGACAATGAGGCCGGCGCCGACAGATGGCGCGGCACCGGTGGTCCCCTGCACATCAGCGACACGGCCAACGCCGTCCACCCGCTGACAAAACGCTATCTCGCCGCCGGCCAGCAGGCCGGCCTGCCGCTCAATCCCGATTTCAACGGTGCTGCCCAGGAAGGCGTCGGCACCTATCAGATCTCGACCAGGAACGGCCGCCGCATGTCCGCGGCGCGCGCCTTCCTGCGCCCGGCGATGAAGCGCTCCAATGTCCGCGTCGAGACCAACGCTCTGGCCAGCCGCATCCTGTTCGAAGGCAAGCGCGCCATCGGCATCGAATATCTGCAGAACGGTCAGACGAAGACGGCCCGCGCCGGCCGCGAAGTGATCTTGTCCGCCGGTTCGATCAACTCGCCGCAGCTGCTGCAATTGTCCGGCGTCGGCCCCTCGGCACTTCTGAGAGGGCTGGGCATCCCGGTCCTCCACGCCAACGAGAATGTCGGCGCCAATCTGCAGGATCATGTCGGCATCAACTACACGTTCAAGGGCAAGGTGCCGACGCTCAACCAGATCCTGCGTCCCTGGTGGGGCAAGCTGCTGGTCGGCATGCAGTACATACTGACGCGCTCAGGACCGCTGTCGCTGTCGATGAACCATGGCGGCGGCTTCTTCCGCACCGACCCGGCGTTTTCGCGCCCCAACATGCAGCTCTATTTCCAGGCCTTCTCGACCGTCATCCCGAAGAGCGGCGAGCGGCCGATCCTGACGCCGGATCCCTGGCCGGGTTTCTCCATCGGCCTGTCCAACTGCCGCCCGTCGAGCCGGGGCGAGATCATGATCCGCTCCAGCAATCCGCTGGACCATCCAAAGATCACCGCCAATGCCTATTCGACCAACGCCGATGTCGAGGAGATGCTGGCGGCGGTGAAGTTCGTGCGCAAGATCGCCTCGATGCCGGCCATGGCCGAAATCATCCAGGAGGAAGTCCTGCCCGGCCCGTCGATCCAGTCCGACGCCGACCTGATCACCGATTTCAGGAAACGCTCCGGCACCGTCTATCACCCGGTCTCGACCTGCCGCATGGGCCCCGATCCCTCGCGCGCCGTCGTCGATCCGCGCCTCAAGGTGCACGGCCTTGAAGGCTTGCGCGTCATCGACGCCTCGATCTTCCCCGACAACATCACCGGCAACACCAACGCCGCCTCGGTCATGACCGGGTGGAAGGGCGCCGAACTGGTTCTGGAGGACCAAAAATGAAGATCACCGACGTCAAGACCTGGGTTGTCGGCAACCCGCCGCCCGGCATCGGCGGCAAGTATTTCATCTTCGTCAAGCTCACCACCGATGGCGGCGTGGTCGGTTATGGCGAAGCCTACAACGCCACCTTCTCGGCCCATGTCACGGCGAAAATGGTCGAGGACATGGCCGAGCGCTATCTCGTCGGCCGCGATCCGCACGACATCGAGAACTTCTTCCGCCGCGCCTATTCCTCCGGCTTCACCCAGCGCCCCGATGTGTCGGGCATGGGCTGCTTCTCGGCGCTCGAAATGGCCTGCTGGGACATTGTCGGCAAGGAGGCGAACAAGCCGGTCTACAAACTGCTCGGCGGCCAGGTGCACGAGACGCTGCGCTCCTACACCTACCTCTATCCGCACACCGGCAGCGTCCATTCGGAGGACGCGCCGGACGGCAGGAACGTCTACAACGACCCCGAAATGGCGGCGGCCTGCGCGCTCGAATATGTCGAGCAGGGTTTCAATGCCGTCAAGCTCGACCCGGCCGGCCCCTATACCGCCTTCGACGGCCATCAGCCGCGCCTCATCGACATCGACGTCTCCACCCGCATGATCAAGGCAATCCGCGAGGCGGTGGGCAACCGCGCCGACATCCTCTTCGGCACGCACGGCCAGTTCACCGCGTCAGGGGCGCTGCGCATGGCGCGCGCCATCGAGCCCTACGATCCCCTGTGGTTCGAGGAGCCGGTGCCGCCCGACATGCCCGAAGTGATGGCGCAGGTCGCCCGGGGCACCTCGATCCCGATCGCCACCGGCGAGCGGCTGACGACCAAGTTCGAATTCGCCCGCGTCATCGAAAACCGCGCCGCGACCATATTGCAGCCGGATCTCGGCCGCTCCGGCGGCATCCTCGAAACCAAGAAGATCGCTGCAATGGCCGAGGCTTACCACATCCAGATCGCGCCACACTGCTATTGCGGACCGATCGTCGGCGCCGCCAACATCCAGGTGGCGGTCACGTTGCCCAACTTCCTCATCCTGGAATCGCTGAAGCAGTGGGACGGCTTCCACGCCACGCTGCTGAAGAAGAAGATCGAGTGGCAGGACGGCAACGTCATCCCCTCGAAGGAACCGGGGCTGGGCGTCGAGCTCAACGAAGCGGTGTGCGATGCGCATCCCTACACCGGCAAGGATCTGCATCTGCAGATGATGCAGACCCCGTTGATGCCGTGAGCGAGAGTTACGCTTTCATCGGCCTCGGTCATCTCGGCGGCAACCTTGCCGCCAGCCTGATCCGCAACGGCTTTGCCGTCACCGTCTTCGACCGCGACCCGGCTGCCGTCGAGCGTCTGGTGGCGCTCGGCGCCACCACTGCCGACAGCCCTGCAGAGGCGGCGGCGCGGGCCGGCAATGCCATAACCTGCCTGCCCTCGCCGAAGATCAGCGAAGCGGTGCTTGCCGGTCCCCGCGGCTTGCTCGAAGGCATGGCCCCTGGCGGCACCTGGATCGAGATGTCGACCAATGGCCGCGACGAGATCGTGCGCCTTGCCGCCCTCGCCTCGGCCAAGGGTGTCGAGACGCTGGAGTGCCCGGTCACCGGCGGCGTGCATCTGGCGGCGGCCGGCAAAATCACGGCGCTGGTCGGCGGCTATGCCGCGCTCTACGAACGCCATCGCGCGGCCATCGAAGCGATGTGCGCGCGTTCCTTCCTGATGGGACCGATCGGTTCGGCGGCGGTGATCAAGGTGATCACCAACATGCTGGCCTTCATCCACCTCGTCGCCGCCGGCGAGGCGTTGATGCTGGCCAAGCAGGGTGGCCTCGACCTCGCCCAATCCTACCACGCCATCGTTGCCTCCTCCGGCAACAGCTTCGTCCACGAGACCGAAAGTCAGTTGGTGCTCAACGGCTCCTACGACATCGGCTTCACCATGGACCTGGCGCTGAAGGACCTCGGCTTTGCGTTGGGCATGGGCAAGGATTTCGGCGTGCCGCTGGAGCTGGCATCCCGTGTCAATGCGATTTTCGAACAGGGCAAGGCGGCCTATGGCGGCGGCGCCTGGTCGACCCGGATCGTCAAATTGCTCGAGGATGCCGTCGGTACAGACCTGCGCGCGCCTGGTTTTCCAGCCAGACTGGGAATCTGACCGGAGACCGGAAAACCCAGCAATTTCATCTGCTTGAATCGATAGCCGGATTCAGTTTCGAAAAGACCTGAATCAATCTGGCAACGCCTTGATTCAATATCTGAGCGTCAGCGCGCCAGGCAGGATCTCGAAGGTCGCCGGTATGCGTCCGGGCGACTCGCCGTCTATGTCGACCAGCGCGCCGTTCTTTTCCACGTCGTCGAGCGGTTCGACAACCACTTTCTTGCCGCGCAGGATGGTGATCGCCGGATGATTGCGGTGCCGGCCGCCATAGAGCAGGCGGATGTCCCAGATCAGCTTCAGCTTGCCAGACGCGCGCAGGATGACGATGTCGAATTGCCCGTCGGTCAGCTCGGCGTCCGGCGCGATCATCATGCCGCCGCCGAAGAATTTGCCGTTGGCCACCGCCACCAGCGCCATGCGCGCCTCGACCGGCGCGCCGTCGTCGACGATGATCCGCACACGCTGGAAGCGGTAGCGGATGAACTCGACCACGGTGCGCCACAGGAACAGCGCCTTGGCCGACATCTTGCCCTTGCGCTTGTCGGCATTGACGGCGCGGTCGGTGGCGCCTGACAGGCCGAGGCTGGCGATGTTGATGAAATGGCGGCTGGCCAGCGCGCCATGGTCGTCGATGTAGCAGATGCGGCCGGCATCGATCTTGCGGCCCTCTGCCCCGGCGATCCGCTTCAAGGCCGCGTCCACCGCCTTCGGCAGGCCAAGCCCGCGCGCGAAATCGATGCCGGTGCCGCATGGCAGCAGGCCAAGCTCGGTCGTCTTGCCACTCTCCTCGAATGCCTGCAGCAGCCCATCGGCCACTTCGCTGGCGGTGCCGTCGCCGCCGGCGGCGATAACCAGGTCGAAGCCGGTGGCGGCGAGGTCGATGGCCAACCGTTCGGCGTCGCCCTCGGCCTGCGTCTCGCGCAGCTCGAAATCGCCGAAGTGCTTTTTCAGCGAGGCGGAGACTTCAGGCCAATGCCGTTTCAGGCGGCCGCCACCGGCTATCGGATTGAGGACCACCCCGACTTTCAATACGCACCCTCCCCGGCGCCGGACATCCATGCCCGATCGTTTGCCGGCATTGAAGCCCGCGCCCGCCGGCGGAGCAAGGGGCGCTGTCGATTGCGACGTCGAAAAGAGGGGCAGGCTGTCTAAGGCAGTGGGCACCGAAGTTCCCGAGCTGTCGCCAAACGGTCCCCGATAATCCCGCTATCCACAGGCCCAGGGCCATTCCCCGGGACACTTACCCGGCGTACGTTAAACCCATCTCAGGCGGCTACCGATCGCCAAGCCGAAAGGCGGAAGTGAAAGGCGGATTTCCTGAGGCCCGTACGGCCCGGAGCGAGAGCAGGCTTGCCTGTTTCGAGGGACGGTAGCCGAGATCTACGGGGCCGCGGAAAGCGTGCCAACGCCGACGGCGGACCGATGCTGCCATGAAGGACGGCAAAAACCTTCGATGGCACGCAGGGCAAAGCCCGCAAGGGCCAAGACCAGCGTGGTCTGGAACGGACGCTGCCTTCGGGTGGTGGCTGGCAGGACCGTCAAAATCAAGGCCGGCATGGCGCGACGACTTTACGGAAGTTGCTGCCGCGACCGTGTCCTGATCTGACAGGGAGGCGCTGGGAGAAATCCCAGCGCCGACTGTCGTTTTTCCATTCCGCACAATTTTTACGGTGTTTCCGCCCGGGGCTGCAACCGGCTGCAAAATCAGCTAACGTTCGACGTCAATTGAAGGGGGATACTTCATGACGCTGATCCAGAAGCTGGCCGTTGCCTATGCTTTCCTGTTCTTCGCCGTCGTCGCCATCGGCTACATACCGGCGTTCAACGATGCCAACGGCAATCTGTTCGGCCTGTTCTCATTGCAATGGTACGACGACCTGCTGCACGCCTTCTCCGGCGTCTGGGCGCTGGCCGCCGCCTTCATCTCGCACCGCCAGGCGGTGTTTTATTTCAAGCTGTTCGGCTCGGTCTATCTGTTCGACGGCGTGCTCGGGCTGATCACCGGCTCCGGCTGCCTCGATGCCGGCATCTTCATCAACGGTTTCCGCTCCCTCAACGACATCGAGTTCCCCGCCCGCTTCTTCGCCAACCTGCCGCACATCGTCATTGGCGGCTTCGCCGTCTATGTCGGCTTCTGGCTGTCGAAGCGCATACACGACCACTTCGCCACGGCCTGACCGGCCATGTTGCTGTTCCGCTGGCTGAAGCGCATCATCAAGACGATCCTCTGGCTGATCGTCATCATCATCCTCATCCCCGTCGTCGGGCTGAGCTATGGCTTCCTCACCACCCCGACGCTCGACAAGACGCCGTTGCCAGGCATTGCCGATGGCGCGCCACCCAAGGCGCTGGCCGACAAGGTCCGCGCCGAAATTCCCGGCTACCAGCGGCCGGAGGAATCGACTTTCCTCACCTACCCCGAATGGGCGATCGTCTACGCCGCGCGCGAATATGCCGGCTTCGTCGCCAAGGACCAGCCGAGCGGCTTTCCCTACTGGTCCTATGTCGGCCGCTTCTGGCAGGATTACGCGACGATGATCCGCGCCAGTTCCCCATACAAGTTCAACTACGCCAACCACCAGATGCTGGTCATCATCGGTACCAGCCACTCGATCGAGCACATACTGCAATGGGCCTATGAGAACACGGTCGGCCGCGTCACCGAGGCGACATCGGCCAAGCGCACCGCCGCCGACATCTACCAGGCCAAGGTGGCGGCGGACTACGCCGCCTTCCTCGACCAGGTGCCGTGGTACCAGTTCGCCTATGCCGAAAAGCGCGCCGGCCTGTTTGCCGTGCAGCCGGCGCCAGGCGACGGCTCCGTCCGCACCAGCGAACGCAAGCTCGCCTTCGGCCTCGCCGACACCATCAAGCAGGGCTATGCCGACCTGATCAAAAAGGCACTTGCCGCGACCTCCGACCCGGCCTTCCTCGATGTCCATGTCTGGGCCAAGGGCCCGGTCGGCGAAGCCACCCGCAACGAGCCGGACACATTGCTGGAGCGCGATTACGGCGCCGACGGCACCGTCTTCGTCACCAGGCGCTATCAGGTCTTCACCGACATGATCCCGCGGCTGATCGACAAGGGCGTCTCCTTCGTCGAGATCGGCGGCAATGACGAGATCATGGTCACCATGCTGTCGACCGACTCGATCGCTATTCCCGAAGGCATGCGCATCCTGTTCAGCTATCCGCTGCCGGCCGATCCTTCGACGCGCCGCACCGGCATGGTCGTGGCCGTGCGCAAGCTGCATCTGGTGCTGCCGTCGCTGATGAAAGCAGGCGCCAAGCTCGAACACGTCTACGATTATTGAGGCCTTTCGGCCACGCCCGGCAAGGATCAGACCGCCGCCATGCTCATTTCACAATCGTGGCCAAATCCCGCCTTGTTCGCGCGCGATGGAATGGTGCATGTTGCCTGACGGGCGACATGCACTTGAATGGGCTGCCGGGGGCATCTCGAAGGGACAAGACCGTGATCAAGACCGCCCTTGTCGCCATGACCATTGTCGGCTGCGACTGCGACGCCAGATTGTGCGAATATATCGGCGAGACGCCGGCCAAGTGGTCGACCATCGCCGAATGCGAGGCAGCGATGAAGAGCCAGATCCTGCACCAGCGCAATTTCGACTATCCGCTGGTGTCCGGCATCTGCCGCACCAAGGGTTCGTCGTCCTCTTCGCAGCTGGCCGCCATCGCATCCCGCCCCGAACTCAAGCCCGCCAGCAGGGTCGTGCGGACGGAAAGCCCGCTGCCGCCGGAACTGAGCCATCGGCCGAGCGTGCCGGTCGGCTCGCCGACGACGACCGTCGACGCGAACGCTGCCCGGCCCGTCGCCTATGAACAGGTGGTCGATGGCGGAACCGGCGTGCTCTATCGCACGAAGAACGGCTATGCCGTGGTCGAGACCGATCTTGGCCGCGCGGCTTCCGCTACGGCTGATGCCGCAAGACGCTCCGTGAACTGGCTGGCCGGCCTGGTGCCGACGGGGCTGTAGCCAATGCATGTCGCCCAAAAGTGCGCAGCGGTTTTGGGACAACGACATGCATAGGCGAAAGATTTACATCTTGACCTTCAGGCTCTCCCAGAATTTGTCGATCAGCGGCTGTTCGGTGGCCAGGTCCTCGCTGCCGACGCGCGTGACGAACAACAGCCCCTGATCGGCGAGGCCGTAGCCGACGATCTCGAAATACGCGGTGTCGGTGCGCGTCTTCACCTCGGCGCGGATGCCGGTCAGCTCCTTGCCGTCGACGAGCTTGCGCGTCGTCGGCTGCTGCGTCAGCGCCGCGCCGGCCTGCACCGATTCCCTGGTCATCTCCTGCAGCATCAGTTGGTTGAGCGACACCGGGTTCATCTTGCCGTATTCCTGCACGACGACGATCGTGCCAAGCGCCGAAGCCATCAGATATTGCGTGACGCTCTCGCCGAGATCGGTCTTGGTGACCGAAATGCCGCTCGGATGGACGAAGGAGAAACTGTCGCCGGAAAAGGTGGCGAAGTCGTTGCGCTCGAGCGTCACCTTGCTCTGCTTGCCGCCGGGCAACGTGACGGTCGTGCTCTCGCCGGGGTCGATATCGACCGCCACGCCGTCGATGGTCAGCTTGAACGCCTTGAGGTCCTTGGCTCCGGCCGGTCCAGCGCACAGCGCGATGAGAGTGAGGGCTGCCGCTGATACCATGCGCATCGACTGTTCTCCTGCTTATGCAACCCCGCTCAGCGCCTTGATGCCACGGTAGAAGGTCGAGGAAAACAGTTCCGTAGGGTCATAGTGCCGTTTCGCCGCCAGGAAGGCCGGCAATTCGGGATAGGAGGCCTGCAATTCCTTGGCCGTGTAATGCAGCTGGTAGGGCAAGAAGAACCGTCCGCCATGCTTGATCGTCACGTCGATCAGCGCCCGCGTCAGCGCCCGCATCTTCGCATTGCCGTCGGCATCGGTCGGCTGGTTGATGTAGAGCACCAGCGAATAGGCCGGCTCCGGCGCATAGGTCAGCGCCACATCCTCCTTGTGGACGATGCGCACCGAAGCGTTGAGCACCGGCAGGGACTGGTTGCGCAGGATCTCGCGCGCTTCGGTGATGAACGGATTGTAGGCGGCGCGCGGAATAAAATATTCGTGCAGTATGTCGGTCTCGTCGGTCAGATCGTTGAACAGATACGGCACCGAATCATGCATCGGGTTGTTACGGGTGACGAGGCACGCCTCGCCCTGCGCCATCGCCGCGGTGCGGGCCACGGTGCAACTTTCGAATCTCGGCTCCAGCGTCTTTTCGGTGAACCACTTCAGCTCCTGGAACAGGCTGCCCCATTTCGCCAGATTGATGATGACCCGCTTCAGCCCGACCGAGCCCGGCTCGCCGATATCAGGCTGGTCGGCCGGCGGCTCTTCGGCCACCTTGTCGTAGCGATAGACGATCATGTCCTCGAGGAAATTGCCCGGCGCCGTCGACAGATGGCCGTAGAACAAGCCGATATCCTTGTTCGGCTCCAGCACCTCGGCGAAGAATTTCGGGAAATCGTCAGATTTGATGATTTCGCGCGAGGTGCGGTAGACGGCGTTGTCGACGATATCGAGCGTTGCCTCAACCACCACGCCGAACAGGCCGTAGCCGCCGACGACATGGCGGAACAGCTCGCTGTTCTCCGTGGCCGAGCAGGTCGTCACCGACCCATCGGCCAGCATCACCCGCATCGAGCGGATCGAGCCGGCAACCGAACCCGCCTGATGGTCCATGCCATGCGCGTTGACCGACAGCGAGCCGCCGACGGAGAAGATGTCGGTCGACTGCATCGCCTTCACCGCGAAGCGCGGATGCAGCATGTTCTGGATGTCGTGCCAGCGCGCGCCCGGCTGCAGCGTCATGGTCCTGGCTGCCGCGTCGACGCTGACCTTGTTGAATTTCTTGAGGTCGAGCACCAGCGCATTGTCGTCGAAGGCATGGCCGCCCATCGAATGGCGGATGGCGGCCAGCGACACTTTCAACCCGTTGGCGCGGGCGAACGCCAACGCCCTGGCGATATGGTCCTCCTCGCTGACCTCGACCACGCCATAGACCGGGGTCCGCGACAGGCCGCTGGCATCATTGATGTCGCCGCCTTTGGCCGACCAGGGCAGCGAAGGCTCAAAGGCCGGCGGACTGGCAATCGGTTTCAGCGGCAGGGCAATGCCATCGATGTCGGCGATGCGTCCGGCATTTTTCGGCCCTGAAGGCCGGCGCGCCAGCCGCGCCATTGTGGTTCCGCCCCACAGCACCGCGCCGCCGAGGACAGCCGCACCGAGCACCAGCCGGCGCGACAGGCGAAACCCCTTCTGTTCGTCAGCCATGCAGATCCCCCGTTGGCCAAGGGATAGCGCGGCTTTTCGGCGAAAACCATAGGGCGGGAAGCGTTCCGCCACCTCAGTGGCCTGGCATGAGTGAGCAGGAGCATGAAAATGGCCGATCCCCGAAGGAACCGGCCAGGATTGGAGCAGGGTTTGAAAAATCCAGTCGGCAGGTCTGCCGACGCATGATACTCGTGTCTACGAAGCCTTCTTGATCGACGTCACCATGCCGGTCTTGTCATCGACGGTTACCGCCACCTTGGCGCCGACCTTCAGTTTGCCGATCTTCGCTTCCGGCGACAGCTGGTAGATCTTGCCGTCGTCGAGCGTAATCGACTTGGTCGTCGGATCGACCGCCTGGATGGTGCCCTGAACGGACGCGGCATAGGCCGTACCGAGGAAGGCGAGCAGAGCGGCGGTGGTTGCGAGGGTCTTCTTCATCGATAGCACTCCGTGCTGTTTCACTTTTCCGGGCTGCCGCCTTGCGCAACGACAGCACCGAACGAGCCGACACTGGGCCTGAAAGCCTGCTGGCCGCAAATCACGTTGAGTGACTTTTTGCAAAGGAAATCATAGGCTTAATTCTGACACATTGCTTGCGGCTGACGCAGTTTCCAGCCGTATCGTTTGCTTCGACGCGCGCGGTTCGTCCATGAAAAGAATCGTTTAGGCCATTGCGGCGGGCGCCTCGCGGCCATCACGCAGCCGCCATAATCCGCCCCGGATTGCATCACGCAACAGCCTCCTGATCTTCGATTGATACAATTTTTGTTGCATGGATCAGCTCAACCGCGATCTCAAAAAGGCGGATGAAACTCGCGCTATGGTTGCAAATCCGAAATGAATGCGCGATGATTTCAACCGTCGCGACGGGGGACAACGATGAAACTTGCAGTCCGGACCATGATATCCCTGATGCTGGCGTTTGCGCCGGGATTGGCCGGCGCACAAGGCGTGGATCCGGGCGACGACAAAACGGTCATCTTTACTCCCGACGATCCCGATATGGCTCTGGCTACCGCGAAGGCGCGCAGCAGACTGGATGAATTCCTCGCCTTGTCCGAGGCTCCTCCCCCTGGGACAGACACGTTCAAACTGAAGGTTAAGGTGCGGGATGGACACGTCACCGAACATTTCTGGGTCATCCCGTTCAGCCGCACCGGGGCCGGATTTGTCGGCATCCTGGCAAACCAGCCGGAGGGGGTACACAATGTCGTCCTCGGCCAGGCCATAGAATTCACCAGGGACGACATTTCCGACTGGGGTTACAGAAGCGGTGGACGGCAGGTTGGCAGCTTCACCGTTTGCGTGATGTTCAAGAAAATGTCCAAAGAAGAAGCAGACGCCACGCGCGAACAATATGGCTTCGACTGCTGACGGCGGGGTCCGATCAACCCATCTCGTCCTTCGCGCCGATCTTTCGCACCAGCGCCGCCGTCGCCAGCATGGCGCCCATGTCGGAGATCATCGGCGCGACATGCCTGGTGTAGTCGAGCGGCGCCGAAATCTCCGGCAACTCGAAGAAATTCTTGGCCTGCGGCAACAGCAGGAACCCATCGCTGCCGTTGAGCGCGACGCGGGCCGGATCGTCGGGCCAGGTTTCG
Source organism: Mesorhizobium sp. B2-4-19 (assembly GCF_006441315.1). Taxonomy (NCBI): domain Bacteria; kingdom Pseudomonadati; phylum Pseudomonadota; class Alphaproteobacteria; order Hyphomicrobiales; family Phyllobacteriaceae; genus Mesorhizobium; species Mesorhizobium sp. B2-4-19. Next base: position 145,610 of record NZ_VFUV01000004.1, on the reverse strand, counting down.
CCCAGCCATTTCAGCGCCTGTGCCAGCCGGCCGGTCACCAACGGCCGCGCCGCTTCGACATTGTCGGTGCGGAATTCGTAGGCCGCGTCGAGTTCCGGCACGCCGGATGACAGGTCCTGCATCTTGCTGGCGAACAGGCCGCGGAAGAAGCCCATGACCGCATTGGTCCGCCGCGTCGCCACCAATGTTCCGGGGAACGGCTCGATCGCCTCGAAGGCGACGATGACGCCTTTGAAGGCCGTCGCCTTGGTCTTGGTCGAAGCGCCGTCCCAAAGGTCGGCCTCGTAGAGTTCGAACGCAAACCCGTCATAGCGTCCCGATATGATATCGTCGAAGCGGCTCATGCCGGCGCCGCCGACCGTCTCGCGTGGCAACCGGTCGAAGGAATTCGGCTTCACATCATGCTGGTAGCGCATATCCCCGATGAAGCCGAAGATGATCGGCATCAATGTCTCACGAAACGATTGCTGCAGCCGCGTCGCCGGCCGGATCGCCCGGAAATAGAGCAGGATCGCCGTCACGAAGCCGAGGATGTACAGAAACACATGCGGCGTCGAGAACCATTGTTCGTTGGGGTCGGCGACCTTGTTGAACAGCCAGGCGATCACCGCCACGGCCACCAGCACCAGCCCGACGAACAGCGGCACCCGCCAGCGCACCTGCCGCACCGCCGAGGCCCGCGCCGCCTCATAGGCCTCGATGTTCTTTCGGATGCCGGCGATGACAGTCTCATCAGGCATGAAATCCGCTGCTTCCACCGCCGCCCCCGCAAGCCTGACCACGATCATGATAGCTGGTTTTGTCCGATGTATCGACTGAAGCGCCTCGAGACGGTGCCAGCCTGAAGGATGCATACCTTGGCGGTGAGCGAATGGTTGCCACATTACGGAAAGATCGCCCTTAGCCGCCCCTGAACCCTGTCGCGCATTCGGCGCTCCAATCGCTCCACCGGCACCAGCCGTTCATGATCCCCGCCCCGCAGCCTTACAAATGGGTGCATCTGGTAAGCCGCAATCGCACCACGCGACCCCTCATCCGTACTGACATCCGCGACAAAAATCCCGCCAATGCGCCCCGGCCATGGCTGTCGCGCCAGGGCGGTGCCGAGGAAATCGCCGAGCCCATAGGCGACGACAGTCTCGCCGATCAGCTCCACCGGCTGCACCACATGCGCGTGATGGCCGGCGATCAGCCCGACGCCCTGCCCGGCCAGGCGCCTGGCCAATGTCCGCGTCCCGGCGCGCGGAAAGTGCCGGAACTCCCAGTCCCAATGCGGCACGGCGCAAAGAAGATCGAACCCGCGCGGCCAGCTGGCCAGATCACTGCCCATCGACACACGCCCTGCAAACAGGCTCTCATCCGCATTGCGCCACAGCGTGAAGGCCGCGAAGCCGACATTCAGCGGCCCGACTTTGACCGGCCGCACCGGGCCATCGGCGGCAAGGCCTATGCTGCCGATACCGAGCCGCTTCAGCGCCGCCACCGTGTCGTCGAAACCGGCGACGCCCTGGTCGAGCACGTGATTGTTGGCCAGCGACAGCACCAGCTTTTCGCGCGCAAGGCCGGCCGCGGCGAGCGCCTCGGCCAGAAACCGCTCGCTCATCGCATGATGCGTGCCGAGCCTTGTGCCCAGCACCGCGCTCGGCCTGTCCACGACAGGGCTCTCGCAATTGCCGATCACCAGATCGGCAGTGCCAAGCAGCGCCTTGATCGCCGGATCGCAGTGCGGCGCCCTGCGGTTGGCCACCGCAGAGATGTCGCCGACGAAGGCAAGCCGCACCGTCCGCCCTGGCGGCGGCTCCATCAACATCCCCGCCATCGGCGCAAACCCATTGCCGTCGCCGCCAAGCGACGGCTTAAGGAAACGCGGCAGCCAGGACAGTTTGTAGGAAAGCGGATAGTTCGACACGCAATGCCCAATCGTTTGCCTTGTTTAGACCGTCCCGTGGGCGGGTTGAAGCCGTCGGCAATCAACGATGTGGACAGCGCATCGGCACTGACCGGCGCGACACCGCAAATAGCCGCAAATCTGTGTATGGTCGCCGGCGGCAAATGCTTGGGAGGAAAAGATGACACGAATAGCAAGCCTGATGGCATCCGCATTCATTCTGCTTGTGCCGCTGTCTTCGGCGCACGCCGCCATGCCCGAAGTGGCAACCGCGCTTTTCGAGGCCAAGACCGTGGCCGCGCGCGACAGCGCCCTGTCGACGCTGGAGGCGGCCGCACCGAAAGATCCGGCATCGGCCTATGCCGCCGGCGCCGGTGAGTTCTTCACGGCACTTGAACTGCTCGCCAGCGGCCTGCACCGCCACGGCTTCGAAAGCCCGCAATCCTTCATGCTGCCGCTGATGCAGCTGCCGGTGCCCTCCAATCCCAATCCCGAGCCGCTGACCTACGAAGAGTTCCGCGCCATATTGGTGGCCTTCCGCGACAGGTTGGCAAAATCCGCCGCGACCCTGAGCTCGGTGCCGGCCGATGCCGATATCGGCATGGTCATCGACCTTACCCATGTCGGCATCGACCTCAACGAGGACGGCACGATCGCGCCGGACGAAAGCATGGCGGCCATCATGGCCGCGCTGTCGCACGGTGGCCTTTCGCAGGGCGATACCGCACCGGCGCTGACCTTCCGCTTCGACCGCGCCGACGGCTATTGGCTGCAGGGCTATGCCGAGTTCCTGATGGCGCAGGCCGATTTCTGGCTGGCGCATGATTTCAGAGGTACTTTCGACGGCTCCTTCCACATGCTGTTCCCACGCGCCAAGCTGCCATTGCAGGATATTCTCGTGCCGCCGCCCAGCGAGATGGGCTCGAGCATCTTCTCCTCGGAATGGCGCATCGCCGATTTCATCTCGATGGTGCACTTGATCAACTGGCCGGTGGTCGAGCCGGAGCGCCGCAAGGCGGCACGCCAGGAATTGCTCGAAATGATCCGGCTGTCGCGCGAGGACTGGAAGGCGATCCGCGCCGAGACCGACAATGACCGCGAATGGCTGCCCGGGCCACAGCAGAAGGGCGAGAACCCGCTGACCGGCCTCGAAGTCGGCGAGGAGCAGGTCCAGGCCTGGCTCGCCACCTTGACCATGGCCGAGGACCTGCTCGAGGGCCGCGCGCTGCTGCCGCATTTCCGCATCGCCGGCAAGGGCATCAACATGAAGCGCTTCTTCGACGAGCCGAAGGCCTTCGACCTGGTGCTGTCGATTACCGGCCCTGGGATCGCGCCTTATCTCGAAAGCGGCAGGATCCTGACCAGCGAGGATTTCGACCAGATCCAGCGCGAATTCGGCGGCGGCGGGTTTTTGACGTTCGCGCTATGGTTCAACTGAGCGGCCTATCAGGCCCGGGTCCCTGCCCTCGCTGGGTGCAGGAGAAGTATCCAGTATTCACCGGAACCGCGCCAGCAATTCCGGGAAAATCGTGAAACGGTTTTCCCGCGGGAATTGTGTCAAACAAAGAGTTGGAAAAGCCATCGCTGGAGCCGCAGCAGCCCGGCCATGGCGGCGGCTATCAGCGCGTTCGATATCACGCCGATCGCGGCGGTCGTCCAGGCGATGTCGCCGGATTGGCCAAGGACAACGAACGGAAATCCGGCGGCGATGACGACAATCGCCGCGCACAATCCAAGCCATCCCATGCCCGGCCGCTTGATCAGCCGGCCGAGGAAATAGGCGATCCCGACCAGCAGGATCCTGAGCGGGTCCAACAGCTGGGTGATGACGATGGCGGCCAGAAGCATGTGCAAGAACTGGAACTGGAGTGCCAAAAGGTCCTAGCGCGGAAACCCGTGCAGTCGGCCAAGCAGCCACTGCAGCGGATTGCCGACGAAGGCGCGGGTGACGAATGTGTCATGGGCGGCATCGGAGGCGAGCAAGGCGATGGTGCCGGCTTCGAGCCAACGCGGCGGATCTGTGCTGGCGTCAATGCCCTGGGTCGCCAGTAACTGTCTGATTTCGGCATTGCCGGAGGCAGAGGACTTGCCATAGGCGCTGACGAAGAAACTCTTCCGGTGCCGCGCGATCCAGCTGGCGAAGATGTCGGCATCGGCGAAGACCGCGTCGAGCAGGATGACGCCGAGCAGGCGGCCGCCGACATCGCCGTTCCTGAGAATGAAGGCGGCCGGGTTGTAGCCGCCGCTATAGGCCGCCAGCACCACCGGCATGGCGTCGAATTTTGCCGCCTTGGCACCGGTCAGTTTGGCCAGGCCTTGCGCCGCCTCGGCCATGAACCCGGCAAAATAGCCCGGCGTCCAGAAATTGCCGGCGCTGGAATCCTGCGCGTTGCTGGCGAATTGCGGCGCCACCAGCACGGCGTTGAGGCCGGACGCCTCGACCTGCGCGACGACGCGCTGGCGGCCGACCACATCGCGCTGCAAGGTGGCGCCATTGCCGTGGAAGAACACCACGATGACAGCCGGCTTGGCCGGATCGAACCCTTTCGGCACCGCCAGCAGCGTCGAGCGGTCGGAATAGGTCTCGTCTTCCCAATAGATGCCGCCGCGTGGCGAGGTGTGGCCGCGCCTTCCATCCGCCGCCGTGACGTCGAGAAAAGGCGCGGAGCCGTCGGGCAGCTTGCCACGGTAGGGAAAGGGCGATGCCTTGAACGGCACGATGGTGGATATGGCCTTGCGCAAGCGCGCCCCCTGGCTCGCCACCGGAAACACCGCCGTGGCCAGCAATCCGGCAACGATGGCGCGCCGGTCCGGCATCAGGCCGCCACCAGCCGCATGGACGGCGCCTTCGACGGCAACAGCACGGCAAAGAAGGCCGGGATGGCGATGAGATAGGCGATCGCCGCCCATTGCAGCACGGCGCTCAGTCCAAAGCCGGTGGCGACGATCGGCACGGCGGCCGAGCCGATGACCGAAAAACAGCCATTGATGCCCCAGGCCCAGACGAACAGATGCTCCTTGCCGAGCCGCGCCAGCCAGGTCATGGCGGTGGCCATCGGCATGCCCATCAGGAAGGCCGGCGGCGACACCAAAAGGAAGCAGAGCAGCAGGCGCACCGCATAGGGATAGGCGCCGATCCGGTCGAGCACCGGCGACAGGTAGAAGCCATAGGCGAGCAGCAGCCCGCAGACCGCCAGCAGCACGATCGGCAGCAGCGTCCTGGCGCGGTTGAAGATGCGCTCGGCAAACAGGCTGCCGAGCCCGGAAAACACCAGCATCGAGGAGATCAGCACCGAGGCCGACACGGTCGGGTTGGCGAGCGCCACGGTGAAGCGGCTGATAAGCCCGACCTCGACCATGATGTAGCCGAGGCCGAGACAGGCGAAATAGAGGATGGTGCCGAGCTTGCCGCGCGAGCGCGAGAACACGATGCGCCAGCCGAAGATGACCGGCAGCAGCACCAGTGACGCGGCCGTGATACAGGCGATGCCGAGCGTCGCCCAGATCAACAGATAGCCCCAGTCGTCCTGGAACAGGTCGAGCCGGTCGAGCGTGCGCGGCAGGTCGGCGACCTTCACATAGGCGGCGAAATAGGGCTGGTCGTTGCTCAGCGCCCGCGCGTCGAAGACGTAGTCGCCGGCAAGTTTTTCCCACCCACCGGTCAAAAGCGCGTGCCAGGTCATGCGCTGCAGTTCCGTCGCCGGCAGCACTTGCGGGCCGGGGGCGACGCCGGCCCCTGCGCAGGCATCGAGCGTCGGATCGGCCGGCGCCGTCGGGTCGCAATCGGGATTTGCCGGCGCGGTTGGGCCGGCAGGCGCGGTCGCGTCGGCGGCCGGCTGCTGCGTCAATGTCGCGTCCTGTCCGCTGGCGAAGATCGAGGCGCGATAATCGTCGAGCACCTTTTGTGCGCCCGAACCGTCATAAGTCATTCCTGGATAGTAGACCTCCTCCCAGGACATCGACTTGGTGTAGTCGCGCAGCGTTCTGATTTCGGCCTCGGTGAAGCCGCCGCGCTTGAACAGCACGGTCGTGGTCGAGAGGTAACTCGAGACCGCGAAGATGTCGTTGGCGGCGCCCTGGCTGTCGAAAATCCTCGCTGCCTCGGCGACGGTCGAATAGAGCTTCAGCACCGATTTCGGCGGCTCTTCCTTGTTCCACAAGGTGATCGACAGCACGCCGCCATCGGCCAGCGCGTGCATGTAGCTCAGCATCGCTTCGCGCGTGTAGGCGTATTTCTCCGAGATGGCGAAGCCGCCGGGGTTGGACAGGCCGACACTGTCGGCGAGGCTGAGGTCGATGACGTCGTAGCGCTCCGCCGTTTTGGCGAGGAACAGGCGCCCGTCATAGTCGATGACCTTGAGCCGCGGCTCGGCCAGGATGTCGCCGGTGACATCCTTCAGCGCAGGGTCGCGGAATGCCCGCAATGTCATCGGATTGCTCTCGGCGACGGTCACCGAGGTCGAACCCGCATTGAGCGCGGCCTGCGTGGAGATGCCGCCGCCGAACTGCACGACGAAGGTTTTGGGCTTGTCCTTGATGACATAGGGATAGTGCATCGGCAGATAGCGGAAATAGACCTGCTCCGCCGGCGCCAGGTTGCGCATGATGCCTTCCGGCCCGTCGCCGTCGCGATACATGCCGACATAGGTGTTGGCCGCCACTTCGGGCATGCCGAAGGCGGCATTGTCGCTCAGGCCCGGTGCGAAATGCATGTAGGAGCTGGCATAGACCTGCAGATCGCCGAACGGCGAGACGCTTCGGTAGATGCGTTTGCCGTCCGGAAAATTGCGGGCATAGGCGACGCCCTTGTATTGCGATACGGCAATGTCGGGTATGCCGAGCAGGCCGGGCAGCATCAGATAGCCTGATATCGACAGCGCCGCGACCACGACCCCGGCGACGACGCTCTTCCAGGCGCCAAAAGCAACAAACCACAGCAGCGAACCGGCGGCCCACAAAAGCAGCGGCACGACGATGATGGTTTCCGGCGCGAAGAGATAGAGCGACACCAGCACGGCGAGGCCGGCGAGCCCCGAACCGGTGAGGTCGGCGAAATAGACGCGGCCGAAGGCCGTGCGGCTTTTCAGGAAGACGATGCCGAGGAAGAACGCGCCGGCCAGGAACGGCACGAGATAGAGCAGGAAATTGGCGAGCAGCCGCCATTTCTGCGCCGGGTCGGACACCAGGAAGATGGCGTTGAACGGTACCGTCTGGGCAACCAGGTTGGAGCCGACGGCGAGCGGGCCGATCAGCAGCAGGGCCGCGGTGGCGGCACCTTGCCAATGGCGGTCGAACCAACCCTTGCCGGCGAAGATGATGACGCTGGACAGCGAGAAGCCGAGCATGGCGAGGCTGACCACCAGCGAGCCGAAATGCGACCAGCTGCCCACCGCGAACACCCGCATGACAGCGATCTGCAGGGCGATGATGGCGCCGGCGATCAGCCCAACCGCCAGGTAGTGCGTCAGCCGCGGCGCCTCCAGGGACGGGATGGTCAGGCGGGAATTCGATGCAACGGCTGCCATTCAGGTCCCTTGATGCCGCAATGCTCAGCCGTTGTGTGTGCCGACGATCTGGTCGGCCTCGAGCTTGGTGAACGGCACGAACGGCACCACCTTGCCATTGTAGATGTCCGAGCGGACGATGTTGAACGTACCGTCGGCGAGCTGCTGCTTGATCACCTTGAGCACGTGCTGCGCGCCCGGCGGGCCGACCGGAATGACCATCACGCCGTTGGGCTTCAGCTGCTGCAGCAGCGACGGCGGGATGTGGTCGATGCCGCAAGTGACGATGATCTTGTCGAACGGGCCCACGCTTTCCCAGCCATAATAGCCGTCGGCATTGCGGCTGGTGACCGAACCGAACTCACTGTAGCCGCGCTCGACCAGCCCGTCATAGGTGCGCCGCGTGCGCTGCGCCAGCGGATTGATGATCTCGATCGTGTGCACCTTGTCGGTGAGGTTGGCGAGATAGGCCGACTGGTAGCCCGAGCCGGTGCCGATCTCGAGCACGGCCTCGCCGAACTGCACGTCGATGGACGTCGTCATCCGCCCGACGAGGTGCGGACCCGAAATCGTCACGCCATAGCCGATGTCGAGGAAGGCATGGTCATAGGCGCGCCCCAGATTCTGCGGCAGCACGAATTCCTCACGCGGTGTCAAAAGGAAGGCGCGCTTGTTGCGGTCGTCCAGCACGTCCTTGTTGTAGACCATGATCTGGAAGCGATCGAATCGCTGCGCCAAAAACTTCGGATCCTCGCCGCGATTGGCCACCATCCAGTCGATGAACGATTTTTTGTCGTTGAACGGCACTTCGGCGTTGCGGTCGTAGGGCACCGGCACGTTGGCCCTGACGGTGGCCGGAAGAATGGAGAACGCCGCCGCACCCGCCGACAGCGCCAAGAAATCTCGACGCTTCATGGAAAAAGCCTCCAAAAGTGGCCTTTGCCACCCCAAAATCAAGCACTTCAACCCGATTGCACCGCCTCCCAAAACGAGTCAATGGGCGTCGAGGGGCGACCGTGCGGGCCGAAAAAATGTGGCAAGCGGGCCACAGTTTTGCCGATGCCATCGGCTTTTTCAGGACCGTGGAGCAGCGCGCCGCATTGCCGCGAGGCTTGCCGGAGCCACCTTGTCTTATATTAGCAATGGCTGTTTTGCTTGACTCGGCCGGCAAAAACAGGCAGCAAACCTGCTTCGGAAGGGCTGAAATACCGCGTGCATGATCGTGGACGAGCCTTTTTTGGCACAAAGTCCACGTCTCTCGGTTGGTTTTGAGAGGGATTGGTTAACCAACTTTGTCCATATTTTGAAGCAATCGGCAATCAACGACAGGCGCGGCAAACGCGTCGGGGACCACCCTGGGATCACTCGCAGAATGGTCGTCGCGGCTGACAAGGCCACGTACGGGGAAAACCGATTGGAGCGAGATTGGTTGCATGGCGTTGTCGAGTAAACACAAAATAATCCGGGACCAGCGCGAGGGCGGCGAGTTCGTCGATGCGCAGCGCACCCCTTCCTTCAATCCGAAACGGATCGTCCGCTGGGTCGCGGTGCCCGGTGCCAGCGCCGCGGTCGGTCTCTGGCTGATCGGCACCATGGCCGGCCTCAGCTCCGTCGGCGTCTCGCTGTCGGCGACATCGACCGGCCTGCCGCAGACCTTGGCCATGCCGGGCTCGCTGGCGATGGCCGATCCGCTGAAACAGCATTTCCTGAGGTCTTCGGCGCCGTTCATGCTGGCCAATGCCCATGGCGGCGCCCAGGCCCTGCATGACAATGCCGTACAATGCGGCGCCACCTGCTTCAAGCTGGCCCGTGTGAGCCCGCTGGGTGAGAAATCCGCACGCCTGGCGGCTCGAGCAAGGCCGGAACAGCCAATCTTGAAGTCGAAGGCACAGGAGCGCTTCGACCGCATGGAGGCGTCGCTGTCGCCGACCAAGCTCGTCGCCGCCTTTGCCGCCGCCGACAAGCCCGTCGCCACGGCCGACACCCGCCCGGTGATTTCCCAGGCCGCGCCGCGGATCACCGAGGCCTCGCTGGTTCCGTCAGTCCAGTTGATGGCCAGCCTGTCGAGCGACATGCCGGCTCCCGTGGCGGAACGCTTTGCCCGTGCCGATACCGGCGCCGTCGTCCAGACCGCGCCGGCGCCGATGGGCCTCGCCCAGTCGCAGACGCCTGACAACACCCAGCTGGCGCTGGCCCTCGTCCAGTCGCTGCCCGTCGAGGACGAAGCATTTGCCTCTCCGCTGCCGATGACCGAATCCTCTGCCGATGTCGCGATAGCACCTGCCGAGACCCAGCCGCAACAGCCCGGCGACGCTGCCTCGCTGCCGGATGCGCTGACCGACGACGTGCCGCTGCCGACCCGCCGCCCGCAATATGACGCGCCGCGGCAGCCGAAGGCCGTGGTGGAACAGGATGAGCCGGCGCCGCAGCCCAGGATCGCGCAGCAGAAGCCGGCGCCGCAGGCAAAGCCGGTCCAGCAGGCCCAGCCCGCAAGGCCGGCCCGGGCCGGCCGCGACGGCGGCGATGTGCTGGCCTATGCCAAGCCGGACACGCCTTCGGGCGGCCTCGGCCAGGCGTTCAGGAACCTCTTCAACGGACCGAGCGGCGGAAGCGGAGCCGGCCACGGCGTCGCCGTCTATGACATCAGCGCCAAGACCGTCTACATGCCGGACGGCCAGCGGCTCGAGGCCCATTCCGGCCTCGGCGCCATGGTCGACCAGCCGCGCTATGTCCACGTGAAGGATCGTGGCCCGACGCCGCCCAACACCTACAATCTGTCGCTGCGTGAATCCCGCTTCCATGGCGTCGAGGCATTGCGCCTGACCCCGGTCGGCGGTGGCAACAAATACAACCGCAACGGCCTGCTCGCCCACACCTACATGCTGCGCGGCGGCCGCGCCGAGTCCAACGGCTGCGTCGTCTTCAGGGACTATTCCCGCTTCCTCGCTGCCTTCAAGAAAGGCAAGGTCACACGTCTCGTGGTGGTGCCGCGCCTCAGCGGATCGCCGACCCAGGTGGCGACGGACAACGCCCGCGGCGCCTGACCGCGGGCGGATGCCCCCGGCAACTGCCTCCTCCTGACAGCCTTCTGTCAGGAGCCGCATCGGGGCATGCGCCTCGCCGCATCGCGCTCTTTCCATCTTCGCCAAGACCTCCCATATTCGGGGCATGGCCAAATCCCCCGATAAAAGAACGCCGCCGACGGCGAATGACGACCGCGCCGCGCCGAAGCGGCGCAGCCCGCTGACCGATTTCCTCGACGCCTCCGAGCCGCTGCACAAAGGCGGCTTCGCCGAGATGCCACAGCCCGAATTGTCGGGCACGCCGCTGACCGGTTCGATCGCCGACTGGGCCGAACAGATCGAGCAGGAGGCGGAGCGCGAAGGGCGCCAGACCGGCAAGGGCGACGACGGCAAAGCGCCAAAACCATCCAAGAAGATCCCCGAGCGTTCGTCCGCGCCCGGGCGCACGGCGCGCGGCACCTCGATGGGCGGCGCGGCCACCGCCCGCGAACGCGCCGCGGTCGGCCTCAATCCGGTCGCCGGCCTCGACATCTCGCTGGAAGAAGCCGAGACGATGACGTCGAGCGGCGTCACCGCGACGGTCGCCGCGCTCTCGGCGCTGATCGAATCCGGCAATCCGCTGCACAAGGATGGCGTGCTGTGGACGCCGCACCGCCCTGCCCGGCCGGAAAAGTCGGAAGGCGGCATCGCCATCAAGATGGTGTCGGACTTCGAGCCGGCCGGTGACCAGCCGACCGCCATCAAGGACCTAGTCGAAGGCGTCGACAACAACGACCGCACCCAGGTTCTGCTCGGCGTCACCGGCTCGGGAAAAACCTTCACCATGGCCAAGGTGATCGAGGAGACGCAGCGCCCCGCCCTGATCCTGGCGCCCAACAAGACGCTGGCCGCGCAGCTCTATTCCGAGTTCAAGAAATTCTTCCCCGACAATGCGGTGGAGTATTTCGTCTCCTATTACGACTACTACCAGCCGGAAGCCTACGTTCCGCGCACCGACACCTTCATCGAGAAGGAATCCTCGATCAACGAACAGATCGACCGCATGCGCCACTCGGCGACGCGCTCGCTGCTGGAGCGCGACGACGTCATCATCGTCGCCTCGGTGTCCTGCATCTACGGTATCGGTTCGGTCGAGACCTATACGGCGATGACCTTCCAGATGCAGATCGGCGACCGGCTCGACCAGCGCGCTTTGCTCGCCGACCTCGTCGCCCAGCAATACAAACGCCAGGACATCAATTTCGTGCGCGGCTCGTTCCGCGTGCGCGGCGACACGATCGAGATCTTTCCGGCCCACCTGGAGGACCGCGCCTGGCGCATCTCGATGTTCGGCGACGAGATCGAGCAGATCACCGAGTTCGATCCGCTGACCGGCCAGAAGACCGGTGAGCTGAAAAGCGTCAAGATTTACGCCAATTCCCACTATGTGACGCCGCGCCCGACGCTCAACCAGGCGATCAAGTCGATCAAGGAAGAGCTCAAGCAGCGGCTGGTGGAACTGGAGCGCGCCGGCCGCCTGCTGGAAGCGCAGCGGCTGGAACAACGCACCCGCTTCGACCTCGAAATGCTGGAAGCCACCGGCTCCTGCGCCGGCATCGAGAACTATTCGCGCTATCTCACCGGCCGCCAGCCGGGCGACCCGCCGCCGACCTTGTTCGAGTATATCCCGGACAATGCGCTGGTGTTCATCGACGAAAGCCACGTCACCGTGCCGCAGATCGGCGGCATGTATCGCGGCGACTTCCGGCGCAAGGCGACGCTGGCCGAGTATGGTTTCCGCTTGCCCTCCTGCATGGACAACCGGCCGCTGCGCTTCGAGGAATGGGATGCCATGCGCCCGCTCTCCGTCGCCGTTTCGGCGACGCCGGGTGGCTGGGAAATGGAACAGTCTGGCGGCGTCTTCGCCGAGCAGGTCATCCGCCCGACCGGCCTGATCGACCCGCCGGTCGAGGTGCGCCCGGCGAAAAGCCAGGTCGACGATGTCGTCGGCGAGATCCGCGAGACCACGGCCGCCGGCTACCGCACGCTGGTCACCGTGCTGACCAAGCGCATGGCCGAGGATTTGACCGAATATCTGCACGAACAGGGCGTGCGTGTGCGCTACATGCACTCCGACATCGACACGCTGGAGCGCATTGAGATTCTGCGCGATTTGCGTCTCGGCGCTTTCGACGTGCTGGTCGGCATCAACCTTTTGCGCGAAGGCCTCGACATTCCCGAATGCGGCTTCGTCGCCATTCTCGACGCCGACAAGGAAGGTTTCCTACGCTCGGAAACCTCGCTCATCCAGACCATCGGCCGCGCCGCCCGTAACGTCGACGGCAAGGTCATCCTCTATGCCGACCAGGTTACCGGCTCGATGGAGCGGGCGATGGCCGAAACCAACCGCCGCCGCGAAAAGCAGATGGAGTGGAACGCCGCCAACGGCATCACGCCGGAATCGGTCAAGTCGCGCATCTCCGACATTCTAGACTCGGTCTACGAGAAGGACCATGTCCGCGCCGACATCTCGCAGTTCACCGACAGCGCCGGCGCCATGATGGGCAACAACCTCAAGGCGCATCTCGACGCGATGGAAAAACAGATGCGCGACGCTGCCGCCAATCTCGACTTCGAGAAGGCCGCCCGCATCCGCGACGAGATCAAGCGGCTGCGCGAGATGGAACTGTCGATCTCCGACGACCCGCTGGCCAAATACGCCGACATGGAAAGCCCGGTGTCGGGCCGCGAAAAGGGCAAGCACAACAAGGGCGTGGCCAAGCACCGTACGGCAGAGGAACAGGAGCGTTTCCGCAAGCTCGACGAAGCACGCGCCGCCGAAGAGGCCGCCAGGGCTGCCCGGCCCAACCTCTTCCGCAAGCCTCATCTCGACGAGATGGGCGCCGACGGCGCCGTGCCGGTGAAGAAGCCGCTGTTCGCCAAACCGTCGATCGACGACATGGGGCCCGGCACCGATATGCCGACGCCTGCGGGAGCGATGTCACGCTCGCTGTTCAAGAAACAGTCGGCGTCCGAAGCGCACGGTTCCGACTTCGGTATCCCGGGCGAGCCGGTCAAGCCGCTGTTCAAGAAGAACTCGCTGGACGAGATGACCGTTCGCCGCACGGAAAAGCCGGTCGAAGGAAAAATGCCGGCGAAGCCCCAGCCGACCTCCCCCCTCGTGGGGACCGGCAGGACAGGCGCGAAGGATCGCGACGATTCCGCCAAGCCAATCGTCCGCCAGCGCGCCGGCATCGGCTCGTACGAGGACCCAGGCGACGCCCGCCGCGAAAAGCGCCGGCCTGGGAAAACGGGCAGGCCGGGGAAGTAGCCGCCTCTTCCTTCTCCCTTGGAGAAGGGAAGGCCCCATCGTCGCGCCTTAACATCCTGCTTATCAAAGGTGGAACAGCCTCTGGACTATACGCTCGCGCTTGCCGCTAGGCGGTGGAAGCGATAGCACGGCTGCAATCCTGCCTCTGCGAGCAAAGCTCCCATCCGCCCCACCTCATGAAACCCAGGGACATCGCAGCTTATGCCTTCCTTGCCGTCACCTGGGGCCTGTCGTTCCTCGTGCTGCTCAAGGTGGTACACGCATTCGGCTGGGTCGGCGCGGTGACGTTGCGTGCGCTGATCGCCGGCATCACGCTCTTCCTGCTGGCGGCGGCGACGCGGCGGCGGCTCGATTTCAGCGCCGGCTGGCCGCACTTCGCCATGGTCGGCGCGACCACCGTCGCGGCGCAGCTGATCGGCCTGTCCTACGCCACGCCGCGCATCGGCACGGCGATGGCGGCCATCCTCGTTGCCGCGATCCCGCTGTTCTCGATGATCCTTGGCCAGTTATGGGGGCTCGAGCGCATCACCGTCCGCGGGCTGGCCGGCTTGCTGCTCGGTGCCGCGGGTATCGTGATCCTGGTCGGCTTCCCTTCGGTGCCGATCACCCCGTCCTTCGCATTCGGCTGCGCCGCCTCGCTGTTCAGTTCCTTCTCCGCCGCCTTCGGCAGCAATTACGCCAATCGCCATCTGCGCTCGGCCGGCTCGTTCGAACTCACCGGCGCCGCCTTCCTGTTCGGCGGGCTGATGACACTGCCGCTGCTGGTGGCCGTTCCGGTGCCGGCCATGCCGCGTCCTGTCGATTTCCTCTATCTCGCCCTTCTCGCTTGCGTGATGAGCGCGCTGACCTATGTCGTCTACTTCCGGCTGGTGGCCAGCATCGGCGCGACCAGGACGATCAGCGTCGAATTTGCCGTGACCACGATCGCCGTGCTGGTTGGCACTGTCATGCTCGGCGAGTCGCTGACCATCATCCAGGCCTTCGGCGCGGTTGCGATCATCGGTGGCTGCATATTGGTGCTGGATCCGTTCCCGCGCCGGGCGAAAGCGGCGGCCTTGCCATCCGCACCGCCCTTGGTGTAATCGCTTCGCACACTCGAACGTATTGAAAGGAGGGCTCACGTGTTCACGTTTCATCGTCACCATCGTCAGCGTGGCCCGATTTCTGCCCTGCAAGCCAGCTTGCAGGGCTGACCAGGGACGGTCCGGGTTTTTCCCGCTTCGATTTTTTGGTCTGCCCTTCGTGGTGCCGCAACGCCGAGCCTGATGGCCAGCACGCGCACCGTCAAAGTGCATCCGGAGTTGTTTCCGGCAAGACCAGAGAAATCCAAATGGCCCTGATCAGCCTCAAATCCCTCGGCGTCACCATGAGTGCGCCGCTCTTCTCCAAGCTCGACCTCACCATCGGCGCCGGCGACCGGCTCGGCATCGTTGCCGCCAATGGCCGCGGCAAGTCGACCTTGCTCAAATGCCTGACCGGCGAGATGGAGCCGACCTCCGGCGACATCACCCGCACGCGCGGCTTGCGCGTCGGCCATGTCGAGCAGTCCGTTCCTCCTGCCCTTCTCGGCCGCAGCTTTCATGAGGTGGTGGCCGACGCCTTGCCGCCGGAGCAGGCCGAAAGCGAGATGTGGCGCGTCGACGTGGTGCTGGATTCTCTCGACGTGCCGGAGGCGATGCGCGAGCGGGAAATGCAGGCGCTGAGCGGCGGCTGGCAGAGGCTGGCGCTGATCGCCCGCGTCTGGGTCACCGATCCCGATGTGCTGCTGCTCGACGAGCCGACCAACCATCTCGACCTTGCCCGCATCAGCCAACTGGAAAACTGGCTGAACGCGCTGCCGCGCGAAGTGCCCGTCGTCATCGCCAGCCATGACCGCGCCTTCCTCGACGCCACCACCAACCGGACGCTGTTCCTGCGCCCGGAACAGTCGCCGGTGTTTGCGCTGCCCTACTCCCGCGCCAGGCAGGCGCTCGACGAGGTCGACGCCTCGACAGCGCGGAAATTCGAGCGCGACATGAAGGTCGCCCAGCAGCTGCGAAAGCAGGCCGCCAAGCTCAACAACATCGGCATCAATTCCGGCAGCGACCTTTTGACGGTGAAAACCAAGCAGCTCAGGGAACGGGCGGAGAAACTCGAAGAGGCGGCGCTATCGGCGCACCGCGAAAAGTCAGCCGGAGCGATCCGGCTAGCCAATCGCGGCACCCACGCCAAGGTGCTGATCACGCTCGACGACGCCGCGGTCGGAATGCCCGACGGCACGCTGCTGTTCAGGACCGGCAAGCGCCACATCTGTCAGGGCGACCGCATCGTGCTGCTCGGCCGCAATGGCGTCGGCAAGTCGCGCTTCGTCAGCATGATCCGCAACGCGATCGTCGAGCCCGACACGGTGCAGAACGTGAAGGTGACGCCGTCGACGGTGCTCGGCTACAGCGACCAGGCGCTGTCCGGCATCAGCGGCGACGACACGCCGCTGGCGATGGTCTCGCGCCGCTACGATGTCGGCGAACAACGCGCCCGCGCGCTGCTTGCCGGCGCCGGCGTGGTCATCGAGATGCAGGAGAAGAGGATCGGCGTGCTGTCCGGCGGCCAGAAGGCACGGCTGATGATGCTGGCGCTGAGGCTCGCCAATCCCAATTTCTATCTGCTCGACGAGCCGACCAACCATCTCGACATCGATGGCCAGGAAGCGCTGGAGGAGGAATTGCTCAAGCACCAGGCAAGCTGCGTGCTCGCCTCGCACGACCGCTCCTTCATCCGCGCCATCGGCAATCGCTTCTGGCTGATCGACAAGCGGCGGCTGACCGAAGTCGAGGACCCCGAGGATTTTCTCAATTCGGTGGCGGAAACCGCTGGCTGAGCGGCGCCGGGTTGATGGCTCGATTTTTCCATTTGCCTGTAAATTATTCGCTTACAGACTCTTGATTTTTGTAAGCAATTTGTTTACATGCGTCGATGATCGAGTCCTTCAAGAACAAGGCGCTGTCGGACCTCTTTCAAACCGGAAAAACCGGTAAGATCGACGCCAAAATGCACAAGCGCATTCTGGTCCGGCTTGACCGCCTGGAAGCTTCGGAGAAGCCGGAGGAGATGAACCTCCCCGGCTTCGACTTCCACCCACTGAAAGGCTTCGATCCGATCCGCCACACGGTCCATGTCAATGGCCCGTGGTGCATCACATTTGAATTCGACGGTAATGATGCCGCCCGCGTCGATTTCGAGCAATACCACTGAGGTGGCCAGATTGGAGAAGTTCGACTTATGACCGTGCACGAGCCGATGCGTCCGACCGAGCGTTGTCCCTCCCACCCGGGAGCGCTGCTGGAGGACATTATCCCGGCAACCGGAAAGACCAAGGTGGAAATTGCAAATCTGCTCGGGATCTCCCGGCAACAGCTTTATGACATCATCCGCGAAAAGAAGCCGGTTTCGCCGGCTGTGGCCGCTCGCCTTGGGAAGATGTTTGGCGACGGTGCCGCGATCTGGCTTCGGATGCAGGCGGCTTTCGATGCCTGGCACGCCGAGCGCGAGGTTGATGTTTCAGCGATCCCAACGCTGAAGGTCGCATAGCCGCCGCTCTGAGCGGCGAAGGCTTCTTCGATCGAATCCGGAGTCGTAACAAAAAATTCGGTGCGCTGTCGGATCGCCTGAACCTGCCACGTCCTTGGGATGCCGACACGATGATGCCGGCATCAACCCAGGGAGAGAACATCATGTCGGTCCTTTCATCCATCGGTCGCATCGCAACCCAATATGCGGCGGCACGTGCCCGCCATCGCAGCGAACGCATCCTGCTCTCGCTGCCAGCCGAATTGCGTAAGGACATCGGCTTTCCGGAACTCTTCGACGCGCAGAACAGCCGCCGTGCAACGACGTTCTCGGCCAAGGTCATATGACCGCGACCAGCCTGTTCATGCGATTGCCGCTTAAATCCGCCGGTTGCCCGGCCTGTCCGGGTCCGGCTCGCAAAAAAATTCGCGCCGCCATGTAGGATTGCCGTCACCTCGCGCGTCCTGTGGTTCGCAAGGCCAAGCCGAACGCAAAGAGGAGCAAGACATGACTGACCAGACCCCCGTTCAGCCCAGGGCAGAAGTGCTCGGCGGGTTGACCCCTTATCTACAAGTGGACGGCGCCTTCAAGGCCGCCGATTTCTACAAGAAGGCCTTTGACGCCAAGCAGGTCTTTGCCTATCCGGCGGATGAAAAAGGCCGCACCATGCACATCCATCTCCACATCAACGGCTCGACGCTGATGCTGGGCGACGCCTATCCGGAGCACGGCCATCCACATAAGGCCGCGCAGGGCTACACGCTGCAGCTCCATCTCGAAGATGGCGACATCGAGACCTGGTGGCAGCGCGCCGTCGATGCCGGCTGCGAAGTGGTCACGCCGCTGCAGGTGATGTTCTGGGGCGACCGCTGGGGCCAGCTGAACGATCCGTTCGGCGTCGCCTGGGCGATGAACGCACCGGTGAAGTAGCGAGCAGGCGTCGCCGTCAAGGCTGACGCGCTCACCGCGCCGGGTCGTATCCCCGCCGACCCGGCGCCCGGTTTTCAGCAAGGAGTTCACCATGTCCTATGTCGATGGTTTCGTGCTTGCCGTGCCAAAGGCCAAGCTCGATGACTACAAGAAGCTGGCCAACCTCGCAGGCCCCATATGGATGGAACACGGCGCGCTGGCCTATGTCGAATGCATCGGCGACGACGTGCCCTATGGCGAACTTACCTCGTTTCCACGTGCCGTCCAGGCAAAGGACGACGAGATCGTCGTCTTCGCCTGGGCGGTCTATGAATCCAGGCTAAGCCGCGACACGGTGATGGCCAAGGTGATGGCCGACCCGCGCTTGACACCCGATTTGGGTCCCCTGCCCTTCGATATGAAGCGCATGATCTTCGGCGGCTTCCAGCCCTTCATCGAGCTTTGAGCAGCTGGCGCAAAGCGAGAGTTGGCAGATCGCAGACGTTGGAGATTGGCCGAAGCCTATCCAACTTCGTCATCCACGGGCGAAGCAGGGACGGCGCCGGCTAATCTGTAACCCGATCGCTAATCCAGCCTATCCAATAGCGGCTTCAGCCGATCCCCATAGCGCTTCCACAGGTCGACCGAGCCTTGATACATCGGCTGGCGCACCTGCGCGGCGGAGGCCGTGCGCACCGGCCGGTCGGTCTCGTGGAACGACAGCACGGCATCGTCCCATGGCAGGCCGAGATACTCGATCAGCGCCCGGCTCTGGCCTTCTTGGTCGGCGACGAAATCCTCGTAGCGCACATCATGCACGACGCCGGGCAGCACCTTGTGCCAATGCACCATGATGTCGGTGTAGAGATTGTGGAAGTCGGCGAGCTCGCCGAGATCGTAGCCGTAGCGGTGGCTGTCGCCGCGGAAATGCACCTTGTAGATCGACAGGCAGGTTGCCGCCGCATCGCGGGCGCAATGGATGATCCTGGCTTTCGGCATCATCATGTGGATGAAGCCGACAAGCAGGAAGTTGCCCGGCATCTTGTCGGTGACGTGGCTGACATGCGGATAGCGGGCATGCAGCATGTCGAGATAGGCCTGGCCCGCCTCGGCGAAATCCGCATCGTCCGTATCCGATACGCCCCACGGAAAGCCCCCCGGCATGGTCGCCGGGAACTGCTTGCCGACCGCGTTCTTCAGGATGCTGAGCTCGCCCGCGCCATAGACCTGCGGATGGCTGGCGATGATCTGCTCGACCAGCGTCGTGCCCGAACGCGGCATGCCGACGACGAAGATCGGCGCGTCATCGGTGATCGGGCTCGGTTTGTGCCTTTCGAAGAAGCCGGCATCGAACACCGTCTTCATCGCCGCGAATTCCTCGCGCGTCCTGACGGGATCATAGTTGATCCCCTTGCGGCGAATGGCATTGCCTTCGGCAAAATAGTCGAAGGCCTTCTCATAGTCCTTCAGATCGTCATTGGCCTTGCCGAGGCCGAACGACAGCTGCATGCGCGCCAGGCTGTCCTGCGGTGCCTTGGCATGCTGCGCTTCCATGCCGGACAATTCGGCATCGCGCTCCTTCTGGCGCTTGACCTGCGACAACATCAGCCAGGCCTTTGCCATGCCCGGGTTGACCGCCAGCGCCTGACGGAACAGATCGGCCGCCTCGTCGAGCTTGCCCTTTTCCATCAGCCCGACTCCGAGCCCGTGCAGAAGGTCGGCATCCTTGGGACGGATGGTCAGCGACTCGCGAAACACAGCCAGCGCCTCGTCCAAGCGTGCGGCTTCCTGCAGGGTTTCGGCAAGCCCGATGCGGGCGCGCACATGGAAGGGATTGCGCGCGACTGTGCCGCGATAGATTTCTTCGGCCTCCTCGAACCGGCCGAGCTGCTTCAGCGACGAGCCGAGATTGTCACGCGCGGCGAGCTGCTCCGGCCGCAGATCCACCGCGCCACGGAAGAAGTCGATTGCCGCGGCGACGCGGCCGAGATCGCGCATCACCGTGCCGAAATTGTTGAGGAAATCGGCATTCGTCGGCTGCAGGCTCACCGACCGCTCGATGAGGTCCAACCCTTCTTCGCTGCGTCCGGTCTGGTGCAGCAGCAGCCCCAGGAAGTGCGCCGCCGCCGCGTGCTTGGGCTGGCGCGCCAAGACTTGCCGGTAGATGGTCTCTGCCTCTTGCCGGCGGCCGGCCTGGTGCAATTGCAGGGCCTGCTGCACATACTGGTCGAGACCCAGCGGCGGCTGTCCGCCTGCGCCAGACCTGGTTCCCGCACTCGCCGCTCGTCTTTGATCTCTGTTAATGGGAAACCTGCCGTGTTTGTCCGCCTGCTGCGATCTAGGCCATTGGCGCGGCAGGTTCAAGTCTTCGCGGGGCTGCGAGCTCTTTCGGGATGCGTTGAGCGATCAGATCAGGCGGTTGGTCTCGGCAACCTGCCTCGCCGGCCTCACCGTGCCATCGGTATCGGAGATCGTTCGCCTTGCCGCCTCATCGCTTCTGATCGTCAGCCGTGCCGACTTGACGATCATCGGCTGGCCGGTCGGGCCAACGGCAATGGCGTGGATGGCGACTGGCTTGATGATCGGATTGATCGCGACGGTCTTCCCCCTTGAGCCTCTTGTGGAAGCCATGGCTTTTCCTCCTTCTATAGTAAATAAAAATAGGGGCGCAGAGGAAATACCTCAGTGCGCGCTCAATATTTTTTTAGAAATATGCTCAACCCATAGCAGAAATATCTGAACGTATATGGCGATCTATTTTTCAGTCGGAGCGGGATTGATTTCTGAATCACCTTGAACAGGGAGCCAAATCGATCTATATAGAGAGGATCGTTGGCCAAAATTGGCATCTCGCGGCGTCAGAGGTTCTTGACCGCCAATCTCGTTCCAAATCGTCGACGCTGGACGCACGGTAGGACTCGCCTTGCGACGATTTTTCAATCCGCGAAAGACAGATATGACCACCGGAATCGTGAAGTTCTACAATGGCCAGAAGGGTTTTGGCTTCATTCAGCCAGCTGACGGCGGCAAGGACGTTTTCGTCCATGTCAGCGCTTTGGAGCGTGCCGGTTTTCCCGGCCTCGCCGAAGGCCCGAAGCTGCAGTTCGACCTGGAGCGTGACGGCAAAGGCCGCGAGTCCGCCGCCAATCTGCAACTGATCTGATCCGGCCGAATCCGATGAACGCTGACCACGGATGTACTGGCAGCTCTCGAAAGAGGCTTATTTCCAGCGATTGCCGGAAATAGAAAAGCGGGGCTCGTCCCCGCTTCAGACTGCTGACAAACCTCCGCACGTCTCGAAATCACCCAAGATTCACGGAACGTCTCAGATTCAGATCGCGAACAAACCGGAATCAAAACCCCTCGATTTTGACTGCTGTCAAAAACCGAGGGGTTTGTAATCAATCTGAAGCGGGGCTCGTCCCCGCTTTTTTGCGCTCAGGTCACTGTTTACGTGACGCCCAAGGCGTGAACCAACCAAGGCCAGGACTATGCCGGACCGCACCACCCATTCCATCGCCCATTTCGCGGCATCCTTCATGCTCGCAGGCCTGGAAGGACCGCTGCCGGCCGGCGACTACGACATCGATCATGATGAAGAGCTGATCGAGGGCATGTCACGCATCGCCTGGCGCCGCGTCGCCACCTTCATCCACCTGCCGGCAAGGGCGGTGAAGAACCCCACGACCAGCCAGCTTGTCGCCATCGACCACCTCGAACTCGAAACCGCGCTGAAGCGCGACCGGGAGAATGCAGCATGATCCGTTTCCAGCAGAATACGCGCCCGCGCACCGACACGCCCTCGCACCTTTTCGCCATCGGCCAGACGGTGCGCATGAAGAGCCGCACCGGCCTCGTCCAGAAAACGGCGGAGCTGTTCGAGATCAAGAGCAGGCTGCCGGTCAAGGACGGCTCGCCGCAATACCGTATCCGCAGCGAGTTGGAGACCCACGAGCGGGTCACCACGGAAGACAATCTCGAGCCGGCCGCCAGCAATCCGGTCGTCTGAGAACCTCGAAAAGCCAGCCAACACGCACAAGGAGCAATCCATGTCCAAAGGTCAACAGCGAAGCAATCGCGAAGCGCGCAAGCCGAAGAAGGATAAGGTCGTGGCCAAGCCCGCCTCCCCATTCGGTTCGGCGGTCAAGCAGGCGGAGAGCGGCCTGAAGCCGAAGTCCAAGGGCTGACAGCCTTGGGGTGCTTCGCATGCGCCTCATCCCCGATGAACTGACAACAGGCCCATGCCAGGTCCTGTCACGGAGGCTTGCGTGAAATTCGTCATCGAGTTCTACCGGTCACGCGACGCCGAGAAGGCGACGCTCGACAAGGTATCGCTGGAAGCGCCGACCTTGCGCGCCGCCTTGCAGGGCGCGGCCGCACTCTTCCACACGCTCGCAATGCCGCAAATCCCCGACCGGCTGCGCATTTCCGATGAGCACGGCAGCGAGCTCTACGTCGGACCGGCCGATGGAGCCTATCCTTCCTAGGCAACCTGGCTATCATTCCGGAGCAACCGCAAGGGCCTCGCGACGTTGAGCCTGCAGCCATATGCAGGAGTTGCCGAATGTCCCTAGCCGCCTTTGCCATCAACTGTTCGCTGAAAGCATCCAGCGACAAGGAAAAATCCTCCACCGACAAGATCATCGCCGACCTGCTCTCAGCGCTCAAGCCGCATGGCGTGAAGGGGGAGGTCGTGCGCGCCCTCGATCATGATATCAAGCCCGGAGTGCTCTCCGACATGGGCAAAGGCGACGACTGGCCTGGTCTGCGTAAGAAGATTATCGCGGCCGATATCTTCATACTCGGTCTGCCGATCTGGATGGGACAACCCTCCAGCGTCGCCAAGCGCGTCATGGAACGCATGGATGCCTTTCTCGAGGAAACCGACGGCAAGGGCCGCATGCCGGCCGCCGGCAAGGTGGCGCTGGTGGCGATCGTCGGCAACGAAGATGGTGCCCACCATTGCCATGCCGAGTGCTTCCAGGCGCTCAACGATGTCGGCTTCACCATTCCAGCCAATGGTGGCGTCTATTGCGTGGGCGAGGCGATGGGCGACGTCAATTATGTCGATCTGCCGAAGACCCCCGGAAAGGTCGCCGGCATGATCGAGATGGCCGCGTCAAATGCCGCCCACCTGGCAGCCCTGCTGAAAGGCAAAGCCTATACTGGCGTGGACAGGTAGGACGTTCTCAGCACGGGCCATCGCCGACAATGCGGTAGTCCGCGGCGCGGGCTTCGCAGGCATTGGGGAAGCTGCGCATCTTGCCATGGCGGCGGGCGCAGACGGGCGCGTATTCGCGGGTGCAGAACGTCTGCTCTTCGCCACCACCACCATCGCCGCCGTCGCCGCGGCAGGGGCCGTCGCGCACGATGCGGTAGCCGGCGCGGTCGGCAAGGCAGGCATTGGCGAAGGTCTGGCGGTCGCCGCCGCGCCGGGCACAGACGGGCTCGTATTGCCTGGTGCAGAATTCCGGTTCGGGACGCGGCGGCCGCGGGCGTGGTCCTGGTCCATCATCGACGACCACGGTGCAGGCGGCCAGAAGCGCCGACAGGAACAGGACGGCAAACCCTTGCCGCGAAAAAACCGACGCCAGGAATTTCATGCTGATCTCTTCCTCGATCCCATCCCGATCACGATCCTCGCCATTCCCCTGTCAAATGCAACCCCGCTAGCGGATGCGACCGCGTTCGCGGGGGCGGAAACGGCGGTTACAGCCGTGGCCGGCGTCCGCGCGCAACACTGGCCTATGTGCGACCTTCTCTGTGGGTCAATGACCGGCCCGGCAACGAGGCCTATTTGCGGCCCGTCGACACTCAGATCGGTCGATTCTTGCGTCGGGATGCGCTCAGAGCGGCGGCCCGCGGCGCTATCTTGCAACCTTCACGTTTCCGTGCGATAAATTCCGTGTTCGGGCATTTGCGACCCGGAGAGCGGAACGTTTTGGACGACCTTTCCCCGATACTGTGAATCTCTGACGGCCCCGTTTTTCGGCGGGGGGTTTGACCATGCGGCAATGCATGACTGCCGAAAGTAACCACCGGGAACTGCCCTCGACGCCAGGTGGCGGGCAGGACCACCAAAGACTGAACGGGTGAAGGAGTTTCCCCAATGGCCCAGACCGGCACCGTTAAATTCTTCAACGCGACCAAAGGCTTCGGTTTCATCACGCCCGACGGCGGCGCCAAGGACGTGTTCGTCCATATTTCCGCGATCGAGGCATCGGGCCTGCGCACGCTCGTCGACGGCCAGAAGGTCACCTTCGACGTCGAGCCGGACCGCATGGGCAAGGGCCCAAAGGCGGTCAACCTCCGCGCTGCCTGAACCATCGGCGCCGCGCGTCCCTGACGGCGGGCGAACGAGGGTTCGAAGCCTGCCCAGCCTGTGGGCACGCGGACAGATTTTTAAAAAAGGCGCGGCGATTTTCGTCGCGCCTTTTTCATGTCCGTGGCGCGGCATGAATGCATGTCGCCCAAAAGTGGAATCGGCTCCGGATCAACGACATGCATCACAACAAGGGCTTAAGGCGCTTTAAGTGCTTGCAAAACTTTCTCTTGCCGATGACGCTAAAATAAAGGACAAATTTCCTCTCGGGCATTTGCCGGCCCGAGACTGGAGTTTATGGGATCAAAGGAGCTTCCCATGCCGCAGACCGGCACCGTCAAATTCTTCAACCATGCCAAAGGCTTCGGCTTCATTACGCCGGACGATGGCGCGAAGGATGTCTTCGTCCATATTTCGGCCGTGCAGGCGTCGGGTCTTCCCGGTCTCGAAGATGGGCAGAAAGTAACATTCGACACCGAGCCGGACAAGCGCGGTAAGGGACCCAAGGCCGTCAACCTGTCGGTCGGCTGAGCCGGCTTCAGACTGTCGGCTCCAGCAGGGCTGCCCAGCTCGTTTTGACGCCCCTCTTGGATCGGCACGTCGAAATCCGTTCAGCCTCCGTTCAGCCACGGTCGCATATTAGTCTTGGGTAAAGCCGGACCGTATCCCCTGCAAAACTGCACGGTCCGGTACGAAGGAGACCAAGATGAACAGAATCTTCAAGACAGCCGTGCTGTCCGCCGCCATGGCGGCCACCATGCTTGTGGCCTTGCCCGCGGCCAACGCCGATGAATGGCGCCATCACCGCCACCACGGCAATGGCGACGCCATTGCCGCTGGTGTGCTTGGCCTCGCCGCTGGTGCGCTGATCGGTGGCGCGCTGGCCAATGACCAGCCACCGCCTGACGCTGACCGCTACTACGATGACGGTTACTACGATCGTGACGTGCAGATCCGCCCGGCACCGGTCCGCCGCTACTATGTCGAACCGCGGGTGGTCTATGCCGATCGCTATGCCGAGCCGTGGACGCGTGACTGGTACGAATACTGCTCGGACCGCTACCGCAGCTTCAACTCCCGCACCGGCACCTTCACCGGCAATGACGGCGAGCAGCATTTCTGCACTGCCAACTGAGTGCATGTCACCAAAAGTGCGCGGCGGTTTTGGGATAACGACTTGCACCAAACAAAACCCTAAAGCGCAAAAGCGCTTAGGGCTTCCCTGCCCCAAACAAAAACGCTGACCGCGAGGCCAGCGCTTTTTGTTTGACCCCTGCGACTTCGTGTCGAGGGTGCTGATCCTAGACAAGGAACGGATTGGTTCGCCGCTCCTCGCCAAAACGGCCGCCGGGGCCGTGGCCGCAGATGAAACCGATATCGTCGCCGAGCGGCAAGAGCTTGTCCTTGATCGAGGCGATCAGCGTCGCGTGGTCACCGCCCGGCAGGTCGGTGCGGCCGACCGAGCCGCGGAACAGCACATCGCCGACATGGGCGAACTTGGCCGCGCGGTTGTAGTAGACGACATGGCCTGGCGCGTGGCCGGGGCAATGCAGCACCTCGAACACATGACCGCCGAACGACACGGTATCGCCTTCGGTGAGGAAACGGTCGGGCACGCAGTTGCGCGCGCCGGCGATGCCGTAGAGCCTGCCCTGTTTCTCCAGATTGTCGAGCAAAGGCCTGTCGGCTGCATGTGGGCCGATGATTTCGAGGCCGAGCGCGTCCTTCAGCTCCATGGCGCCGCCGGCATGGTCGATATGGCCATGCGTGATCCAGATCGCCTCGGCCGTGATCGCATTGTCCTTCAACACCGCCAGAACCTTGTCGATGTCGCCGCCCGGATCGACGACGACGCCGTGCTTGTCGTCCATGTCGAACAGGATGGTGCAGTTCTGCTGAAACGGTGTGACCGGCACGATGCCGGCATTGAGCTGACCCATGATCTTCCTTTCGTGTTCACGCGGTGATGTAGAGCAATTCCAGGAAAAGTGTGAGACGGTTTTCCCGGGAAAAGCGCGCAGCGCTTTCCCTTGAGAACTGCGTCAAAACAATGAGACGGAGTGGTTCTGCGTTTCCGTGAAGCGATGAACCACTCCGGCGGCGCGAATGAAGGGCGTCCACCCTCGAAAGACGAACAGTCAGTCGTTGCAGAAACAGAAATGGGCGGCCAAAGCCGCCCATTTGAACAAACCTGAGACCGTCAGGCTTACTTCTTCATGGCGCCCATGACAGCGCCGATGATGCCGGTCAGGATCGCGCCGCCGCCGGCGCCGCCGACGATGTTGTTGAGGTTGAGCGCACTGCCGAGGCCGCTCGTCGCTGCAGCGGCCGCTGCCGGATCGACCGCGCCGTGGCCAAGCAGGCTGCCGAGGATTGCCGCGCCGCCGACGCCGCCAATGGCGCCACCCAGGATTTTGGGAAGCTGGCCCATCGCCGCGTTCTTGAGTGCAACACCGACCGCCTGACCACCGATGATACCCGTAATCACCTGTACAATGATCGGAAGAAGCGTGTTCATGTCCATATGATTAGTCCCTCCATAGCTGCCAGCCTCCCGGGCCGACACCATCATGAGACGCCGAATTGACTGAAAGTCAAATGCAGAAACGCTGAAATAAAAGGGGCGGCCCGAAAACCGCCCCTGCTTGCGCGAAAAGCTGTGACTATCGTTATTCTGCGGCGATCGCGTGCTTCGGCTGAACGGCCGCAGAATAGTCATTCATAAGGTTCTTGGCGATTTCGCCAACCTCGAATCGGTAGGGGCCGATCTCCGAAACCGGCGTTACTTCCGCCGCCGTTCCGGTCAGGAAGCATTGTTCGAAGCTTTCGAGTTCTTCCGGCAGGATGGCGCGTTCGATGACTTCCAGGCCACGGTCCCTGGCGAGCCCAATGACCGTGCGGCGGGTGATGCCGTCGAGGAAGCAGTCGGGCTTGGGCGTATGGATCTTGCCGTCCTTGACGAAGAAGATGTTGGCACCGGTTGCCTCGGCGACCTGGCCGCGCCAGTCGAGCATCATGGCGTCGGCATAGCCTTTTGCTTCGGCTGCGTGCTTGGACATGGTGCAGATCATGTAGAGGCCGGCGGCCTTCGACTTCGACGGCGCCGTGCGCGGGTCGGGCCGGCGCCATTCCGCGACATCGAGGCGGATGCCCTTCAGCTTCTGCGCCGGATCGAAATAGCTCGGCCACTGCCAGATGGCGATGGCGACGTTGATGCGGTTGTTCTGCGCCGAAACGCCCATCTGCTCGCTGCCGCGCCAGGCGATCGGCCGGACATAGGCGTCCTGGAACCCTTGCTTCTTCAACAGCGTGGTCGAGGCGTCGTTGAGCTCGGCGACCGAATAGGGAATCTTGAAGCCGAGCAGGCGGGCCGATTCATGCAGGCGCTCGGTGTGCTCGTTCAGCTTGAAGATCTCGCCGCCATAGGCGCGCTCGCCCTCGAAGACCGCGCTGGCATAGTGCAGACCGTGCGTCAGAACATGGATCTTGGCGTCGCCCCACGCAACGAATTCGCCATTCATCCAGATGAAGCCGTCCAGTTGATCGAAGGGAACAGATGCCATGGTAACCTCCCGCGGGTCGCGGCCCGCATCCTTAGTGTCGTAGCGTGTTCTTTTTTGGCCGCGCCGTATGATTGGAGAGCCGGCCCGGTGTTGCGAAGCGTAGGCGGATAATCGCGCTCTGGCAAACTCAGGAAGTTCCGGAAAAACCGGCCTGCCTTGCCTTTTCGTTCGCAATCCGCCCAAAAGCTTGTCAAAAATTACCATTGCGGGGAAATTACGTCAATAGTACTGACATAATCTCCCGTTCCCATGGAGAAATGATGACGGATCGAAGCCCAGCCGCCGGAAAGCCGATCAGGACCGCGATGTCAGTCGAGGACGGCATAGACTTCGCCATCATCGAACTGTTCTTCTTTGCCTATCGCGACTTCACCTCCGATCCAGATCAGATCCTGGCCGACTATGGCTTCGGTCGCGCTCACCACCGGGTGCTGCATTTCGTCAACCGCCGGCCGGGGCTGACGGTCGCCGAACTGCTCGACGTATTGAAGATCACCAAACAGAGCCTGGCGCGTGTGCTGAAGCAACTGATCGACACCGATCATGTCGTGCAATTGCAAGGGCCGCGCGACCGCCGCCAGCGCGAACTCTATCCCACCGCCAAGGGCCGCGCGCTGGCGCTCGCCCTGGCGCGGCCACAGTCACGCCGCATCCGTGCTGCATTGGAAGATTCCGGCGCCACCGAACGGGCCTTGGTGGAACGCTTCCTCGAAGCGATGGTCAATCCGGAACTGAGAGCTCAGATCGACGTTGGGTCCGCAAAAATGTCAGGAAAAAGCCATGGAGAGCACTGAGAGGGTCGATCAGGCGGCCGCACCGGACGACGACGCGCCGCATCTGCTTGTGGTCGACGACGACACCCGCATCCGCAATCTTCTCAAACAGTATCTGACCGAAAACGGCTTTCGCGTCACTGTCGCTGGCAATGCCGGCGAGGCCAGGCGCAAGCTCGCCGGCCTCGACTTCGACCTGCTTGTGCTCGATGTCATGATGCCCGGCGAAAGCGGCGTCGATCTCACCAAATCGCTGCGCGCCGAAAAGAACGTGCCGATCCTGATGCTGACCGCGCTTTCGGAAACCGACAGCCGCATCCTAGGGCTCGAGGCCGGCGCCGACGACTATCTGCCAAAACCCTTCGATCCGCGCGAGCTGATCCTGCGCATCAACAACATCCTGCGCCGCGGCGGCCCGGCGGCCACGCCCAAGGTCGAACAGCTGGTCTTCGGCCCCTACACGTTCCAGATCGCCAGGCGTGAACTGAAGCGCGGCGGCGAGGCGCTGAAGCTGACCGATCGCGAACAGGAGATCCTGGCGATCTTTGCCGCGCGGGCCGGCGAGACCATCCCGCGCCACGAACTGGTCGGCGACGATTCGGAGGTCGGCGAGCGCACCATCGACGTGCAGATCAACCGGCTGCGCCGCAAGATCGAGCGCGATCCGTCCAATCCTGTCTGGCTGCAGACCGTGCGCGGTATTGGGTATCGGCTCAGCGTGGAATAGAATGCCGGACGCGGCTCTGGAGCATGATCCCGAAAAGCGGGAACCGGTTTTCGGAAAAGATCATGCTTTAACAAAGAGTTAGATCAGGATGGCGATTGAACCAAACGTCGTTCTGATCTAGTGCCGCGGGCGAAATGAAAGAGCCATGGCAACGACGGAACTGGAAGGGCCGGGACCTGACGGCTTGAGCGCACGCGCCACGCGAACGCTCAAGGCGGTGCCGCGCGTCTGGAACCGATTCTGGCGCCTGGTTTCGTTTTACATGCCCAAGCGCCTTTACGCGCGCTCGCTGATCATCGTCATCGCGCCGATGATCCTTCTGCAATCGGTGGTCGCCTTCGTCTTCATGGAGCGCCATTGGGCAACGGTGACGCAGCGCCTGTCGCAGGCCACCGTGCGCGACATCGCCGCCATCATCGACCTGATCGAGACCTACCCGCACGACGCCGACTATGCCAACGTCATCCGCATCGCCCAGGACCGCATGCAGCTGAAGGTCGACCTGCTGCCGCCGGATCCCTTGCCGCCGCCCGGTCCCAAACCGTTCTTCTCGATCCTCGACGACGTTCTCTCGGCCGAGATCACCCGCCAGATAAACCGGCCGTTCTGGATCGACACCGTCGGCAATTCCAACATCGTCGAGGTGCGCGTCCAGCTCGAGAACAAGGTGCTGCGCGTCTTCGTGCGCCGCAGCCAGGCCTATGCCTCCAACACCCACATCTTCCTGATCTGGATGGTCGGCACCTCGCTGGTGCTGCTGATGATCGCCATCCCCTTCCTGCGCAACCAGATCCGGCCGATCCTGACGCTTGCCGAGGCCGCCGAAAGCTTCGGCAAGGGCCGGCCGATGCCGCGCGATTTTCGCCCGCGCGGTGCCGAGGAGGTGCGCCGCGCCGGCTTTGCCTTCATCCAGATGCGCGAGCGCATCGAGCGCCAGATCGACCAGCGCACCGCCATGCTTACCGGCGTCAGCCATGATCTCAGGACCATCCTCACCCGCTTCAAGCTGCAGCTGGCGCTGGCCGGCGGCAAGGCCGAGACCAAGGCGGCGCTCAACCAGGACATCGACGATATGCAATCGATGCTGGAAGGCTACCTTGCCTTTGCCCGCGGCGAGGCCTCGGAGGATCCCGGACGTTTCGATCTCGAAGCCTATTTCCAGAAGCTCGGCGACGAGGCCGCCTTGCGCAAATGCAAGCTGTCGACGACGCTTTCCGGTGATCCGACAGTGCATGTGCGGCCAAACGCCTTCGCGCGGCTGTTGTCCAACGTCATCGGCAATGCCTTCCGCTATGCCAAGTCGGTGGAGGTCAGCGCCGATCACGGCCGTGGCTCGCTCGTGGTCACCATAGACGACAACGGTCCCGGCATTCCGGCCGACCGGCGCGAGGAGGTGTTCAAACCGTTCGTGCGGCTCGACGAGGCCCGCAACCTCGATGCCAGCGGCACTGGCCTCGGCCTCTCGATCGCCCGCGACATCGCCCGCAGCCATGGCGGCGACATCACTCTCGACGACAGTCCGCTAGGCGGCCTGCGCGCGGTGATCAAGGTTCCAGCCTAGGCTGGCCAAACATCGGGCTTCATCCGCCCGTCATGAAATCATGGTGAAGAGCGCGCATGAAACGCGCGACATCACTTGATTCGGCCTTGCCGCCCCATTTCGATCCCGTGCCCGCCCGGGTGCGCTGGAGCGAAGCGAGGGCCGCCGGCTGGTCGCCGTTCCGGCATCGTCTCAAGGCAACCGTCGACCTTTCCAGCAAAGGGCCGCCATGCGCATATTGATGGTCACCGACGCCTGGCGCCCGCAAGTCAACGGCGTCGTCCACACGCTGGAGCGGCTCACCGAAACGCTGAAATCCTTCAACGTCGCGGTGGATTTTCTGACACCCAACATCTTTCGCACGCTCCCCCTGCCGACCTACCCCGACATCAGGTTGGCGCTGACCACACCAGGCCATGTCGCGCGCCTGATCGACGCCTACAAGGCCGACCATATCCACATCGTCACCGAAGGACCGCTGGGCATCATGGCGCGGCGCTATTGCCGCAATGCCGGCCGGCCGTTCACCACCAGCTATCATACGCGCTTTCCCGAATATCTCAGCGCGCGCCTGCCGGTGCCGGAAAGCTGGGCCTATCGCTGGCTGCGCGACTTCCACAATTCCGGCCAGGGCACGCTGGTCGCCACCCAGTCGCTCGCCGACGACCTTTCGGCGCGCGGCTTCAACAAGCTGAGGCCCTGGACGCGCGGGGTCGACACCGAGCATTTCCATCCGGACAAGCGCAAGGAGCTCGGCTTCCCCGGCCCGGTCTTCCTCTGCGTCGGCCGCGTCGCCATCGAGAAGAACCTCTCCGCCTTCCTCGACCTTGATCTGCCCGGCAGCAAGGTGATCGTCGGCGAGGGACCGGAGCTTGCCAAGCTGAAGGCCCGCTACTCCAACGCGCATTTCCTCGGCCATCGTCCCAATGACGAACTGGCGGAGATCTATGCCTCGGCCGATGTCTTCGTCTTCCCCAGCCGCACCGACACCTTCGGCAACGTCATCATCGAAGCGCTGGCCAGCGGCACACCAGTCGCTGCCTATCCGGTGACCGGACCGATCGACATTGTCGGCGACGGCTTTGGCGGCGCGGTGTCGAACGATCTGCGCGAGGCCGCGCTCGCCGCCCTCGAGGTCGATCGCGGCCAGGCGCGGGAACGCGCCATGCGCTACAGCTGGAAGGCTTGCGCCGAGATGTTCCTCGACACGGTCGAGGAAGCGCTCGGCAGGACGCGCAAGCTGGCGGCGTGATCCTTCTTTCATCATCCACGGGCCGAGCGTCGGCGAAGCCGGCGCGCAGACCCGAGGATCCGTTCCGTGACCTGCAAGCGTGCACTGCGGTGAAGAATCTGCGAGCCCTAAAACAGCCGCCCGCCGTCCGGCACCTTGCGCTCGATGGCGCCGAGCACCACGGAACCCTCATCGTCGGGAAAACCGAGCGTCAGCACTTCCGACATGAACGGGCCGATCTGGCGCGGCGGGAAATTAATGACCGCGAACACCTGCCGGCCAACCAGCGTTTCGGGCGCATAGTATTTGGTGATCTGCGCCGATGATTTCTTGATGCCGATGTCGGGCCCGAAATCGATCTTCAGCTTGAATGCCGGCTTGCGCGCCTCGGGGAACGGCTCGGCTTCGATGATCGTGCCGGCACGGATGTCGACACGATCGAAATCGGCGAAGCTGATTTCGGGCTTTCGCGTGGTGCTTGAACTCATCTAGTGCGACTCAGGCGTTGCCGTAGGTCTCGAACAGCACGCCGGCCAGCGCGTCCTTGGCCGAGGTTCCCGACCAGACGACGAACTGGAACGCCTGGAAATAGCATTCGCAGGCTTCCAGCGCAGAGGACAAAAGCACCTCGACCTGCTGGCTCGACGGCTCGACCCCGCCGGCCAAAAGCAGTGACTGGCGGAACATGATCGCGCCTTCCTGCTCCCAGAGGTCGAAATGGCCGAACAGCATCTGTTCGTTGATCAGCGACAACAGCCGCATCACTTCCAGCGCGCGGGTCTCCGGCACCTTGATGTCGAAGGCGCAGGCCAGATGCAGCGCCTCGAAATCCTCCATCCAAGAGAAGGAGACGTGATAGTCGGTCCAACTGCCTGCGACCGAGATCGAAATTTCATCGTCGCCGGCCCGTTCGAAGGACCAGTCATTGTTGTGGGCCACCTGCTCGATAACATCCACCGGATGGATTTCGCGGGAGAATTCGAGTTCGAGAAGTTCCATGGAATGCTTCCTGTCGTTCTGAGGAGCGCCGCCACACGCTCCGCGGGAGGGCACACACAACGAACAATCTGATCTAGAACTCGGACGGCCAGGACTTCTCGACGCAAAGACCCTAGACCGGACCCCACCGCCCGGCCGCATGACCCTGCTCCGAATCATGCAACAAATTCAGTCTATTGATCGGGAGTCGCGTGAACAGCCCAATTTTTCGCACTGCGTCATTCGCATGTGGAAAGGCGCTGTCACAAAGATTCATGCAATGCCGTTAAGCGATTCACGGCAAAGCGATTTTCAGGATCGGACTATGTGGAAAAGTTTAACGATTATTTTTTTGCGCGGGGCTTCGCCGCCGCCGGTGCGGCATCGCCGGCGAGTTCGGCGAGCTTCGCCTCGAGCGCCTCGATGCGGGCGGCAAGCCTGGCATTCTCGTCCCGGGCCTTGGCGGCCATCTCGCGCGCGGCCTCGAATTCCTCGCGCTGCACCACGTCCATCGAATTGAGGATGCGCTCCGCCTGGCCCTTGAAGGCGGTCTCGACCTCGCGGCGCACGCCCTGCGCGGCACCCGCTGCATCAGTCATCAGCTTGGCGAATTCATCGAGAATGCGGTTCGGTCCGGTCGACATGGCAAATCCTCGCTTTGCTCGAAATGACGTAGTGGCGCGGAGCGCCGAATGCAAGAACGTTGAGGGCTGGTGCGGCCTCTGCGTTGCTATGGCGCATGGCGATGCCATGCCTATGCCAAGCTTTCAAATGGCCCCAAGCTGTACTTGAGGATGCCAAATCGCCTACTGTGTGGTCATCACGCAGTGCCGCAGCACGCTCCAATCAGGTCACCCAATGGCAACGCCCCCGCGCCGACCGACAAATCCGTTCGCAGCCGCCGAAGCGGCCTTCAAGCCGGTCAAGAAGCCGGCAGCGCCCATTCGCGAACCCTCGACCGCCCCGAATGTTCGCGAGCTTGTCTCGATCCGCATCGACCGGGCCGTGCTCGACCATTTCCAGGAAGATGGCCCCGGCTGGCAGGACAGGATCAACGACGCATTACGGCAGTGGGTGGCCGCCAAGGGTTGAACTCACCACCTATGGCGCGATGGCTCGCAATGGCGATCCGTCGCGACCCCTGACGGCGGCCGGCTTGCCTTGACCCTGCCAAAACCCTGCCGCATGGTCCGCGTCCGAACGCGACCGCAACCGAGAGCTCCCCGTTGAACGAATATTTCCTGCTGCCGCTGGCCTCGTTGCCCTTCCCCAACATCAACCCGATCCTCATCCAGATCGGGCCGCTGGCGGTGCACTGGTACGGCGTCGGCTACATCGTCGGCATCCTGTTTGCCTGGTGGTATGCCAAGCGGCTCGCCGCCAACCCGAAGCTTTGGCCCGACGGCATCCTGCCGATGAAGCCGGAGGACCTCGACGATTTCATCGTCTGGGCGGCCATCGGCGTCGTGCTCGGCGGCCGCATCGGCTATGTGCTGTTCTATGATCTGGCGCGCTACATCGCGCATCCGCTCGACATCTTCGCCGTCTGGCAAGGCGGCATGTCGTTCCATGGCGGCCTGCTCGGCGTCATCCTCGCCATGACGCTGTTTTCCATCAAGCGCGGTATCCGCACCTGGTCGCTGTTCGATGTCGTGGCCGCCGGCGTGCCGGTTGGGCTCGGCCTGGTGCGCGTCGCCAACTTCATCAATTCCGAGCTCTGGGGCCGGCCGACGGACGTACCCTGGGCAATGGAATTCCCCAATGGCGGGCCGTTCACCCGCCATCCGAGCCAGCTCTACGAGGCCCTGCTCGAGGGCCTGGTTCTGTTCCTGGTCCTGCGCATCCTCACCCATTCGCGCCTCAAGCTGAAGACGCCGCGCTTCGTCGGCGGCGCCTTCATCTGCGGCTATGGCCTGTCGCGCATATCAGTCGAGTTCTTCCGCGAGCCCGACCAGCAGCTCGGCTACCTCCTCGGCACCAACTGGCTGACCATGGGCATGATCCTGTCGACGCCGATGGTGCTGGCCGGCATCTGGGCGATGGCGACCGCCAAGCCGGTGACGCAATCGCAGCCGCAGGCGACATGACGCGGCTGAAGACCCGCATCGCCGACCTGATCGAGGCGCTCGGCCCCCTTCCGGTCAACGAGTACATGGCGATGTGCCTGTTCGACCTCGCGGACGGCTACTACACGACACGCGAGCCGTTCGGCGCCGCCGGCGACTTCGTCACCGCGCCGGAAATCAGCCAGATGTTCGGCGAACTCGTCGCCGTCTGGCTTTATCAGGCTTGGGCAGCGATTGGCCGGCCGATGCCGGTCATCATCGCCGAGATCGGCCCGGGCCGCGGCACGCTGATGAAGGACATGCTGCGCACCCTGTCGCGGCTCGACCCGGCCCTGGCCAACGGCGCCGCCTTCGCCATGATCGAGACCAGCCCGCGCCTGACTGAAATCCAGAAGCAGACGCTGGGCGCGACGCCTTTCGCGATTGGCTGGCACGAGACCATCGAGACCCTGTCCGATCAGCCGCTACTCATCGTCGGCAATGAATTGTTCGACGCCGTGCCGATCCGCCAGTTCGTCCGCGCCGGCGCCGGCTGGCGCGAGCGCATGGTCGGCCTCGACGGCGAGGACGAGCTGCGCTTCTTCGCTGGCGCCGGCTCGATTGACTCGACCCTATTGCCCCTCGACGCCGCTGAAGCGCCGCAAGGCGCGATCGTCGAAGTGGCACCGGCTCGCACCGCCCTGATGGCCGCCATTGCCGGGCGCATTGCCCGAAACGGCGGCGCTGGGCTGTTTCTAGACTATGGCCATCTCCAGCCGGGTGTCGGCGACACGCTCCAGGCCCTGCGCCGGCACGATCACGAAGATGTGCTGGCCAATCCCGGCGAGGCCGATCTCACCTCGCATGTCGATTTCGCCGCCCTTGCCGCCACCGTACGCGCGCATGGTCTCGATGCGCATCTGTCGACGCAGGGCGATTTCCTGCTCGGCATGGGCATTCTCGAGCGCGCCGGCCGGCTTGGCGCCGATGGCGACCAGGCGGCCCGCGACAAGATCACCGGCGATGTCGAGCGTCTCGCCGGACCGCAGGCCATGGGCGAACTGTTCAAGGTGCTTGCCGTCCTGCCGCGCGGTGTGTCGATCCGGCCCTTTGCGACGGCGGATTGACTTTTCACCGCTGCCCCTCCCAATCTCCCGTCCGGTAAAAGAGCGGCCGAACCGCCGGCCGCCTCGCTTCCGGACTTTTTCTTGACGAAACCGCCCACACGGACAACAACGCCCGCATGCTGAATCAGACCAAACCGGATCCCGTTCGGTCGCCGCTGCTGGACAAGGCGCAGGCACAAGGCATTCGCCATGGCTATTTCACCCGCACGGGCGGCGTCTCGACCGGCATCTATCAGGGCCTCAACATCGGCACCGGGTCGGATGACGACAAGGCGCTGGTGGCCGAGAATCGCGCCCGTGTCGCCGCCTGGATGGGCGTGCCGGCAAGCCATCTGCTGACCGCATGGCAGGTCCATTCGCCCGACGTCATCGTCGCCAGGGAACCCTTTGCCGGCGAACGGCCCAAGGCCGATGCCATCGTCACCGACCGCCCGGGCATCGCCATCGGCGCCTCGACCGCCGACTGTGGCCCGGTGCTGTTTGCCGATTCCGGCGCGCGCATCATCGGTGCGGCGCATGCCGGCTGGAAAGGCGCTTTTACGGGCGTGCTGGAGAACACAGTTGCAGCCATGGAAAGCCTGGGCGCCCGGCGCGAAAACATCGTCGCCGTGCTCGGCCCCTCGATCGGCCCCGCCAATTATGAAGTCGGGCCGGAATTCGTTGCCCGCTTCGTCGAGGCCGACGCGGAGAACATCGGCTATTTCGCGCCCTCCGCCACATCAGGCCATGCCATGTTCGACCTCAACCGCTACACGGTCGATCGGCTCATCAGGGCCGGCGTGACCGCCGAGGGCCTCGGCCGCTGCACCTATGCCGAGGAAGATTTGTTTTACTCCTATCGGCGCACCACGCACCGCAAGGAACCCGATTACGGCCGGCAGGTTTCGGCCATCGTTTTGGAGAGTGAATAATGGCGCTGCATTTTGAACGATCGGAATTTGACGCGCGGCGCGACCGGCTGATGATCGAGATGGCCGAGAAGAAGCTCGACGCCATCCTGCTGTTCGCGCAGGAAAGCATGTACTGGCTGACCGGCTACGACACCTTCGGCTTCTGCTTCTTCCAGTGCCTGGTGGTGAAGGCCGACGGCTCGATGGTGCTTTTGACACGCTCGGCCGACCTGCGCCAGGCGCGCCACACCTCGATCATCGACAACATCGTGCTGTGGACCGACCGCAACGGTGCCAACCCGGCGGTCGACCTGCGCAATCTGCTCAACGACCTCGACCTGCTTGGCGCGCGCATTGGGGTCGAATACGACACCCATGGCCTCACCGCCTATAATGGCCGCCGGCTTGACGAGCAGTTGCAGACCTTCGGCCAGATCGCCGACGCGTCCGGCATTGTCGGCCGGCTGCGCCTGTTCAAGAGCCCGGCCGAGATCGCCAAGGCCGAGAAAGCCGCCAACCTCTCCGACGACGCGCTGGACGCGGCACTGCCGCTGATCAAGCAGGGCGGCGACGAGGCGCTGATCCTGGCCGCCATGCAGGGCGCGGTCTTTGCCGGCGGCGGCGACTATCCGGCCAACGAGTTCATCATCGGTTCGGGCGTCGATGCGCTGCTGTGCCGCTACAAGGCCGGCCGCCGCAAGCTCACCAAGAACGACCAGCTGACACTCGAATGGGCCGGTGTCTTCCATCACTATCACGCGCCGATGATGCGCACCGTGCTGACCGGCAAGGTGTCGAAGCGCCATCAGGAGCTGTTCGATGCCGCGCGTGCCGCCCTTCTCGCCGTGGAAAAGGCAATGACGCCGGGCAATACGTTCGGCGACGTCTTCGACGCCCACGCCCGCACCATGGAGGCGCACGGCCTGACCAAACACCGGCTGAACGCCTGCGGCTATTCCGTCGGCGCCCGCTTCACCCCGTCCTGGATGGACATGCCTATGTTCTACCAGGGCAATCCCGAGCCGATCGCGCCGCACATGACGCTGTTTGCCCACATGATCATCATGGATTCCGAGACCGACACGGCAATGACGCTTGGCCGCACCTACCTGACCACCGAATCCCAGCCGAAGCCGCTTTCCCGCCATGATCTCGACTTGATCGTACAGTGAATCCATAATGGGAGGCGTTCTTCGCCAAGGAGTTAGAAGGCAAATGAGACGATCGCATGTGACGACCGTGTCATTGCTTGTGGCATTGGCTCTGGCTGCCTGCACCAACGCAAAGGACGTTCTCGAACCATCCGCCATCACGCCGCCGGCGGCCTCGGCGCAGCCTGCGCCGGGAGCCCAGGGCGGCACGACGGCCACCGTTGCCGCAACGTCACCCACCGCGCCTGCCGCCACCACGAGCACTGCTGCAACCACCACCACGCCGCTCACCTCGGCGCAAAGTGCTGCCATCCTGTCGAAGACCCGGCTGCAGATCGCGCCGATCGTCGGCGCTTCGGTCGAGGCCGCGACCCCGCTGACGGCGGAACTGCAGACGCGCGCCAGGCAGCGTGGAATTACGCTCGCCGGCAGCGCCGACCAGACCGCGACCCATGTGCTGAAGGGTTATTTCTCGGCGATTTCGGAGGGCAAGGACACCACCGTCATCTATGTCTGGGACGTCTACGACCCCTCAGGCAACCGCCTGCACCGCATCAACGGCCAGATGAAGGCGCCTTCTGGCGCCGGCGCGGGCGGCGACAGCTGGAAGGGCGTCTCGCCGGCCACCATGCAGTCGATCGCCGACCAGACCATCGACCAGTTCGCGGCGTTCCTGGGTGGCAAGGCTGGCTAGCAAGGCCTGCTTGAGTGTTGCCTCTCCGCGATGGCACGAACCTTTCTTCAGCTTAGCCGGCGGATTCCCGATCTCGGCGCTTGCAATACCAGCGCGGGCCGCTAAAAGCCCGATTAAAAGGTCCGGGAGAGTCTGTCAGGCCTTCCCATCCTCCACCAGGAACGGTGCATGAAACTCTTCGCGGGCAATTCCAACAGGGTGCTGGCCGAAGCGGTCGCCCGCTATCTCAACATCCCGCTGGGCAAGGCCACTGTCAGGCGCTTCGCCGACCAGGAAATCTTCGTCGAAATCCAGGAAAACGTGCGCGGCGAGGATGTCTTCATCCTGCAGTCGACCTCGTTCCCGACCAACGATCATTTGATGGAGCTGCTCATCATGATCGACGC
This sequence comes from Mesorhizobium sp. B2-4-19, assembly GCF_006441315.1. Taxonomy (NCBI): domain Bacteria; kingdom Pseudomonadati; phylum Pseudomonadota; class Alphaproteobacteria; order Hyphomicrobiales; family Phyllobacteriaceae; genus Mesorhizobium; species Mesorhizobium sp. B2-4-19. The sequence continues at coordinate 106,003 of NZ_VFUV01000004.1, read as the reverse complement.
CTTCATGCGCTCCTCGGCCAAGCGCATCACGGCGGTGATTCCCTATTTCGGCTATGCCAGGCAGGACCGCCGGGCGTCGGGCCGCACGCCGATCTCGGCCAAGCTGGTCGCCAACATGATCACCCGCGCCGGCGTCGACCGCGTTCTGACGCTCGACCTGCATGCCGGCCAGATCCAGGGCTTCTTCGACATCCCGACCGACAACCTGTTTTCCGTGCCGGTGATGGCCCGCGACGTGAAGGCGAAATACAAGCAGCTCGGCAATGTCGTGGTTGTGTCGCCCGACATTGGCGGCGTGGTGCGGGCACGTGCGCTGGCCAAGCGCTTCGACGCGCAGCTCGCCATCGTCGACAAGCGCCGTGAGCGCCCGGGCGAATCGGAAGTCATGAACATCATCGGCGCGGTCGCCGGCAAGGATTGCCTGCTGATCGACGACATCGTCGATTCCGGCGGCACGCTGTGCAATGCCGCCGATGCACTCTTGGCCAACGGCGCCACCAGCGTCACCGCCTATATCACCCATGGCGTGCTGTCGGGGGGCGCTGTCGCCCGCATCAGCGGCTCGAAGCTGCAGGAGCTGGTGATCACCGATTCCATCCAGCCGACGCAAGGCGTGCTCGACGCCCCCAACATCCGCGTCATCTCGATCGCCGACCTGATGGGCGAGGCGATCTCGCGCACGGCGACCGAGGAATCGGTGTCGAGCCTGTTCGACTAACCCCGCGATCGACGAAACGTCGGCCGGGCGGAGCGGCCCCCCTTACTGTCAGCTCTTGTCTGCGGCGCCCCGCGATCGACCTGTTGAAGAAGGACCCTTGCAAATACGCCTACGCTTCATCGAGCAACGGCACCCCGCTGCATCTCTCGGGAGAGCTTTTCAAGAAGATGGCCGGCGTGAGCACGTAGCACATACCCTATAAGGGCGCCGGGCCGGCCCTGAACGATGTCATCGCCAATCAGGTGCCGATGATGTTCGACAACCTTCCGTCTTCATCGGGGCATATCAAGGGCGGGACGCTGCGAGCTCTGGGCGTCACCACCAAGGAGCGCGTTCCCTCCTTCCCTGACGTCCCGGCAATTGCCGAAACCATTCCTGGCTATGAAACCTACAGCTGGAACGCCCTGTTCGCGCCCGCGGGCACCCCGCGGACGTGATCGAGGTTTTGCACAAGGCAGCGGCCAAGGCGCTTCAGGATCCCGATGTGATTGCGCGCATGGGCCAACTCAGCGCCTCGATCGTGGCCTCCACTCCGGAAGAGCAGGCAACGCATGTGAAGGCTGAACTCGCCAAATGGGAGCCGATCGTCAAGGCGAGCGGCGTTCAGATGGACTAGGCGTTAATGCGCTCCGGCATTGCTTACTATGGCGCCGGGGCCTCAAGGCGAGGCGGGGCTCGCCGCATGCCTTCGCTGTTGTCTCGCGCGCCGCGCATATAGCCGCGCGGCGACGAGCCCAGCATGCGCTTGAACATGGTGATGAAGGCCGGCACGCTGTCATAGCCGAGATCGAGCGCCACCCGGGTGATCGGCTCGCCATCGGCGAGCCGCGGCAGCGCCGCGAACAGGCAGGCCTGCTGGCGCCATGTCGACAGCGACAGGCCGGTCTGGCGCTGGAAGGCGCGCGTGAAGGAGCGCCGGCTCATGCCGGCGGCGTCAGCCCATTCGTCGATCGTCGCATGCGGCGAAGGTGCAGCGACGAAGCGGCGGCACAGCGCCGCCAGCCTCGCATCGGACGGGAATGGCAGGCCGAGCGGCCGTTCCGGCAAGGTCGGAATCTCATGCAGCAACAGCTTCATGATCAACCCGCCGCGTCCTTCCAACTCGCCGCCTTGCGGCAGCTTCTCCGATTCCACGATCAGGCTGTGCATCAACGCGGTGACGCCGACGACGCGCAAGCCCTCCGGCAGCCCCGGGATCGCGCCCGGCATGACATAGACCGAGCGCATCGAGACATCGCCCAGCATCTCGACGGAATGTTCGATGCCGGCCGGAATCCACATCGCGTGGTCTGGCGGCACCATCCAGCGCCCATGCCGCGTCGTCACCAGCACGACGCCGACCAGCGCGTGCAGCAACTGGCTGCGCCTGTGGCGGTGTTGCGGCACGTGGTAGCCGTCGGGATATTCGGTCGGCAACGCCACCGCCGGCCCGGCGACTTCCTCCAGCCATTGCCAGCGGCTCCGGTGCAACTGGCCGAGATCGGCATTGCCGGCGCGGAAGATTTCCCTGCCATGCGGCATCTTGTATGGCCCACTTGCGAAACTATTGGACCAAACCACGAAAGAAGTAGCGCGGCAAGCGGCTTATAAGGCAACCATCCCTGAGGCGGCCGCGGGAGCGTCCGCCAGATTGCCCGCGGGCGTGCCCGCCAAAAAGACCACGGAGCCTGCCTTGACCGATACGACAGCCGCCAGCGTCGCGTCACCATCGACCGCCAGTCACGCCTCAGCCCAGGCGACGGCCTTCACCGTCATCCTGGCGGTGAGCTTCTGCCATTGCATCAACGACATCATGCAGTCGCTGCTATCGGCCATTTATCCGCTTCTGAAACAGAATTACGGCCTCGATTTCTGGCAGATCGGCCTGCTGACCTTCACCTTCCAGGTGACGGCGTCCTTGCTGCAGCCGGTGATCGGCATGATCACCGACAAGCGGCCGATGCCCTATTCCCTGCCCTACGGCATGGCCTCGTCGCTGATTGGCCTGGTCGTGCTGGCCTACGCCGGGCACTATTATCTGCTGCTGATCGGTGCCTCATTAATCGGCATCGGCTCGGCGATCTTCCATCCCGAATCCTCGCGCATCGCGCGTTTCGCCTCGGGCGGCCGGTTTGGCCTGGCGCAGTCGCTGTTCCAGGTCGGCGGCAATTTCGGCCAGTCGATGGGGCCGCTGCTGGCAGCTTTCATCGTCGTGCCGTTCGGCCAGACCAGCATCGCCTGGTTCGCGGTCGGCTCGCTGATCGGCATCGTCGTTTTGTGGCAGGTCGGCGGCTGGTACAGCCGCTTGCGCGCCGCACAAGGCACCCGCAAGGCGGCAAGCTTCGCCTCGCCCTTCCCGCGCCGCAAGGTCATGAGCGCGCTGGTCGTGCTGACGCTGCTGGTGCTGAGCAAGAACGCCTACATCGCCAGCCTTGCCAGCTACTACACCTTCTACTCCATCCATAAATTCGGGGTGTCGGTGCAGATGAGCCAAGTGATGCTGTTCCTGTTCCTTGGCGCCTCGGCGCTGGGCATCCTGCTCGGCGGCCCGTTCGGCGACCGCTACGGACAGAAGGCGATGATCTGGTTCTCGATCGTCGGCGTGCTGCCCTTCACGCTGGCGCTGCCCTACGCCAATCTGGAATGGACGATGGTGCTCACCGTGCTGATCGGCCTCATCCTGTCGTCGGCCTTCTCCAACATCGTCGTCTTCGCCCAGGAACTGGTGCCGGGCCGCGTCGGCATGATTGCCGGCATCTTCTTCGGCTTCGCCTTCGGCATGGGCGGCATCGCGGCGGCCGTGCTCGGCGTCGTCGCCGACATGAAGGGCATCGATTTCGTCTTCCAGATCTGCTCGTATTTGCCGTTCCTGGGCCTGCTGACGGTGTTCCTGCCCAACATGAAGGAAGCCCGGAAGGCGCCGGCAGCAGCCTAGCTTCGGCTGCCCCTGAACGGATACGGAAAAGCACCCGCCAAATGGCGGGTGCCTCTTTTTTCTTGGAGAACTCAAGCCTTGAAGAAGGCCAGCAGGTCGGCGTTGATGACATCGGCGTGGGTTGTCGCCATGCCGTGCGGGAAACCCTTGTAGACCTTGAGCTCGCCCTTCTTGAGCAGTTTGATCGACAGCAGCGCCGAGTCGGCGATCGGGACGATCTGGTCGTCATCGCCATGCATGACCAGCACCGGAACGTCGATCGCCTTCAGATCCTCGGTGAAGTCGGTTTCCGAGAAAGCCTTGATGCAATCGTAATGCGCCTTGGTGCCGCCCATCATGCCCTGGCGCCACCAATTGTCGATGACGCCTTCCGATACTGCCGCGTCCGGACGGTTGAAGCCATAGAACGGGCCGGCCGGGACATCCCGGTAAAGCTGGGCGCGGTTGGCTGCGACGCCGGAGCGGAAACCGTCAAAGACCTCGATCGGCAAGCCGCCGGGATTGGCAGCCGTCTTGAGCATGATCGGCGGCACCGCGCCGATCAGCACCGCCTTGGCGACGCGGCCACCTGAGCCGTACTTCGCGACATAGCGCGCCACCTCGCCGCCGCCGGTCGAATGGCCGACATGGATGGCGTTCTTGAGGTCGAGATGCGCGGCCAGTTCAGCGACATCGGCGGCGTAGGTGTCCATCTCGTTGCCGGTATCCGTCTGCGTCGAGCGGCCATGGCCACGCCGGTCATGGGCAATGACGCGGTAGCCCTGTGCCAGGAAGAACAGCATCTGTGCGTCCCAGTCGTCGCTGCTCAACGGCCAGCCATGATGGAAGACGACGGGCTGACCGGTTCCCCAGTCCTTGTAGAAAATCTGCGTGCCGTCCTTGGTGGTGATCGTGCCGCTGCCGGAACCGGATTTTGTCTGCAAAGCCATCTCAATCTCCTTTGATTGTTTTTCGCGATAAACAATATCGCGATATTTATATCGCTAGCGCAGCCCTAAACCCTTGTCTACAGAAATATGTATCGCGATATCATTTTTCATGGTATTAAATTCCTACGTCGGCAAACAAGGAACGCGTCGTGCCTCTCCCCTTGGACAACCAGCTCTGCTTCACGCTCTACGCCACCTCGATGGCGATCAACCGCACCTACAAGCCGATGCTGGACGAGATGGGGATCACCTATCCGCAATATCTCGTGCTCAACGCGCTGGGCGAGACCGACGGCATGTCGGTCGGCAGGGTCGCCCATCGGCTTGCTTTGGAATCGAGCACCGTCACCCCCCTGGTGAAGCGCATGGAACACGCCGGGTTGGTCACCCGCCAGCGCAGCCAGGCCGACGAGCGCCAGGTCCAGGTCGACCTGACATCGGCCGGGCGCGCGCTGCTCGTCCAGTGCAACTGCCTCAACGAGACCTTGATCGAGCGCTCGGGCATGACGCTGGCGGAGCTCGATGCGCTGAACCGGCAAATCCAGGCGCTGCGCGATGCGTTGAGCGGCGATCGGTAGCCACCGGCTGAAGCTTGAGTGCCTCGGCGCGGCTTGACTGCGCTCGCACGGCATTGAAATACTCCTTAGTTCGCCTCTCGTGCCCAGGCTGGCACGAAACGAAATTTCGAGCATGAGGAGTTGCGGGGAATTACCCACAGGCTCTCGATTCTGCTATAGGGCTCTCGATTCTGCTATAGGGAATGCTGCGGCGAACTGCCCTTCATACCTTCCAGCCCGACCGCTTGCGCCTCTCGCCACCTTCCGCTATAGAGCCGCCACCCGCGTAGACACCCTTGGAGGCAACGCGGTGGAAGGCTGCCTTCCCTTGTGATCCCGAACAAAGCTCCGTCTCAAAGCGGGCGCCCTCATTCGGACATCGAGGTCTGGCGGCTTTCGACGTTTTCGGCTTGGGCAATTTGCCCTCCGCAAACGCTCCATAACACGCGAAAGGAAAAGCCATGAGCCACGATACTTACGAGCTCAAGGCCGAAGCGCGCGAACAGGTCGGTAAGGGGTCCGCCCGTGCAGTTCGCCGCAACGGTAAAGTGCCTGCAGTAATCTATGGTGACAAGCAGCCTCCCCTGGCGATCGCTCTCACCTACAAGGACATCTACTACAAGATCCACGGCGGCGGGTTCCTGACCACGGTCGCCACGATCGATGTCGACGGCAACAAGATCCAGGTCCTGCCCAAGGACTTCCAGCTCGACCCGGTCAAGGATTTCCCTGTCCATGTCGACTTCCTGCGCATCGGCAAGGACACCGAAGTCAATGTCGACGTGCCTGTCCACTTCATCAATGAGGACAAGTCGCCCGGCATCAAGCGCGGCGGCGTGCTCAACATCGTGCGCCACGAAGTCGAGTTCCACTGCCCGGCCAATGCGATCCCGGAATTCATCACCATCGATCTCACCGGCACCAACATCGGCGACTCGATCCACATCTCGGCGGTCAAGCTGCCGGCCGGCGTCAAGCCGGTCATCTCCGACCGCGACTTCACCATCGCGACCATTGCCGGTTCTTCGGCGATGAAGCCGGAGGCGGAAGAGACGGTCGAAGTGGCTGAACCTGAAGCGGCACCTGTCGCCGAAGAGAAGTAACTCTTTCCCGCCCGGAGCAGACGATGCTTGTCTTTGCAGGCCTCGGCAATCCGGGCGCGAAATACGCAGATAACCGGCACAATGTCGGCTTCATGGCGGCGGACGCGATTGCCCGCCGCCATTCCTTTTCGCCCTGGTCGAAGAAATTCCAGGGCCTGATCGCCGAGGGCACGATTGCCGGCGAAAAGATCATCCTGATCAAGCCGCAGACCTTCATGAACCTGTCCGGCCAGTCGGTCGGCGAGGCGCTGCGCTTCTACAAGCTCGAGCTTTCCGCGCTCACTGTCTTCTATGACGAGATCGACCTTGCCGAAGGCAAGCTGCGCATCAAGACCGGCGGCGGCGCCGGCGGCCACAACGGCATCCGCTCGATCGACGGCCACGTCGGCAACGCCTATCGTCGCGTGCGCATCGGCGTCGGCCATCCCGGCGTCAAGGAAATGGTCCAGCACCATGTGCTCGGCGATTTCGCCAAGGCCGACCGCGAATGGCTCGATCCCTTGCTCGAGGCGATCGCCGACAACGCCGCCATGATCGTCAAGGGCGATGAATCCGGCTTCATGAACAAGGCCGCCCTTGCCGTCCAGGGCAAGACGGTTCTGGAACTCGATAAGCCCGCGTCGAAGCAAGCCCCCAAGCAACAGAGCCACATCCGCCAGGCACGCCCGCAGCAGGCCCCCGCCAAACTGCCGGAATCCGGCCCGATGGCCGCCATGCTGAAGAAACTCTTCGGCAACAAGGACTGAGCGCGCACGCATGCGGCCTTACGGGGCTTGACGTTGATCACCCCTATCGCCCATAGCCCTCATCAAATTTCGCTTTTCCCGATAGGACTGGACAAAAATGGGTTTCAAATGCGGCATCGTTGGCTTGCCCAACGTCGGCAAGTCGACGCTCTTCAACGCGCTGACCAGGACGGCGGCGGCGCAGGCCGCCAACTATCCGTTCTGCACCATCGAACCGAACACCGGCGAGGTGGCGGTGCCCGACCCGCGCCTGCAGAAGATCGCGGCCATCGGCAAGTCCAAGGAGATCATCCCGACCCGCATCTCCTTCGTCGACATTGCCGGCCTGGTGCGCGGCGCCTCGAAGGGCGAAGGGCTGGGCAACCAGTTCCTCGCCAACATCCGCGAGGTCGACGCCATCGTGCATGTGCTGCGCTGCTTCGAGGATGACGACATCACCCATGTCGAGGGCCGCATCGACCCTGTCGCCGACGCCGAGACCGTCGAGACCGAGCTGATGCTCGCCGACCTCGACAGCCTCGAGCGCCGCATCGTCCAGATCCGTAAGCGCGCCGGCAGCAAGGACAAGGAAGCAACGACAGTGCTGCCGATGATGGAGGCGGCGCTCGAGCTGCTGCAGGCCGGCAAGCCGACCCGTATATTGCTCAAGGGCATCTCGGCGGAAGATTTGCGCATCCTGCAGGGCCTGAACCTGCTGACCTCGCACCCCGTGCTCTATGTCTGCAATGTCGCGGAGGCCGATGCCGCGACCGGCAACGAGCACACCAGGGCGGTGGAAAAGATGGCAGCCGCGCAGGGCGCGGGCACGGTGGTGATCTCGGCCGCGATCGAGGCCGAAGTCGCCCAGCTCTCCGACGAGGAAGAGATGGAATTCCTGTCCTCGCTCGGCCTCGACGAGCCGGGCCTCAACAAGGTCATCCGCGCCGGTTATGAGCTTTTGCATCTCATCACCTATTTCACCGTCGGGCCGAAGGAGACGCGCGCCTGGACCATCCACAAGGGCGACAAGGCACCGCAGGCCGCCGGCGTCATCCACACCGACTTCGAACGCGGCTTCATCCGCGCCCAGACCATCGCCTATAACGACTTCGTCACGCTGGGCGGCGAAGTGGCGGCCAAGGAAGCCGGCAAGGCGCGAGACGAAGGCAAGGAATATGTCGTCCAGGACGGCGACATCATGCTGTTCAAGTTCAATACCTGACGCCTGGGATCTGGTGCTCGCCTGCCGGAGCATCCGCTACAATCTCGGCTCGGGCTGGATAGAGCCTTCTCTCGAACGGTACGGGCCGCCGGAAACCGAGCCGGCGAAGCTTTCCTGGCGTCGGCTGCTCGACGAGTTCTTCTGAGCGGCCGATCCCGGCCCGGCTCCCGCCGCTTGTCTTGATTTTGTCATGGCACGGGTCTAAGCGGCTGGCACACGGTCGCGCACGCGACGAAGAGCCGTGCAATCCGACACGACGCGCAATCCGAACGAACCTTCGCAGGGGGGATCTGGCGATGATCAAGGCATTTGTCGTGGACAATGATCGCCTGCGCGTCGTCGACGACCTGCTGGCCGACGGCGACAGGGTCGTCTGGGCCGACCTGATCAGTCCGACCAAGGAAGAAGAGGCCACCATCGAGAACTGGCTCGGCGTCGCCGTCCCGACCCGCGAGGAGATGGAGGAGATCGAGATTTCCAGCCGCCTCTACATCGAGGACGGCGCCTACTTCATGACCGCCACTTTGCCTGCCCAGACCGAGGTCGACGATCCCCTGATGTCGCCGGTCACTTTCGCGCTTGCCGGCAACAGGCTGATCACCATTCGCTATCATGAACCCAAGGCCTTCAAGACCTTCCCGCTGCGCGCCGAGAAGGTGGCGACCGGCTGCACCAGCGGCGACACCATCCTGATCGGCCTCCTGGAAGCAATCGTCGACCGTCTCGCCGACATCCTCGAACGCGCCGGCCGCGATATCGAGACGATTTCGCGCGACATTTTCCAAGCGCGCTCGACCAAGGTGTCGAAGCGCAACCGCGACTTCCAGGAACTGCTGAAAGCCATCGGCCGCAAGGAAGATATCGCCTCGTCCGTGCGCGACAGCCTGATCTCGCTGCAGCGCCTGGCCGGCTTCCTCGCCCATGTCGCGACCCAGACCAAGATGAGCAAGGATGTCCGCGCCCGCATCAAGACCTTGTCGCGCGATGTGCTGTCGCTCGCCGACCACGCCACCTTCCTGTCGCAGAAGATCTCCTTCCTGCTCGACGCCACGCTCGGCATGATCTCGATCGAGCAGAACGCCATCATCAAGATCTTCTCGGTCGCCGCCGTCATCTTCCTGCCGCCGACACTGGTCGCCTCGATCTACGGCATGAATTTCGACGTCATTCCCGAGCTGAAATGGGAGTTTGGCTATCCCTTCGCCATCGGCCTGATGATCCTGTCGGCGATCCTGCCCTTCTGGTATTTCCGCCGCCGCGGCTGGCTCTGACCGCTGCAGCCGGCGCCGGCTGCCTCAGGCTGGCTCACCAGAAAGGACTTGACCAAATCGCTGCCGGCCTGCATCCGGATTGCCCGATCCTTGGGATTTGACCGGATTGCCGACATGAGCGCAAAGACATGGGCCTATGAGGATTTCGTCGAGGGCGCCTCGTTCGACCTCGGCACGAAACAGGTAAGCGCAGCCGAGATCATCGAGTTCGCCAGTGAATTCGATGCCCAGCCGATGCATCTCGACGAGGAAGCCGGCAAGGCCAGCATCCTCGGCGGCCTCTCTGCCTCAGGCTGGCACACCTGCGCCATGTTCATGCGCATGCTGTGTGATGCCTTCCTTTTGGACTCCACCTGCCAGGGCGCGCCCGGCGTCGACCAGGTCAAATGGAAGAAACCGGTCCTGGCCGGTGATACGCTCAGAGGCAATTTGGTTGTCCTGGCCAAACGCCTGTCGCGATCGAAGCCGCAACTCGGCTTCATCACCATGCGCAGCGAACTGATCAACCAGCGCGGCGAAAGCGTCTTCGAGCTTGAGAATTCCGTCATGTTCCTGACGCGCGATGCCGTGGGGTATCAGGCATGACCCTGGATGAATTCTTCCGCATCGGCACCACGATGACGCTGGGCTCGCACACATTCGAGCCCGAGGCGATCAAGGCGTTCGCCCGCAAATACGACCCGCAGATCTTCCATATCGACGAGGAGGCCGCCAGGAAGAGCGTGCTCGGCGGGCTTTGCGCCTCCGGCTGGCACACCGCCGCCACCTGGATGAAGCTCAACCTCGAAGCGAGCATGGATGCCGAGGGGGCCAGCTGGAACGGCCCCGGCCCGGTCCCGGAATTCGGCCCCTCGCCCGGCTTCAAGAACCTGAAGTGGCTGAAGCCTGTCCATGCCGGCGAGACCGTCACCTTCAGCCGCACCGCGCTGTCCCATCGCGCCATCGCCTCGCGCCCCGGCTGGCGAATGCTGTCGCTGCGCGCGGAAGCTTTCGATTCGACCGGCGACAAGGTGCTGGAGTTTGAAAGCGCCGTGCTGGTGAAGGTGGAGTAAAAGCGTTGCCCTTCTTCCTTCTTCCCCTGGGACAAGGATGAGATCCTCAATGTCCCTCGAACCCGATCAGCGTCCGCACCGGCACGCCGAGCGCTTCGAGCTTGGCGCGGCCGCCGAGATCGGGCAGGTCGATGACGAAGCAGGCGGCAAGGATATCGGCGCCGATCTGCCGCAGCAGCTTGACCGCCGCTTCCGCCGTGCCGCCGGTGGCGATCAGGTCGTCGACCAGGATCACCTTTTCGCCCGGGGAAATGCCGTCCTTGTGCATCTCCATTTCGTCCAGCCCGTATTCCAGGCTGTAGGCGACGCGCACCGTCTCGAAAGGCAGCTTGCCCTTCTTGCGGATCGGCACGAAGCCGGCTGAAAGCTGGTGAGCGACGGCGCCGCCCAGGATGAAGCCGCGCGCCTCGATGCCGGCGATCTTGTCGACCTTCTGGCCGGCATAGGGATGCACCAGTTCGTCGATGGCGCGCCGGAAGGCGCGCGCATTGCCAAGCAGCGTGGTGATGTCGCGAAACAGGATGCCGGGCTTGGGATAATCCGGGATGGTGCGGATCGCGGCCAGCAGCGTGTCTTCGAGCGAAGGTTTCATGAGGCGGCTCCGGATGATCCAGCTGACAGGTTTGAAACGCGCGGGAGGCTGATCGTAGCCCGACGCGACCGACAACGGCTAGCGCGATGTGGCGGCCGAGACAAGCGCATCCGGCAAAGGATTGGCCTGGCCCGGCGCAGTGATCGTCCGCGCCGATGCTCTGCTGGTCACCGGAAGCGCAGGTTCTCGCGCGACAATTGTCCGATCGAACTGCAGCCCATCAGCTTCATGCCGCGTTCGATCTCGACCCGCATCTGTTCAAGCGCCCGTTCGACACCCGGCTGGCCGGCCGCCGCCAGCGGAAACAGATAGTAACGGCCGATGCCGACGGCCTTGGCGCCGAGCGACAGCGCCTTCAGCACATGCGTGCCGCGCTGCACGCCGCCATCCATGATGACGTCGATCCGGTCGCCGACGGCATCGACGATCTCGGCCAACTGGTCGAATGCCGCCCGCGAGCCGTCCAGCTGCCGGCCGCCATGATTGGAAAGCACAATGCCACTGCAGCCGATCTCGACGGCGCGTTTGGCGTCCTCGACCGACATGATGCCCTTGAGGCAGAACGGGCCCGACCACTGCCTGACCATCTCGGCGACATCGTCCCAGGTCATCGACGGGTCGAGCATTTCGGTGAAATAGCGGCTGATCGACATCGTGCCGCCGCCCATGTCGACATGTTCGTCGAGCTGCGGCAGCTTGAACCCCTCATGGGTGAAATAATTGATCGCCCAGGCCGGCTTGAGCGCGAACTGCGCCATCCCCGCGAGGTTGAGCTTGAAGGGAATGGCAAAGCCGGTGCGCTTGTCGCGCTCGCGGTTTCCCCCCGTGATGCTGTCGACGGTCAGCATCATCACCTCGACGCCAACTTGCTTCGCCCGCTGCATCATCGCCCGGTTGAGGCCGCGATCCCGGTGGAAGTAGAACTGGTAGACCTGCGGACTGACACTGATCCCGCGCGCCTCCTCGAGGCTGACCGTGCCAAGCGAAGAGACACCGAACATGGTGCCGTATTTGGCGGCGGCCTTGGCCACCGCGCGCTCGCCCTGATGGTGGAACAACCGCTGCAGGGCGGTCGGCGAGCAATAGAACGGCATCGCCAGCTTCTGCCCCATCACCGTCACCGACATGTCGATCTCGCTCACCCCGCGCAGCACGTTGGGAACGAGGTCGCAGGTCTCGAAGCTTTCAGTGTTGCGGCGATAGGTGACCTCGTCGTCGGCCGCGCCATCGATGTAGTCGAAGATCGGTCCCGGCAGCCTTCGCTGCGCCATGCGGCGGAAATCGGAAAAGTTATGACAGTCACGAAGCCGCATCATCGTTTCCCAGGCCATCACAGGCCAGCATTCGCCGCCCTTCGATGCCTCGAATATCAATCCGATGCAGCCCTGCCAACGGGCTAATTGCGGAACTCCCGCAAAGCATGGCCGTGAATAGAAAAGGGGCGCCGGAGCGCCCCTCGCATCGAAGCCGATTGCTGGCGAAGTTACATGCCGAGATCGGAACGAAGCTCTGCCCTGGCCGTTTCGTATTCGGCCTTGAAGTCGTCCCGGTTGAGCAGGAGAGCGGCAATGACGCTGCCGGAAATCTTGCCCATCTCGACGTCGGACGCATAGTGGATACCGCCAATCTCACGGTTGTGGGCATATTCGGCGGCGCGCGCCATGATCTCGGCGCGCTTCTCCGGAACCATGTCGGCCAGGATGATGCCCATCATAGTTCCGACGGTGGCGTGGCCGGATGGCCAGGAGCCGGAGCTAGACAACTTGACCACAGGCTTGACGAGGTCGCTGAGCTGATGCGGACGCGGGCGCTTCCAGACATCCTTGGCCGGATCGACGACAGCGCCTTCGGTCTCGACCACGCGATCGAAGAAGGCGCTGAACTTCGGCAGCTTGTCCTTGTTGAAATTCGGCCCCATCACATTGGCAAAGCGCCAGACATTCTCCTCGGAGTCGGCAACGGCGCTGGCCACCATCTCGGGCGTGCGTGTCACCTGCAGCGTCAGCACCTCGCCGAGTTCGGCCTTGGTCTGCGCCGAATCGTTTGCCGGTGGCGGCGGCAGGATCATCGTCAGGTCGATGTCTTTGTTTGTGACGAAGGGTTTTGCGTCTTCGGCCCGGGCGGCAGAGCCGATGACCAGCAACAGCAGACCAGCAGTCAGCGATGCGTATTTCTTCATGGGTGCGATCCTTTTGTGGGAATGGCGCAGGATCGCTGTTGGCGGTGACGGTCATATGACACTGCCTGTCGCCGGAAGTGCAAAAAGGCGCCTTTCGGGCGCCTTTTTTTGTCGTTGGCTAGGCAGGCTTTAGTGGGCCACGCCTTCCCACACCTTGCGCTTGGTCAGGTAGACCAGCGCGCCGAAGAGCAACAGGAACACCAGCACGCGGAAGCCCATCTTCTTGCGGTCTTCCATGTGCGGCTCGGCGGCCCAGGTCAGGAAGGCAGCCACGTCGCGGGAATACTGGTCGACCGTCTGCGGCGAACCGTCATCATAGGTCACCTGGCCGTCGGAGAGCGGCTTGGGCATCTTCAGCGACACGCCAGACATGAAGTACGGGTTGTAGTGCGTGCCCTCGGGAATGACCATTCCGGCCGGCGGCGTCTGGTCGTAGCCGGTCAGCAGCGAATGGATGTAGTCGGGGCCGCCCGCGTCATACTGGGTGAAGATATCGAAGACGAACTGCGGAAAGCCGCGCTCGACGCCGCGCGCCTTGGCCAGCAGCGACATGTCGGGCGGGGCAGCGCCACCATTGGAGGCAGCCGCGGCTTCCTCATTGGCGAACGGCGCCGGGAAATGGTCGGACGGCTTGCCGGGACGGTCGAACATGTCGCCGGCGTCGTTGGGGCCGTCATGGATGGTGTATTGGGCGGCCAGCGTCTTGACCTGGGCTTCGTTGTAGCCGAGGTCCGACAGCGTGCGTAACGCCACCAGGTTCATCGAATGGCAGGCCGAGCAGACTTCCTTGTAGACCTTCAGGCCGCGCTGCAGCTGCGCCTTGTCATAGGTGCCGAACGGGCCGGTGAAGCTCCAGCTCATTTCCTTCGGCTCGTTGATCGGGAAATGCGTGGGTGCCGCCGCATTGTGCGCCTCTTCGGCCGCGAAGGCTGCGGTGCCGGCAGCCACAAGGCCGACCAGCGCCAGCGAGGTGAGAATCTTTTTCATGCCAAATCCCCTTAGATTCTCTACCGCTCAGCCCTTGGTCTCTGGCGCGGCCGTGGCGCCCGCCGGATGCCCGCTGCCACCCTTGTTCTTTTCGAGCACCGCCTCGGTGATCGAGTTCGGCAGCCTGCGCGGCGTCTCGATCAGGCCAAGCACCGGCAGCGCGACCAGGAAGAAGGCGAAGTAGAACAGCGTCGCCATCTGCGCCATGAACACATAGCTGCCTTCCGCCGGCTGCGAGCCCAGCCAGCCGAGCAGGATGGCATCGGCCACGAACAGCCAGAAGAACAGCTTGTACCAGGGCCGGTAGACCGCCGAGCGCACTTTGGAGGTGTCGAGCCAGGGCACCAGGAACAGCATGACGATGGCGCCGAACATGCACAGCACGCCGCCGAGCTTGGAATTGATCGGCCCGATGTTGAAGGTGATGGCGCGCAGGATCGCGTAGAACGGCAGGAAGTACCATTCCGGAACGATATGGGCCGGGGTCTTCAGCGGGTTGGCCACCGTGTAATTGTCAGGATGGCCGAGATAGTTCGGCAGGTAGAAGACGAAATAGGCGAAGACGAATAGGAACACGATCATGCCGAACGCGTCCTTGATGGTCGCGTAGGGCGTGAAGGCGACGGTGTCGGTCTTCGACTTGACCTCGATGCCGGTCGGGTTCGACTGGCCCACCACATGCAGTGCCCAGACGTGCAGCACGACGACGCCCGCAATCATGAACGGCAAGAGGTAGTGCAGCGCGAAGAAGCGGTTCAGCGTCGGGTTGTCGACGGCAAAGCCGCCGAGCAGCAGCTGCTGGATCCAGTCGCCGACCAGCGGAATGGCGCTGAAGAAGCCGGTGATGACCGTGGCGCCCCAGAAGCTCATCTGCCCCCATGGCAGCACATAGCCCATGAAGCCGGTCGCCATCATCAGCAGATAGATGATGCAGCCGAGGATCCACAGCAGCTCGCGCGGCGCCTTGTAGGAGCCGTAATAAAGGCCGCGGAAGATATGGATGTAGACGGCGACGAAGAAGAACGAGGCGCCGTTGGCATGCAGGTAGCGCAACAGCCAGCCGGAATTGACGTCGCGCATGATCTTTTCGACGGAGCCGAAGGCGAGATTGGTGTCGGCCGTGTAGTGCATGGCCAGCACGATGCCGGTCAGGATCTGCGCCACCAGCATGATCGCCAGGATGCCGCCGAAGGTCCAGGCATAGTTGAGGTTGCGCGGCACCGGATAGGCGATGAAGCTGTCGTAGACCAGCCGCGGCAGCGGCATGCGGGCATCGAACCAGCGTTCGATACCGGTCTTGGGCGTATAGGTCGAGTGTCCCTCGCTCATCGAAATATCCCCTGCCTCAACCGATAAGGATCTTGGTATCGGAAATGAATTTGAATACCGGCACAGCCATGTTTTCCGGTGCCGGACCTTTGCGGATGCGGCCGGCGGTGTCGTATTGCGAACCATGGCACGGGCAGAACCAGCCGCCGAAATCGCCTTCCTGGCCGAGCGGGATGCAGCCCAGATGCGTACAGACCTGAACCATCACCATCCAGGCTTCCTTGCCGGGCGTGGTGCGGTTGGCGTCGGTCGCCGGCGCATCGGCCGGCAGGTTGGCGTTGCGGGCGATCGGATCCTTCAGATCGGAGAGGTTGACGGCCTCGCCGTCCTTCATTTCCTTTTCGGTGCGGTTGCGCACCACGACCGGCTTGCCGCGCCACTTGACGATCAGCGACATGCCAGGCGTCAGCGAGGCGACATCGACTTCCACCGAGGCGAGCGCCAGCGTCGAGGCATCGGGGCGCATCTGGTCGATGAAAGGCCAGGCGACGGCGCCGGCTCCGACCACGGCAGCCATGCCCGTGGCGACATAAAGAAAATCTCGACGATTGGGATCGTGGATGTCGGTTGCGCTCACGGGTGCCTGATCCTTTCGCCTCTTCCGCGCCGGTGGCCGAGCCTTGTTCCCCGCTCAATCACGCCAACCCGACAGCGCATGGCGAACAGGCTAGCGAATTCCTCCGGCATTTGGACTTCGGTTTATGCGTGAAGCCCGTTTTTGTCCAGACGGGTCAAGGCACAAGGGCAGATTGTCGCGGGGACAAAATCCCCTATTGTCCGGCGGGACGGCGAATGGCCGCAAAAGGCGGCTAAACAACCGGGAAATATCAGCAAAATCCAAGGCTCAAGCTTGCCTCGACACAGGGCGCCGGTGTGATCTATCCTCCTTCGCATGGCGCACGTCATAGACCGCGACGAATGGGCAGTTCGGTCCGACCATTGGAAGGGCGAGTTGCAAGGCGGCGCCTACGGCTCCAACTCCTGCCTGATCTTCAACTACCTGCCCGATGTCGGCGGCGGCCCGCGGCTGCACTCCCATCCCTACGCGGAGATATTCATCATCCGCCAGGGCACCGGCCTGTTTACCGTGGGCGACAAGGAAATCGAGGCTTCCGCCGGCCAGATCGTCATCGTGCCGCCCCACACGCCGCACAAATTCACCAATCTCGGTCCGGGCCCGCTGGAAACGACCGACATTCACGAGAACGGCACGTTCATCACAAAGTGGCTCGAGTGACGGTTCAAGGCCCTGTCGAATTCCCGATTGCTGCCTAGTGGCCGGGCTCTCAAATGTCGTGGGCCGAGCCTACCGGGCGCCGAGCCTGACCAGCACAGCCCTGGGGATGTCGTATTCGCGGATGACGCCATCGTGCTTGCGCAAGCCGCACAGCTCGCGCTGGATGAAATAGCCGTGCACCGCCTCGGCGGCCTCCTTGAGAAGCTTGGGGCGCAACTCCTCATCGGCATTGTCGCGCAACCTGGCCAGCGTTTCCTCGACCTTTTGGCCGGCACGGCCGAGTGCCGCCGCCTTTTCGGCCAGGACTTCGTGGCCAAGCGCGTCGAAGGCCGCTTCAGCGGCCGAAGAGCCGGCAAGATGGGATGGCGGACGCAAGGACATTTCAGTTCCCCTTCCCGAATACCATGCGGTGGGTGACGAATTCTTCGCCTTCCACGCGCCGAAAGCCAAGCCTTTCATAAAAGCCGAAGGCGTCCCGCGGCGCGCGGGTGTTCAACGCGGTGAAATGGCGGCGTGCCCGATCGATGACGGTCTCGACCAGCATGCGGCCGAGGCCGGCGCGGCGGTGAGGCGCGCTGACGAACAGGTGCCGCACCCGGCCCTGGTCCCTGCCCTCGACATAGGGATCGATGTTCAGCCCGCATACACCGGCAAGTTCGGCGCCATGCCACACCCCGAACAACGCCTCGCCCCGCTTCAGGAACTTGTTGCGGCCGCTTGCCCAGCCATCCGCCAGGCGCACCAGCATCCAGTAGCCTTCCAGCCGGCTCTCGTCCTTCAGCCTGTCGAAGGCCGGCGTGGTCGGCCGGAGCCGCTTGAGCACATAACCGACTTCCGGCGTCCCGCCCATACGCCTACTCCGCCGGCCGCGTCTCTTCGAGCACGCTTTCCTCGTGATAGAGGAAGCCGCCGGACTGCCGCTTCCACAGCCGCGCATAAAGCCCGTCGAGCGCCACCAGTTCGTCATGCGTGCCTTGCTCGACGATGCGGCCGCCGTCCAGCACAACAAGACGGTCGAGCGCGGCGATGGTCGACAGCCGGTGGGCGATGGCGATGACCGTCTTGTTCTCCATCAGCCGGGCGAGATTCTCCTGGATCGCCGCCTCGATGTCGGAATCGAGCGCCGAAGTCGCCTCATCGAGGATCAGGATCGGCGCGTCCTTCAGAAAGACACGGGCTATCGCCACGCGCTGGCGCTGGCCGCCCGACAGTTTCACGCCGCGTTCGCCGACAAAGGCCTCGTAGCCGGCGCGGTCCCGGTTGTCTCGCAGGCCGAGGATGAAGTCATGCGCCTCGGCCTTCCTGGCTGCCGCGATCACCTCGGCGTCGGTTGCATCCGGCATGCCGAGCTTGATGTTGTCGCGCAGCGAACGGTGGAAGAGCGCCGTATCCTGGCTGACGACGCCGATATTGGCGCGCAGCGAATTCTGCGTGACTTTGCCTACGTTCTGGCCATCGACAGTGATCGACCCGCCTTCCAGATCGTAGAGCCGCAGGATCAGGTTGGCGAGCGTGGTCTTGCCGGCACCCGATGGCCCGACCAGCCCCACCTTTTCGCCGGGCTTGACGACAAGGTCGATGCCGTTCAGCACGCCGAACCCCTTGCCGTAGTGGAACTCGACGCCCTTCACATCGATGCGTCCGCCGGCAACGACAAGCTCCCTGGCATTGGGGGCATCGACTAGCCCGAGCGGCTGCGAGATCAGCGCCTTGGAATTCTCCAGCACGCCGAGATTGCGCAGAATGCTGTTGAGCTGCATCATCAGCCGGCCAAGCAGCATGTTGAGCCGCAGCACCAGCGACAGCGTGAAGGCGACCGCGCCGACGGTGATCGAGCCCTCGACCCAGAGATAGACGGCAAAACAGCCGATCGCCGTGATCATGATGCCCGACAGCGTCGTCAGCGCCATGCGCACGCCGGTCAGCCGTCGGGTGAAAGGGCGCAACGCGTCGAGATAGATGTCGAAACCGCTCTTTATGTAGCGGTCGTCGCCGTCGGCCGCGAACAGTTTCAGCGTCTGCACGTTGGAATAGGAATCGACGATGCGGCCATTGATCATCGAGCCGGCCTCGGCTGTCGCCTCGGCATGCTTGCGGATCGCCGGCAGATAAAGTTTCGCCAGCCAGCCGAAGGCGGAAATCCAGATCACCACCAGCACCGCCAGTCTGAGATCCAGTCCGGCGACCAGCGCCAGCGTCGTCACCGTGTAGACGACCATGAACCAGACGACCTCGATGAAGCTCTCCATCAGGTCGCCGGTCGCTTGCCCCGCCTGCCAGACTTTCGTCGCGATGCGGCCGGCGAAATCGTTCTGGAAGAAGGCGTAGGACTGGCGCGACACATGCCGGTGCGCCTGCCAGCGCACCAGATTGTAGAAGCCGGGCGTGATCGTCTGCTCGTCGACCAGCGCCGACAGGCCGACGACGATGGTGCGGACGACCAGCACGACCGCGATCATGAACACCAGCTCGGGGCCGGCGGCGGCCCACAGCGCGTGCCAGCTGCGCCCGCCGGGAAGCTGGTCGAGTATGTCGACCAGCCGCCCGACGAAGTAGAACAGGCCGGCCTCGACCAGCGGCGCGATGCCGCCGATGACCAGCATGGCGAAGAAGGCGAACTTCGCCTGGCCGACATAATGCCACAGAAAGCCGCCGACACTCGACGGCGGCCGAAGATTCGCCGGCTCCCTGAACGGATAGACCCAGTTCTCGAACCAGCGATAGATGGCTGTCATCATGCGGCGGCCATCATTCTGCGGCTTGCCCCTTCGCGATCACGTCATTGGCGACATCGGCCGGTATGTCCTCGAGCAGGAACCCGCCCGACTGGCGCTGCCAGAGTTGCGCGTAGAGCCCGCCCTTGGCGACCAGTTCCTCGTGCGAACCTTCCTCGATGACACAGCCCTGATCCATCACCACAAGCCTGTCCATCGCCGCGATTGTCGACAGCCGATGGGCGATGGCGATGACGGTCTTGCCCTGCATGAGCTTGTAGAGGTTCTCCTGGATGGCCGCTTCCGCCTCGGAATCCAGAGCCGACGTCGCCTCGTCAAGGATAAGTATAGGCGCATCCTTCAACATAACGCGAGCAATGGCGATGCGTTGCCGCTGGCCGCCGGACAATTTGACGCCGCGGTCACCGACATAGGCGTCGAACCCCTTGCGGCCCTTGTGATCCGCGAGCCCGCCAATGAAGTCCAGTGCCTCGGCCCGCCGCGCCGCCTCGACAAGCATCTCGTCCGAAGCATCGGGCCGGCCGTAGAGGATGTTCTCGCGCACCGAACGATGCAGCAGCGAGGTGTCCTGCGTGACCATGCCGATCTGGGCGCGCAGTGAATCCTGCTTCACGCCGGCGATCTCCTGGCCGTCGATCAGGATCTCGCCGCTTTCCAGATCGTAGAAGCGCAACAGCAGATTGACCAGTGTCGACTTGCCGGCGCCCGAGCGGCCGACAATGCCGACCTTCTCGCCCGGCTTCACCGTCAACGACAGGTTTTCGATCACGCCTTTCTGCTTGCCATAATGGAAGCGGATATCCTCGAAGCGGATCTCGCCCCTGGAAACGGCGATCTCCTTCGCATCCGGCCTGTCCTCGACGAGGCGCGGCAGCGAGATCGAGGCGATGCCGTCCTGCACGGTGCCGATGTTCTCGAACAGGCCCGACATCTCCCACATGATCCATTGCGACATGCCCCACATCCGCAGCACCAGGCCTATGACCACGGCGACCGCGCCGATCGTCACCACTTGCCCCATCCACAGCCACAGCGAGATGGCGGTGACCGAGAACAGCAGCAGGGCGTTCAGAATGTAGAGTGTGCCGAAAAGCACCGTCACCAGCCGCATCGACCGGTAGACCGTGTCGAGGAAGCCCATCATGCCTTCCCTGGCGAAGGTCGCCTCGCGCTTGGCATGACTGAACAGCTTGACTGTCTGGATGTTGGAGTAGCTGTCAACGACGCGGCCGGTCATGACCGAGCGCGCATTGGCCTGCTCCTCGCCGACCTTGCCCAGCCGGGGAATGAAGTAGCGCAGCAACAGCACGTAGCCGACCAGCCAGACCGCCAGAGGCGCGGCCAGCCGCCAGTCGGCGGAGCCGACGATCAACAGCATGCCCAGGAAATAGACGATGACGTAGTTGAGCACGTCGATCACCTTGATGACACATTCGCGCACGGCGAGCGCGGTCTGCATCAGCTTGGTGGCGATGCGGCCGGCGAACTCGTCCTGGTAGAAGCTCATCGACTGGTTGAGCAGGTAGCGGTGCACCTGCCAACGGATGCGCATCGGATAGTTGCCCATCAGCGTCTGCTGGTTGAGCAGCGAATGCACCCATACCGTGCCCGGCAGTGCGAACAGCACGATGAAGGCCATTCCGGCAAGCTTCCAGCCTTCCGTTTGCAGGAAGGTTTCGCGATTCTGCCCCGACAGCCAGTCGACGATGCGGCCGAGGAAGCCGAACATCCAGACTTCCGCGATGGCGATGGCCGCCACCAGCACCGCGTCGACAAGGATATAGGGCCAGGCGCCGCGCGTATAATGCAGGCAGAAGGCTACCAGCGTCTTGGGCGGCTCGACCGGTTCCGCCGCGGGGAACGGATCGAGCCTTCTTTCAAACCAGCTAAACAACAACATTGGTCATGCCTGTGAAAATCTGTTTTCCGCTTATGCGGCGCGTGAACGTACGAAATCCTCGGACCGTGTGGCGCCGAGGGCCGACGGTCCGGAATCGTCCGGACCGTCGGCCCCGCTTCGCGCAATATAGGGGCTCGCGGGCTTTTCGCCGACAGGCTCGCTCGCCGATCCCGTCGACGCGGTGTCGACAAGCCGGATTTTCGCGCCCGGCCGGATCAGCCGGATGATCCGGCGCACCAGCGAAGGTCGGCTGGGATCCGGAACAGCGTGCGAGAAATCGACATCCGGCAGCATGCCGCGATGCGGCCGGCGCCGGACTTCGGCATGGACCGCTGACGAATAGGTCTCGCCGATCAGCAGTGCCCAGGTCGGCAGTCGGTGGATATGCAGGCTCCTCGAGCCCGGTATTCTGTAGGGATCGAACATCGGTCCGTCCTCCGTGTGAAAATAGAGATGAAAAGGCCAAGCAACATCGTCCGCCGGCATTCGGCCGGACACGCGGATTGCCTCGGTCCGCAACCGACGCTCGGCATCGGTCCGGACACGACAAGCGTCGGTCTGGACATGTTCAGCTGGGGCGTTCAGCCCTTTTGACTTTTTGAAAAACATCGCAGGATTCCTTCGAGAGCCGAAAAATCGTTTCGGCGGGAATCGGTGCGATCAAGTCTTAGAGAGTCAGGTGAATCGTCGTACCGAAGCCGCCGGCAGGCGTACAAGCCCACGAGAGGGGCGCTGGATGTGCATGGTCATCATGAGTGTCCCCTCCATCGGTTCGGGTTGACAATGCGACTGACATACCCGACTTCGCAGAAAATGGCCACCCGCAGGTCCAGTAATTTCCAAAACCGGGAAGCTCCTGTGGCCGATCTGCCACTTATTAGAAGGATGCGGAAATGAACCGTTGTCTCCGCATCGCGCTCTACCAGCCGGACATTGCCGGCAATACCGGGACAATCCTGCGCTTCGCCGCTTGTCTCGGCCTTGGCGTCGACATCATCGAGCCGGCCGGCTTTCCGCTTTCCGACAAGGCGCTCAAGCGCGCCGGCATGGACTACCTCGAAATGGCTGCCCTGACCCGGCATGTCGACTGGAACGCCTTCGAGGACTGGCGCATGAATCACGGGAGCAGGCTGGTGCTTCTGTCGACCAAAGCTGCGACCCCCTATACCAGCTTCAGCTTTGCCGACGGCGACATCCTTCTGTTCGGCCGCGAATCCGCGGGCGTGCCGGATCCTGTCCATCAGGCGGCGGATGCGCGGCTGACCATCCCCATGCAGGGCAGCGCGCGCAGCATCAACGTCGCGCTGTCCGTCGCCATGGTGGCGGGCGAAGCCGTCCGGCAGCTCGGATAGGACCGGCGGCCCATCGACAGCCCTGCCGTCGCCGACGACAGCGGTTTCTCCGGCCATTCTCACCCAGGCGCACATCGCCTTCTCCTGTCATTTGCCCAATCAACGTTTCCTCGCTACAAGCTCAACTTAACTTGAGGTCAAGCGGAAAATCGGAAATGGCTCCAGCATCGGAATTGACGGTCGGCCAGGTGGCCATGCGCAGCGGCGTGGCGGTGTCGGCACTGCATTTTTATGAAGCGCGCGGGCTGATCCGCAGCCACCGCACGTCAGGCAACCAACGGCGTTACGGCCGCGACGTGCTGCGGCGGGTGGCAATCATCAAGGTCGCGCAGGAGGTCGGCATCTCGCTCGCCGAAATCGGCGAAGCCCTGGCGTCGCTGCCCGAAGGCCGCACGCCGACGCGCGACGACTGGGGATTGCTGTCGACCGCCTGGCGCGACGCGCTTGACCACAAGATCGACCAGTTGAAGAAACTGCGCGACGGGCTGACCGACTGCATCGGCTGCGGCTGCATGTCGATCGACAAATGCCCGCTCAGGAACAAGGGCGACCGGCTGGCAAATGAGGGAGCGGGCCCGCGGAGGCTGTTGGTCGGACCCTAATCCGCCGCCGGCAACCGCCTGATGGTGAATTCGATCACATCGCCCGGGCGTTCGAACCAACTTTCGATCTCGGTCCAGTAGGCTTGCTTGGGAAAGCGCTCGAACCATTCCTTGGCCTTGAGCCGCGCATCGGAGCGCGGCAGGACGAAGGTCTCGCGCAGAAAACCGTCGCGCGGCATGCGTGCGCGCTCAGTCCGGCTCTGATCGAGCCTTTTCTTCAGGCCATCCAGCGGCGGTCTTGCCGGGGTGCGCACCAAACAACTCCCTGCACCTGGCGCATGCCCCAAAAAATCGGAATCCGAATTTCGGAAAGGATCATGCGCAAAAGCAAAGTGACTTGACCCTGTCCCCTAAGAGATTAGGGATCGCGCCGGCAAAAGACGAGTCATTTGTAGGGGCGGGCCACCCCGCAACCGGAGACGGCACTTTGGAACGACCTGAAATACCCGCTGGCCTGCCCGCCGACATTGAAGAGAAGAAGATGAAGGCGCGCCTGTGGTTCGAGGCGCTGCGCGAACGCATCTGCGGCGCTTTCGAGCAGATCGAGCAGGATCTCCAGGGCCCCCTCGCCTCATGGTCGCCGGGCCGTTTCGAAAAGACGCCGTGGGAGCGTGACCAGGGCAAGGGTGGCGGCGGCACCATGTCGATGATGCATGGCCGCGTCTTCGAGAAGGTCGGCGTCCACACCTCGACCGTCTACGGCGAGTTCTCGCCCGAATTCAGGAAGCAGATGCCCGGCGCCGAGGAGGACCCGCGCTTCTGGGCCTCCGGCATTTCGCTGATCGCGCACCCCTGGAATCCCAACGTTCCGGCCGTGCACATGAACACGCGCATGGTCGTCACCTCGAGGCAATGGTTTGGCGGCGGCGCCGATCTGACGCCGGTGCTCGACCGCCGCCGTACCCAGGACGACCCCGACACTGTCGCCTTCCACCGCGCCATGCAGTTCGCTTGCGAAAAGAACGCCGCCGTCGCCGACCACCCGAAATTCAAGGCCTGGTGCGACGAGTATTTCTTCCTGCCCCACCGCAACGAGCCGCGCGGCGTTGGCGGCATTTTCTTCGACTGGCTGCATTCTGGCGAGGACAGAGGCGGTTGGAACGCCGACTTCAACTTCGTCCAGGACGTCGGACGCTCCTTCCTCGTCGTCTACGGCCACCTCGTGCGCGCCAATTTCAACGAGAACTGGACGGACGGCGACCGCGACGAACAGCTCATCCGCCGCGGCCGCTATGTCGAGTTCAACCTGCTTCACGATCGCGGCACCATTTTCGGCCTGAAGACCGGCGGCAATGTCGCCTCGATCCTGTCGAGCCTGCCGCCGGAGGTGCGCTGGCCGTAGGACAGCCGGAGCAATTCCATTTTGGAATCGCCTCAAGTCGAGGAGACAGGGCGGGCGGTGCACGATGCTTTGATGCAACCGGATAGCCCCTCCCGTGTTATAGCTCTCGCCCCGCCACGTCCGTGAATGGACCGTGGACCAAAAAAATGTCGCGGAGCCTCGACCGGCTCCCTGGAGGAAAAGGAGAAATCCGATGAAGCAATTCCACTGCGGCTCGCTTGTTCCTGGCTGTGACTGGCACACCCGTGCCGACGAGGAAGCCGAAGTGATGCGCCGTGCCGTCGAGCATATGCGCGAGACACATGGCGAGACGACAATCCGCGAAACCA
The DNA here is from genome assembly GCF_006441315.1 of Mesorhizobium sp. B2-4-19. Taxonomy (NCBI): domain Bacteria; kingdom Pseudomonadati; phylum Pseudomonadota; class Alphaproteobacteria; order Hyphomicrobiales; family Phyllobacteriaceae; genus Mesorhizobium; species Mesorhizobium sp. B2-4-19. The sequence goes on along the minus strand of NZ_VFUV01000004.1, from coordinate 80,928 downwards.
TGATCGAGGCGATCCGCTCGCGCATAGAAAAGGTGCGCGACGCCGCCTAGGCTTCGCCCGGCCTGCTTTCGCCGGTGTCAGCAATGAGCCGCGTTGGCGCTTCGAGATCGGGGCGCCGCCGCGGGCGCCTCGGAGCCGGACCTAGCAGGGTCAAAAAATCATATTTGCATCAGCTAAAATAAACCACGCGGTAACCTAACCCATGCCACTGTCCCGAGGATAATCCGGCCACAGTGGGCTGCCAGAGGAGCCCGTCGCCATTAGGCACTGATCCGGAATCAGTGGGGCGAGGTGTTTCGCGCATGCGCGAAAAGTCCGGCAGTCGAGTGAGGTTCTGAGCGATGGCGCTCCTGCTGTGCGCGCTCATCGGGGCGTCCCCGGCTGCCGCCCAGGACATGACGACATCGTTGGTCGACATACATCAGGGCTCGCCGCTCAGCGATCGCGCGAGGAGCCTTGGCAATGGCGGCTACGAACTGCAGAACGGGACCTTTGTCTCGTTCAACCAATGGTACCGGGCAAACTGGGTCGACATGCATGTGGACCTGCTCACCCAGATCACGGAGGATGCCGGCATCCTTTGGGGCTTTGGGACCGGCGAAGAGGGCGCGAAGTATCGGATCGAGCCCAGCCTCAAGCTTGGGTTCCTCACCCAGATGCATCCGAACCCGAACAGCACTCTTTCCCTTTCGCTCACCACGACCGTCGGCGGCAAGCTTACCGAAAAGTCCTGTGAAGCCGACTACGGCGATTTTGGCACCTACAGCGTCAATTGCCGGCTCGCGGCCAGCCGGATGGCGCCTGAGGAAACCTTGAAATATCTGGTTAACGCTAAACCGGAGAGCCAGCACATCTGGCTGAATTACCGTGTAACTTTCTGATCGCCGGGAGGATGCAAATGAAAATCATCTCGCCCCGAAACTCGCGATCACCCGTCTTGGTTCTTGTTTGAACGGAGTAACAGCATGTCAGGGAGTTGCTTGAAATTCGGTATCGCCACAGCTCTCGCCATCCTGTCGGCGCCGATGGCGTCGGCACAGGAGGCGGTCAATGCGGACGAGATGGCCGCGCTGTGCCACGGCGGCGGCCTGTCCACATGCGTGAGCGCAACGATCCCGGTCGCGGGCACGCAAGCAGTGCAGCGGTGGATGAGCCCCGAAATTGGCGCGGCTTGGGCCGCGGGATACAAGGGCAAGGGCGTCACGATGACGATCGTCGACGATTTCTCCAGCACATCGCGCTTCTCCGGCAATTTCGGTGTTGGGGTTCAAACCCAGCGCCACGGTGAATGGACGCGAGAGGAAGCCGGCATGATCGCGCCTTTGGCGACCATCAGGTCGAAGGACTTCTCAACCGGTTCGGCCGTCGGCCTGGCGCCCGGCCTGAACGTGCTCAATCTGAGCTACGGCATGTACGCCAAGGCGGGCTACAGCTCGAACCAGATCGGCTGGGCCCCGGAGGAAGCCTCCATCATCTCCTACGCCACCAGGGGGACGGCTGTTGTTTCGAAGGCCGCGGGCAACGATTCGGTCGCCGTGGGCGGGATCACGAACGGCCAGCAGGACTATCTCGACCTTGCCCTGATCGGAAAACCATCCGCAATCTTCGTCGGCGCGCTGTCCACCAACGGCACGACGTCCAGCAAGGCCCAGCTTGCCTGGTATTCCAATACCGCCGGCTCCAATGCGCTGGTGCAAAGCCACTTCCTCGTGGTTGGTGTCGATGGAAGCAAGACAGGGCTTTATGGCACCTCCTTCGCCGCGCCGATCATTTCAGGATATGCGGCGATCATCGGCAGCAAGTTCACCACGGCCACGGCGACCCAGATTACCAACGATCTGCTCAACACGGCTCGTACCGACACGCTGGTCAACTACAGGGCCTCGGTCTACGGCAAGGGCGAGGCGAGCCTTTCGCGCGCCCTGGCTCCCATGGCGATCAGGTAGGAGAGCGACGTTTCGCCCAGTCAAATCGTCGCCTCGCCTTTTGATCGGCACGGTGGTCCGGGCTAGCTCTAAGTTTCAAGCGCCTTCGCGGCGCGGTCCAGCAGCGTGCCGCGATCGGCGGCAAATCCCGCCTCGATCCATTCCGTTTCGAGGTTCTTGAGGATTTCGCCCAGTTTCGGCCCTGGCGTGGCGCCGAGCGCCGTCAGATCGGCGCCTTTCAGGGGAAACACCGGTTTTTCCCATTTGAGTGCGAAGCCCAGCAGGCGCGAAAAGCCGCCGGCTTCAACCAGCGCGTTATTGTCCTCGACAGCACGCACCCGGGCTCCGGCAAGCGATAGCCGCAGGCGGTCGACAACCCCTTGCCGGTCGCCGCGATAGAGCCTTTTCGCCAGTTCGCCCTCGGTCGTCTTCGGGTCGACGGCCGTCGAGAGCGCCCAGTGGCGCAAACGGTCCGCTTCCGCGGTCGAAAACCTCAGCCGCTCGGCCAGCGTCTTCATGCGCGCGGCATCCGGCGGCACGATCGCCTCCAGCCGCAGCATCGGATCGGCCGCCCAGCCCAGATCCTTCTCGGCCTTGGTCAGCCCGTGGATGGCGTCGATGCCCCATTTCTCGCTTTCCGGCAGCGCGGCGGTCAAGACGCCGGCCTGCCGCATCCACAGCAGCGCCCGCGACGGATCAGGCGCCGAAAGCAGTTTCTTCAACTCGGACCAGACGCGCTCCGCCGAAAGCTGGGCCAGGCCTTCCTTCAGCCGGGCGCAGGCCTTCAGCCCCTCGGCATCCGGCCGGCCCTCGCCATACCAGGCGAAGAAGCGGAAGAAGCGCAGGATGCGCAGATAATCCTCACGAATCCGCGCCTCCGCATCACCGATGAAGCGCAGCCGCCGCGCCTCGATATCGGCGATGCCGCCGACCAGGTCGACGATGGAGCCATCCGCGTCGGCGTAGAGGGCGTTGATGGTGAAGTCGCGCCGCTCGGCATCGAGTTTCCAGTCGCGCCCGAACGACACCTTGGCGCGGCGGCCGTCGGTCTCGACATCGGCGCGCAAAGTGGTGATTTCATAGGGCTTGCCGCCGGCGACCACCGTGATGGTGCCGTGCTCGATGCCGGTCGGCACCGGCTTGAAACCCTCCGTCTCGGCGCGACGGATGATTTCCTGCGGCAGACAGGTGGTGGCGATGTCGACATCGGCGACCGGCTGGCCCATCAGCGTGTTGCGCACGGCGCCGCCGGCGACACGCGCCTCTTCGCCGCCTTCAGCCAGGGTGGCAAGCAGGCGCTGCAAATGCTTGTCGGCGAGCCAGTCGGCCCTGCCCGCGATCGAAACACTCACGCATAGAGCCTTTCATAGAGCGTGCGGATGATGCCGGCGGTGACGCCCCAGATACGCTGGTCGCCATACGGCATGTCGTAGAAGAACCATTCGAGATCGTTCCACATGCGGCTGTCACGCTTGTGATTCACCGGGTCCATCAGGAAGCGCAGCGGCACTTCGAAGGCGGCATCGACTTCGTCGGCATTCAAGGCCAGTTGGAAGCCGGGCCGCACGATGCCCAGCACGGGAGCGATGCGGTAGCCGCTGCCGGCGACATAGTCGGGCATGCGGCCGATGATCTCGATGCGGTCCTGGTCAAGGCCGATCTCCTCGAAGGTCTCGCGCAGCGCCGCCGCCTCCGGGCTGGCATCGGTCGCATCGATGGCGCCGCCGGGAAAGGCCACCTGCCCCGAATGGTTGCGCAGCTTTTCGGCCCGTTTGGTCAGCAAAACAGTCGCCTCGTCTTCATGATCGACCACCGGGATCAGCACTGCCGCATTGCGCAGCGCCTTGCCCTGGTTAAGGCGCGGATGACCCGGATTGAAGCGATGGTCGCCATAGTCGTCGCCGGCATGCGCCTCCGGCTGCGCGGCGAAGCGCGCGCGAAAATCCGCCGACGAAAACGGCATCAGTGACACGCGGTCCATCATGCGCTCAGCCGCTTCAACTGGTCCGCCGGCATGATCGGAAACACCGCGCCCTTCGAGCGCACGGCAAACATCGCCTTGCCGCCGATCTCGATCTCCTCGCCATGTCCGACCAGCTCGTACATGACAGGCCGCCCCACCAGCGCTTCCAGCCTGCCGCGCACCAGCACATAGGGCTTCAGGCCCCCGGTCTCGTTCTCGTCGACGAAACGCAGCGGCCGTTCCGGTCCGGCCTCGACCACGTCGCCGACATTGGTACGGAAGGTGATGATCTGTTCGTCGCCACTGCCCGAAACATCCATTTCGACGGCGATGAACGGCGCATCGGCGACGCGGATGCCGACCTTTTCCACAGGCGTCACCAGATAGGTCCTGCCATCCGCGTCCTTGCGCAGCACGGAGGAAAAGAGCTGCACCAGCGGCATGCGACCGATCGGCGTGCCGAGATAAAACCAGGTGCCGTCGGCCTTGATCTCCATGTCGAGATCGCCGCAAAAGTCGGGATTCCAGCGCTCGACGGGCGCCGCGCCCTTGCCGGCACGCGCCGCGCGCGAGATCAGCGCTTCCAGGCCGCGCGCCTCGGTTGCCTGCGTAAGGCTTTGTTGGCGATGTTCGTCGTGTTCCGTCATCGTCACGAAATAGTCACTGTTGTTCCGCTTGTCAGCCTAAGTCTGTGATTTAAGTTCGACCATAGGCGCTACGCGAGGCCGAATCGCGGCAACCTATGATATGGTGCGGGCCGGTATTTCCAACCGAAGGGATCGAGCCGAATGAGCGTGATGGTCAAGGAAAGCCCGATCAGCGAAACGGACATGATCGCCGAGGCCGAAAAGGCACTGGCAGACATTTCCAGGATCCGCGACGGGGTCGGCCGGGTGATCTTCGGCCAGGAGAATGTCGTGGAGCGCACGCTTGTCGCGCTGCTGGCCGGTGGCCATGCGCTGCTGGTCGGCGTTCCCGGCCTTGCCAAGACCAAGCTGGTCGAAACGCTGGGAATCGTGCTCGGCCTCGATTCGCGCCGCATCCAGTTCACGCCCGACCTGATGCCGTCCGACATACTCGGCTCCGAGGTGATGGAGCAGGACGAGACCGGCAAGCGCTCCTTCCGCTTCATCCCCGGGCCGATCTTCGCCCAGTTGCTGATGGCCGACGAGATCAACCGCGCCTCGCCGCGCACCCAGTCGGCGCTGTTGCAGGCCATGCAGGAATACCACGTCACCATCGCCGGCGCCCGCTATGACCTGCCCGCACCGTTCCATGTGCTGGCGACCCAGAACCCGCTGGAGCAGGAAGGCACCTATCCGCTGCCGGAAGCCCAGCTCGACCGCTTCCTGATGCAGGTCGACATCCTCTATCCCGAAATCGAGGCCGAGCGCCGCATCCTCCTGGAAACCACCGGCATCGAGGATGCCAAAGCGCAGAACGTGCTGCAGCCGGCTCGATTGAAGGAAATCCAGACGCTGATCCGCCGCATGCCGGTGCCTGAAAGCGTCGTCGAGGCGATCCTCACTCTGGTGCGCTCGGCCCGTCCAGGCCAGGGCAATGCCGATACCGACAAGCATGTCGCCTGGGGCCCCGGCCCGCGCGCCAGCCAGGCGCTGATGCTGTGCACGAGGGCGCGTGCGCTCTATGACGGGCGCCTGGCGCCCTCGGTCGACGATGTGCGGGCGATGGCCGAGCCGGTGCTGCAGCACCGCATGGCGCTGACCTTCGCCGCCCGTGCCGAAGGCACCAGCGTGCGCGACGTGGTGGCGAAGCTTGTGAAAGGGATTTGATGGCGCGCATCGGCGAGGTCCAGGCTCCGGCAGCGACGCGCGACGCACTCGCCCGTGGCCGGTTGCGGGCTTCGCTGGTACCCGACCTGCTGGTCGAGGCACGCCGCATCGTCAACACCGTGATCGCCGGCTGGCATGGCCGCCGCAAGCGCGGCATCGGCGAGAATTTCTGGCAGTTCCGGCCCTATGTCGAGGGCGATTCCTCGCGTATCGACTGGCGTCGCTCGGCGCGCGACGACCACACCTATGTGCGCGACCGCGAATGGGAAGCCGCCCATACGGTATGGCTGTGGGCCGACCCCTCGCCGTCCATGCTCTACAAATCGATCGGCGCCAGCGTCTCCAAGCAGTCGCGCGCGCTGGTGCTGGCGCTGGCCATGGCCGAATTGTTGTCGCGCAGCGGCGAACGCATCGCCTGGCCGGGCCTGACCGATCCGTTCACCGCCCGCAATGGCGCCGAGCGCATCGCCGCCCAGCTGATGCATGCCGGCGACTTGCCGGCAAAGCCTGACCTCGCCGACATCAGGCGCTTCTGCGACATCGTCATCGCCAGCGATTTCCTCGATCCGGTCGAGGAGACGATGGAATGGCTCGACGTGCTCGCCCGCCACGGCGTGCGCGCCCATCTGATCGAAGTTGCCGACCCGGCCGAGGAAACCTTCCCCTATGCCGGCCGCACCGAATTCACCGACCCCGAGACAGGCGAAAAGCTGACCGCCGGACGCGCTGAAATGCTCGGCGACGAATACCGCCTGCTCTATACCGCCCGCCGCCAGGAGCTGGCCGGATGGTGCAAGCGGCTCGGCTGGAGCTTTACCGTCAACCACACCGATCGGCTGGCGTCCGACGCGCTGGTGCGCCTGCACATGGCAATGACGGCCGATGGCGGCTATGCCGGTAGCGGTCGTACCGGTCAGCCTGGAAAGGCGGTCGCATGAGCTGGCTGCCGCTCTCCTTTGGCGCGCCCATGGTGCTGTGGGGCCTGCTGGCGCTGCCGGTGATCTGGTGGCTGCTCAGGCTGACGCCGCCCAAGCCGCAGGCCGAGATCTTCCCGCCGCTGAAAATCCTGGCGCGCGTCTTGAAGCGGGAGGAGACGCCGCATCAAAGCCCTTGGTGGCTGACGCTGCTCAGGCTGCTGATGGCGGGCCTCATCGTCGCGGCCCTGGCCGAACCGGTCTTCAACCCACGCGAAAAACTGCCGGCCGAGGGTGCGGCCCTTGCGCTGGTCATCGACAATGACTGGGCGAGTGCCGCCGACTGGAACAAGCGCGTCGCCACCGCCGAGCGGCTGATCAAGGATGCCGGCTCGAACGGCGTGCCGGTCATCATCGCGTTTACCGCCGAAAAGGCCAATGCGGAGATCGGCCCCTTCGATGCCGCCGCCGCGCTCGACCGGCTGCGCGCCGCCAAGCCGCGGCCGATCCCGACCGACCGGCCCGCCGTCTATGCCCGCGTCGCCGGCGTGCTGGAGACCTTGCCCGGTACCAGCGTCGCCGTGCTGGCCGACGGCCTCGCCGCCAAGGGCGACGAGGCCGCCTTCAACACGCTGTTGTCGAAGAATGCGGCACGCGTGGTTTGGGCAACGGCCGATCGGCTTTCGCTGACCGGCCTCACCGCCGCCGACAACCAGGTCGACGGTTTTGCGCTCACCGCCATCCGCGCGCCGGGTGACCCGGCACCGGCGCAGGTCACCGCCGGCGCCTTCGACGACAAGGGCCGCCGCATCGCCGATGCGACGCTGACCTTCGCGCCCGGCGAAGCCACCGCCACCGGCACCATGACGGTGCCGTTCGAGCTGCGCAACGACTTCGCCTCGATCGCCCTCGACGGCGAACGCCAGGCGGGTGCGGTGCGCGTGCTCGACGAAAGCTCCAAGCGCCGCCGCGTCGGGCTGTTATCGCAGGCCGAGGCCGACCAGGCGCAGCCGCTTCTGTCACCGCTCTACTACATCAGGCGCGCACTGCAGCCCTTCGCCGATCTGGTCGAACCCTCCAGCGCCGATCTCGCCGACGCCATCCCGCAGATCCTCGACCAGAAGCCGGCGATGATCATCATGGCCGACATCGGCACCATTCCGGCGCAGGTCCGGCAGCGATTGGTCGACTGGGTCGACAATGGCGGCACGCTGGTGCGTTTCGCCGGCTCGCGGCTGGCCGCCGCAGGCAATGACGACGATCTGCTGCCGGTCCGCCTGCGCACCGGCGAGCGTTCGCTGGGCGGCGCGCTGTCCTGGACCTCGCCGCAGCCGGTCACCGAATTTCCCAAGGCCGGTCCCTTCGCCGACCTGGCACCGCCCACCGAAGTCACCGTGAGCAGGCAGGTGCTGGCCGAACCGACACCCGATATCGTCGAGCGAACCTGGGCGGCCCTTGCCGACGGCACGCCGCTGGTCACCGGGCTGAAGAAAGGCAAGGGCACGCTGGTGCTGTTCCACGTTACGCCCGAGGCGACATGGTCGAACCTGCCGATCTCGGGCAGCTTCGTCGAGATGCTGCGTCGCATCGTGCAGTTGTCGCGCAACCAGGGCGCGGCGATCGCCAATGCCGAAGCCGCCGCCACATCGCTGGCACCCTACCGCATGATCGCGGCCGACGGCTCGCTGGTGCCGCCGACGCCGGATGCACGGCCGCTGGTGCCGAGCGCCGGCGCGCGGGTGACCTTGGAGAACCCGCCCGGCCTCTACGGCTCGGAAACCGGCGTCTTCGCCCACAATCTGCTCGATGCCGCAAGCGCCTTCGTGCCGCTGGCGCGCCCGCAACTCACGGTTCCGGTCACATCAATCCAGTACGCCTTCGATGAATCCCGCAACCTGAAAGGTTCTCTGGTCACCGCCGCCCTGGTGCTGATGCTGCTCGACACGCTGGCGGTGTTCTGGATGGGCGGGCTGTTCTCGCGCCGGCGGCGCCGTGCCGGCGCTGTGGCCACCACCGCCGCGATCCTGATCGCACTTGGCGCATTGTTCGGCCATGCCGATTTCGCCCGCGCCGACGATGCCAAGCCGCGCGACGAGGCGGCCATCACGGCGATTTCGAAAACCCGCATCGCCTATGTGCTGACCGGCGTGCCGGGCGACGATTCGATCAGCCGTGCCGGCCTCGAGGGCCTGACCCGCTTCCTGATAGAGAAGACCGCGCTGGAGCCCGGCGCGCCGGCCGGCGTCGACATTGCCAAGGACGAACTGTCCTTCTATCCGCTGATCTACTGGCCGATCGATCCGGCCGCCCCCATGCCGAGCCAGGCCGCGATCGCCCGTGTCGACGCCTATATGCAACAGGGCGGCACGGTGCTGTTCGACACGCGCGACCAGTTCGCCAACGGCATCGGCGCCGATTCGACCAGCCCGGCGACAGAGCGGCTGCGCGACATCCTCGGCAACCTCAACGTGCCGCCGCTGGAGCCGGTGCCGTCGGACCACGTGCTGACCAAGTCCTTCTTCATCCTGCCGGAGTTCCCTGGCCGCTTCGCCGGCAGCCCGCTCTGGGTGGAGGCATCGCTCGACGCCAGCAACGCCGACAACCGGCCGGTGCGCACCGGCGATGGTGTCTCGCCGATCATGATCACCGCCAATGATTTCGCCGGCGCCTGGGCGGTCGACGAGAATGGCGACCCGTTGCTGCCGACGGTGCCGGCCGACCCGATGCAGCGCATCTATGCGCTGCGCGCCGGCGTCAACATCATGATGTATATGCTGACCGGCAACTACAAATCCGACCAGGTGCATGTCCCCATTCTGCTCGAACGGCTGGGGCAGTAACCAATGAACTGGTCGATCTCCTTCGAACCGCTGATCTCCTGGCCTTTGCTGGCCCTCGTGCTGGTGCCGCTGGCGCTGCTGGCGCTTGTCGGCCTGTGGTTTCGCCAACGCGGCGGTGTCCTGCGCTTCATCGCCCTGCTGGCGCTGGCCGCCGCCCTGTTCAACCCGGTGTTCCTCAATGAGGAGCGCGAGCCGCTGAAAAGCGTCGTCGCGCTGATCGTCGACCGCAGCCAGAGCCAGGACATCGGCGACCGCACCAGGCAGACCGATGAAGCGCTCGCCGGACTGCAGCAGCGTCTAGGCCGCTTCAAGCAGTTCGACGTCCGCGTCGTCGAGGCCGGGAAGTCCGATGCCGCCGAGGAGCGTACCGAAACACGGCTGTTCGGCGCGCTGGAAGGCGCCTTCCGCGACGTGCCGCCGTCGCGCATCGGCGGCGCCATCATGATCACCGATGGCGAGGTGCACGACGCGCCCCCGGGCGCGCCCGACTTCAACGCCCCGCTGCACGCCTTGATCACCGGCAACGACCACGAAAAGGACCGCCGCATCCGCTTCGAGAACGCACCGCGTTTCGGCATCGTCGGCAAGCCGCTCGACATGACCTACCGCGTCATCTCGACCGAAAACGAAGCCGGCCCGGTCGATGTGCGCGTCTCGGTCAATGGCGAGCAGGTCTCGGTCGAGCATGCCACCGTGGGCCAGGCCATGCCGCTGCAGGTGACAATCCCCGGCGCCGGTCGCAACATCATCGAACTCGCCATCGACCGCGAACCCGGCGAACTCACCGACACCAACAACCGCGCCATCGCGCTGGTCGACGGCATCCGCGAGAATTTGCGCGTGCTGCTCGTTTCGGGCGAACCGCATGCGGGCGAGCGCACCTGGCGCAATCTGTTGAAATCGGACGCCTCGGTCGATCTCGTCCATTTCACCATTCTGCGGCCGCCCGAGAAGCAGGACGGCACGCCGATCAACGAATTGTCGCTGATCGCCTTCCCGACGCGCGAACTGTTCGTCGAGAAGATCAAGGATTTCGACCTCATCATCTTCGACCGCTACCAGCACCGCGACGTGCTGCCGATCCTCTATTACGACTACATCTCCGAATATGTCGAAAAGGGCGGCGCCCTGCTGATCGCCGCCGGCCCCGAATATGCCGGCGAGGCTTCAATCGCACGCACGCCGCTGATGTCGGCTTTGCCCGCCATGCCGACCGGCGAAGTGGTCGAAAAGGCCTTCTATCCGCGTCTCACCGACCTCGGCCAGCGTCACCCGGTGACGCGCGGTCTCGATGGTTCGGCCACCGAGCCGCCGCACTGGAGCCGCTGGTTCCGCACCATCGGCGTGCAGAACCCGCAAGGCGAGGTGGTGATGAAGGGCGCCGACAACCGGCCCCTGCTGCTGCTCGATCGCAAGGGCGAAGGCCGCGTCGGCATGCTTCTGTCCGACCAGGGCTGGCTGTGGGCGCGCGGCTTCGAGGGCGGCGGTCCGCACGTCCAGCTCTATAGGCGCATCGCCCACTGGCTGATGAAGGAACCCGAGCTCGAGGAAGAGCGGCTGACCGCCGAGGGACGCGGCATGGTGCTGGAGATCCGCCGCCAGACCATGGCCGACGATCCAGGCTCCGCGCAGATCATCACGCCCTCGGGCAAGACGGTGACCGTCAAGCTCGATAAATCCGAGCCCGGCGTCTTCCTCGGCAGCGTCCAGACCAACGAGATCGGCCTCTTCCAGGTCGCCAATGGCGATCTCACCGCGCTCGCCCATGTCGGACCGGTCAATGCGCCGGAATTCGCCGATGTCATCTCCACCGAAAACCGGCTGAAGGCACCGGCGGAAGCCACGGGCGGCAGCGTGCGCCGGCTGGCGTCATCGACGGCCCTCGGCAGCGACGTGACCCTGCCGTCCATCGTGCCGGTTCGCTCGGCCGGCGATGCCTCCGGCAGCGACTGGATCGGCCTGCGCACCACCGACGACAGCGTCTTGAAGGCCGTCTCGCGCGTGCCGCTGTTCGGCGGCTTCCTCGGCCTCGGCCTGCTGCTCCTGGCGATGGGATCGATGTGGTACCGCGAAGGACGGTAGCATAGCGCCTCTTCCTTCTTGTGGGAGAAGGAAAGAACCCCTCCTCACTCCTCCGGCTCGGTCGTGAACAGCAGCGGATAGCCCTTGGCCTTGCCGGCGTCGGTGGCTCGCGTCGCCTTGGTCTCGGCGACATCCTTGGTGAAGACCGCGACCACGCAGACGCCGCGCCGGTGCGCGGTGATCATGATGCGGTGCGCCTGATCCTCGCTGAGCTTGAACTCGCCCTTCAGCACCGTCACCACGAATTCGCGCGGCGTGAAATCGTCATTGATGAGGATGACCTTGTAGAGCTTCGGCCGCTCGGTCTGCGGCTTGACCCTGGTTCGCGGTTTTGTGGTGATTTCTGGCATCGGAACCGACAGTTTCGCGATCGGGCTTTACCCGGTATTTTGCCACGGGCGGCAGCGATCGTCCATTTTGATTGGCATGCGGGCGGCCGGCGGGCCGGCCCGGTCGTTCACAATCATGTGGGAAATTGTCGGGCGCGGTTCAACGGCCCTGGCGGCCGAACATACGGCGGTTCGCGCCGGCATCCGCCCGGCGTTCCATCCAGGCCGCGATCGGCCATCCGACAACGCAGACCAGCGTCACGGCAAGCAGCACGATCAGCAGCCACGCCTGGACAGGCGTGATGTAGTCCCAGTTGCTGGAAATTATCGGCGCGAACAGCGAGGGCTCAGTGCGGCCACTGGCAGGATCGGGCACGGGGCTGGCGGTGAGCAGAATCAGCACCCTGGCGACACCGGTGGCAACCAGGCCGCCGATCACCATCGAACGTAAAATGGACGAAAGCCGCTTCTTCATGCGGATTGTCCTACAAGACCGGCGTTGCAAACGGGTTAAGCACGATCGAGATGCGCGGCTGGAAGCCGCCGGTGTTCAGGTCATCGACCATGCATTCGGCGCAAGGCCGCCCCAGCCGGTTGCGGCGGGGCGGCCTTGCTAGAACTGACCTCGAAACTGATCAGGGCTTCTTCGGAGCAGCCTTCGGGGCCGCCATGGCGGGGGCTGCCTTCGCGGGGGCCGCCTTGGCAGGGGCCTTCTTGACCGGGCACTTGTGCTTCTTGGTCACCTTGCAGACGGCCTTCTTGGCAACCTTCTTCGGAGCAGCCTTGGCCGGTGCGGTGGTTGTCGCGGCAGCGGCCGGAGCTGTGGTCGTGGTAGCGGCAGCCGGGGCAGCGGTCGTGGTGGCGGCAGCGTTGCCAAGAGCCGGCATCGAGAAGGCAAAAGCAACGGAGAGACCGAGGGCCGACAGGAGGGACTTTTTCATGGCTTCATTTCCTTTTTATGCGGGTCGATTTTGAGCGTCACTGGACCGGGTCGTTCGGTGTCACTCCAAGTAGCTTCAAAGCGTTGGCGAGCATCCGGATGCCCTGTGCCTGTTTCTTGGCAGCACAATACCGGTTGCCCTTTCTCTGAAGTGCCTTTGCCGCGGTGACCTGCGTTGCCGTGGCATGGGTTTCGAGGGCTTCATCAAATTGGTGGCTGAGATTGGCGCACCGTTCGCTCCGGGTGAGCGGCGCCTTTGCGTCCGATTGTCCAGCAGCGGCGGTGACCAGGCCAAGGCCCAGCAACGCACCCAACAAACTGATCGACAAGCTTGGCATTGGTTTTTCCGTGAACCCGGAGATTTTGCGTCGCAGCCGGTAATCTGACCGCCACGGCACCGTTATGCCGCCCTACCTTTTCAGGAGTTTTTCCCAATTGTAGAATTTTGTTTCTGGATTGTGTCTGTCCCGCCCACCTCATGCGTATCGTCCAAATCGGTCCCGGTTTTGGAACCGCACGCATGAAAACAGAAAGCTTCAGCACGGCCATCGCTTTCCATGTGGAGAAGGCCGAATTCGTTCTCCCTTGAAAAGCAAGGCACTGGCCAACATATGGCCCGAATTCTATCGTGTGGCTCACCTGCCAGGAATGACTTGGCCGGCAATCGAGACAGGGCAGCTCGTGAAATCCGACGCACACATACTGATCGTCGACGACGACAAGGGCATCCGCGACCTGCTTCAGGAATTCTTCCAGAAGCGAGGCCTGCACACTTCGGTTGCCGCCGACGGTACCGAGATGGAGGCCGTCCTGCGCCGCGCGCAGGTGGACCTCATCGTGCTCGACGTGATGCTGCCCGGCAAGAGCGGGCTGGAACTGTGCCGCGACCTGCGCGCCCAGTATACGACGCCGATCATCATGCTGACCGCCGTCACCGAGACCACCGACCGCGTCGTCGGCCTGGAGATGGGCGCCGACGACTATGTGCCCAAGCCCTTCGATCCGCGCGAACTCCTGGCGCGCATCCGTGCCGTGCTGCGGCGCAATGGTACTTCCGAACCGAAACGCGCCACCACCAAGCAGATCTACCGTTTCGCCGGCTGGACGATGGACTGTTCGCGGCGCCGGCTGACGGCGCCCGACGATGTCAGGGTCGAGCTGACCATGGCCGAGTTCAACCTGCTGCAGACCTTCGTCAAGAGCGCCCAGCGCGTGCTGACCCGCGACCAGCTTATCGAGCTCTCCGGCGGCGACAGCGACTATTCCTTCGACCGCAGCATCGACATCCTGGTCAGCCGGCTGCGGCGCAAGATGGAAGATGACCCGAAAACGCCGAAACTGATCCTGACGGTGCGCAGCGGCGGCTACCAGTTCCTGCCCGAGACGACCTCCGAATGAGACGTTTCCTGCCGCAGACCTTGCCTGTCTGGGTGCTGCTGATCGTCATTGCCGGCCTTCTGATCAGCCAGGTCGCGACCCTCTATATCGTGTCGCGCGACCGCGCCGCCGCCAATGACGTGGTCGACCTCTACCGGCTCAACGACCGCGCCTTCTCCTTGGTTCAGCTGATGAGCGGCGCCACGCCCGTGGAGCGCAAGGCAACCGCGGCGGGCCTGTTCAACTCGACTTACGCCCTTACCGTCTCGGACACGCCCGCCGTCACCTCCTCTATCGCCGGCGACGACGAACTGGCTGAACTCGAGGATATTCTCGTCGGCCGGCTGTCGAAGTTCGGCATCACCGATGCGCGCGTGCGGCGCGATCCGGCAACGCGTGAGGCCGACGACGCCAGCGGCACGGCATCCGGCCCCGATATCGGCCAGGTCGAGCGCGACCTTCTGGTGCTCGCCGCCGATTTCGCCCAGAGCGACAAGCTGACGGCTTCCTTGCGCTTCGCCGACGGCCAGTGGCTGAACTTCACCGAGCCGATCACGCCCGTCGGCCCGATCCTGAGCTTCGACAGCCTGCCGCTCTATTCGCTGATCGCCGGCCTGGTGGTGATCATGTCGATCTGGTCGCTGCGCCGGCTGACCGCGCCGTACCGGATGATGGAAACCGCCGTGAACCGGATCGGCAAGGACCTGAAAAACCCGCCGATAGCCGAGTCGGGCAGCCGCGAGGTGCGGGCCGCCGCCAGGGCGATCAACGCCATGCAGAAGAGGCTGCGCGAATATGTCGAGGACCGCGAACATCTCGCCGCGGCACTCGCCCATGATTTGCGCACGCCGATGACACGCATGCGGCTGCGGCTCGAACTGTTGCGCAAATCGGCGGTTCGCGAGGCGCTGGCGCATGATCTCGCCGATGTCGAAAGCATCGCCAGTTCCGTGATCGACTTCGCCACTTTCGAGGTGAACGAGGAAAAGGCCGAGCGCATCGACTTCTGGTCGCTCGTGGAATCGATCGCCGACCCCTATCCGGAAGTCTCGTTCGACAATGACGACACCCGTTCGCGCGGCCTGATCTGCATCGCGCGGCCGGTGGCGCTCAGGCGCTGCGTCACCAATCTGGTGCAGAATGCCGTCACCTACGGCAAGAAGGCGCATCTCAGCCTGCACCGCTCGGACGGCACGATCACGCTGAGCATCCGTGACGAAGGACCTGGCATCCCGCAGGCGCAGATCGATGCCGTGTTCGGCTCCTTCGTGCGCCTCGAACAGTCCCGCAACCGCCAGACCGGCGGCCTTGGGCTGGGCCTCACCATCGCCCGCAACATCGCGCGTGCCGCCGGCGGCGAGATCCGCCTGTCCAACCATCCGGACGGTGGATTGCTGACGGAGCTGCGCCTGCCGCTCGCGACCTGAACCGCTCTATCTTCTCAACACCGCGCTCAGCACATCCCTGATGCCGATGGCGCCGACGAAGCGGGACTGGTCGTCGAACAGCGCCACGGGGGCGGTCTGCGAACGGTGCATGGCCAGCATGACGGTTTTCAGCGACGTGCCGGGATTTGCCCAGAACACTTGCGCGGCTTCCTCCGACTGGGCCTCGACATCGGCGCATGACACCCACACCGCCGGCTTCCCGTCGCGTTCGGCCGCCGCCACCAGGCCGTGATCGTCGATCTTGAAGCGCGTCGTCTTGCGCCGGTCTAGCCACACCCAGCCATTGTCGCCGTGCTCGAGGTCGCGGCGGTCGCGCATGACGTTCCAGGCGGTCAGCACCGAGAGCGGGTTCACATTGGCAATGAAGTCGCGGACATAGTCGTTGGCGGGTCGCAGCACGATGTCTTCCGGCGCGCCGGTCTGGACGATGCGCCCGCCCTCCATGATGGTGATGTGGCTGCCGATCTTCAGCGCCTCTTCCAGGTCATGGCTGACGAAGATGATCGTCTTCTTCAGCTCGGCCTGCAACTGCAGCAATTCGTCCTGCAGCTTGGTGCGGATCAGCGGGTCGAGCGCGGAGAACGGCTCGTCCATCAACAGGATCGGCGCCTCGGTGGCGAAGGCACGGGCCAGGCCGACGCGCTGCTGCATGCCGCCCGACAGCTCGTGTGCATATTTCTTCGACCACTGGTCGAGATTGACCAGCTTGAGCTGCTTGTGCACGCGCTCCTTGCGCTCGGCGTCCGGCACGCCGGCAAGTTCGAGGCCGAGGCCGACATTTTCCTCGACCGTGCGCCACGGCAGCAGGCCGAACTGCTGGAACACCATCGCAACCTGCTTCTGGCGCAAGCGCCGCAAGGTCGGCTCGTCGCAGGTGACGACGTCGACGATCTTGTCGCCGTCCTTGACCAGCACCTGGCCGCGCGACACCACGTTGAGCCTGTTGACGGCCCGAAGCAGGGTCGACTTGCCGGAGCCCGACAGGCCCATCAGCACCGAGATCTCGCCCTCGTGCACGGTGAGGCTGGCGTCGGCGCAGCCCAGCACATTGCCGGTTTTCTCCAGGATTTCGGCGCGTGTGGCGCCCTTGTCGATCATCGCAAGCGAACCGGCCTGGTCGGCGCCGAAGACGATATCGACGTTCTTGAAATCGACGGCGACGGTCATTTCTTGCCTCCAACGCCAATGCGGGTCATTCGGTCGAGCACGATGGCCAGCACGACGATGGCAAGGCCCGCCTCAAGCCCGAGATCGATGCGGCGCGAGCCGAGCGCGCGGTTGATCTCCGTGCCCAGCCCACCGGCGCCGATGAGAGCCGCGAACACCACCATCGACAGCGACAGCATGATCGATTGCGTCAGACCCGCCATGATGGTGGGCAGCGCCGATGGCAGTTCCACCTTCCACAACAGCTGGCTCTTGGTCGCGCCGAACGCCTCGCCGGCCTCGATGATCGACTTCGGCACGGAGACGACGCCGAGATGAGTGAGCCTGACCGCGGTCGGGATGACGAAGATGATGGTGACGATGAGGCCGGGCGCGTTGCCGAGGCCGAACAAGGTCAAGACCGGGATCAGGTAGACGAAGGTCGGCAGCGTCTGCATCAGATCGAGCACCGGCAGCATGACACGGTAGACCTTCGGTTTGTGCGCCGCCCAGATGCCGAGCGGCACGCCGATGGCCATGGCCATGGCGGCGGCGGCGACGACCAGCACCAGCGTCTGCACGGTCTGCTTCCACAGGTTCTGGTTGATGATGAAGATCAGGCCGAGAAAGACGCCGATGGCAAGCGGCCGCGAGCGCTGCAGCAACCAGGCGATGACAGCGATGACCAGCGCCAGCAGCACCGGAGGCACCATCAGCAGGAGGTCGACCAGCCCGTCGAGAATGAAATTCAAACCGTTGGAGAAGGCTCTGAAGATGGTGTCGAAATTATCGGTCAGGAACCCGAAAAAGGACTTTCCCCAGGCGCCGATCGGGATCTTGTGATCGACCATGAATTTGGAAATCGGATCCATCTCACCCCTCTTCCACCGGGGCTCTGCCTTCGGCCCCGCGCTGTCGCAACGTCATCTTGTCACAGGATGTGAAAAAGGGCAGCCCTTTGTCAAACGGCTGCCCATCTTCATCCGGTCATGCCGGATGCGAAGTCGGCTCAGCTTCCGAGCGCTGTCTTGACCGCCGCTGCGGCGTCGCCGCCGTCGAAGGTGGTCACGCCGGCGATCCACGGCTTGACCGCGTCCGGGTTCTTCTTCAGCCAGTCGGTGGCGACCGTCTGGGCGTCACCGCCCTTGAGGATCGCGTCCATCATCTGGCCTTCCATGTCCAGATTGAACTTCAGATTGGCGATGAACTTGCCGGCATTCGGGCATTCGGTGGTGTAGCCCTTGCGGACATTGGTGAACACGGTGGCCGCGCCGAAGCCGCTATCGCCCATGCCATCGAGATAGGTGATCTTCATGGCGCCCATCACCGGATGCGGCGTCCAGCCGAGGAAGGCGATCCACTCATTGTTCTTCATCGACTGCTCGGCCTGCGTCAGCATGCCGGCCTCCGAGGATTCGACCAGCTCGAAGCCGCCGAGATTGTCCTTCGGGTTCTTGATCATGTCGAGGATGATGCGATTGCCGTCATTGCCGGCTTCGATGCCGTAGATCTTGCCGTTGAACTTGTCCTTGAACTTGCCAAGGTCGGTCAGCGACTTGACGCCGGCGTCCGCGACATAGGTCGGCACGACGATGCCGTAGCCCGCGCCGGTCAGGTTCGTGCTGATGGTCTCGACCGAGCCATCGGCGGTATAGTCCTTGATGTCGTTGGTCATCGACGGCATCCAGTTGCCGAGGAAGACGTCAAGGTCCTTGTTCTTCAGCGAGGCCATGGTCACCGGCACCGACAGCTGGATCACCTTCGGCTCGTAGCCGAGCGCGGTGAGCAGCACCGAGGCGAGCCCGGTGGTGGCCTGGATGTCGGTCCAGCCGACATCGGAAAGCCGCACGGTCTTGCAGCTTGCGGCGTCACCGGCGAAGGCGGCGCTGGTGGACAACAATGCCGCCAGGCCGAGGCCGGCGACGAAGGAATTCATACGCGACATAGTTAGTCTCCCATTGTGATTCTTTGGCGAAGCGTCGTAACGGTTTCTCTGCCCGCCTTGTTTCGTCAGCCAAACACCATTCTGGTGTAGTTTCAAGCGCTAAGGCAATCACGATCAACGGCGCGGGCTGGCCAATCAGCGACACGGCTGACGCTTTTGTCACGCCGCTTATCTTTTTCAGCGGCGAGCCGGCTTTTTCAGGGGAATGCGCCAGCGGCCCCTCCCCGCGCAGAGGCAACTCGGCTTAAGGTCTGTTTGGATTCAGGTCAGGCCGAGACGAAAATGGTGGAGCCCGAGAACCGGAGCGGAGCGTACTTTTGGGTATGTGAGCACAGTTCTACTGCGACGCAATAGAACGGGGAAGCGCAGGGGACCGCCATTTGCAGGCCGGCATCACCTGAATATCAACGGACCGTAAAGGCGGCATGGCTAAGCTCTACTTCAACTACGCAACGATGAATGCCGGTAAGACGACGATGCTCTTGCAGGCCTCGTATAATTATCGCGAACGCGGCATGACGACGATGCTGTTCGTCGCCGGCCATTACCGCAAAGGCGACAGCGGCCTGATCTCGTCGCGCATCGGGCTTGAGACCGAAGCCGAGATGTTCCGCGACGGCGACGACCTGTTCGCCCGCGTCGCCGAGCATCACGACCATACGACGGTGCACTGCGTCTTCGTCGACGAGGCGCAGTTCCTCGAGGAAGAACAGGTCTGGCAATTGGCCCGCATCGCCGACCGGCTGAACATCCCCGTCATGTGCTACGGCCTGCGCACCGATTTCCAGGGCAAGCTGTTTTCCGGCTCGCGCGCGCTGCTGGCGATCGCCGACGACCTGCGCGAGGTGCGCACCATTTGCCGCTGCGGCCGCAAGGCCACGATGGTCGTGCGCCTCGGCCCGGACGGCAAGGTGGCCCACCGGGGCGAACAGGTGGCGATCGGCAAGGATGTCTATGTCTCGCTCTGCCGCCGTCACTGGGAAGAAGAAATGGGCCGCGCCGCGCCCGACGATTTCATCGGCTTCATGAAATCCTGATCCTGCTTCCCTGCGACCCGCGTCAGGCCGCAGAGACACGCCTCAGCGGAAACCGCCAGCCCAGCCGGACACCGAGCGTCGCCACGGCGATCAGCGCCATGCCGGCGGCCTGCGCCGGCCCGAGCGGATGCCCGTAGACCGCCCAGTCGATGATGATGGCAACGACCGGAAAGATGAAGGTGATGATGCCGATCACCGGCGTCGTCAGGCACGGAAAGGCCGAGTTCATCAGCACATAGGCAATGCCGGTGTGCAGCACACCGATGCTGACCAGCCAGCCCCATGCATGCGCGGGAACATGCTGGCCGATGCCGGCGAAGGGCGCGAGCAGGTGCGACCGGTCCCCCCACTCGCCACGGTGCAGCGTTTGTTAAGGCCTCGGTCCTATAAGGCCGTCAGCCAGAGCTCTCCGGGGTCAGCCATGCTTCGCGCCGTTTCCTCAGCCAGCCTTCTTCTCATCGTCACCTCCATTGCCGCCCATGCCGGCGGCGACCCGGTGCAGGGCAAGCACGTCTTCAACCGCTGCATGGCCTGCCATGAGGCGGCCACCGACCGCGACAAGGTTGGCCCGCATCTCAAGGGTGTCGTCGGCCGCACCGCAGGCACCGCGGAAAGCTTCCTTGGCCATTATTCCGAAGCCATGAAGAGTGCGGGCGCTGCCGGTCTCGTCTGGGACGAGGCAAATCTCACCGAGTATCTCAGGGCCCCTAAGCTCAAAGTTCCCGGCAACAAAATGGCTTTTGGTGGCCTGACGAATGATGACGACATTGCCAATGTCATCGCCTATCTGAAGGCCGATCCGAAGCCCTGAGTGGCGTCGGTGCGGTGCGGCCGCACTGATATATTTGCCTGCAACCGGTTCAATCCCCTGCCGAATTCAGCATTTCCGCGTCGGCGGGGGCTGACTGTTTTGCAGGCATGAAGGTTCAATGACAGCTGAACCAGTCCCGATTGACCGGCTAATCACGCCATGACCCCACCTGCATTGTCTTTCAAGGCCTTGGCGGATTCTTTTGTTTTCACACGACCCTTGTCTTCACGTCTTTCAATCCCCGGATGCCCCACATATATTCGCCGCTGTTCGCAACCAGCGACCGGAAGCCGAAGCGGGAGGCCCCTATGGCGACATTGCAGAATTTCGATGCAGAAATTGCCAAGACCAAGCAGGTCGTCCAGGACATGCGCACCAAGATCGAGCAGTCCGGCACCGTGCTCGACACGCTTGCCACCGCTGACAAGAAGATCGGCGACGCCAATTTCGACATCGAGAACGCCCGCATCGAGGATGTGCTGAAGCAGCAGAAGGTGATGGAAGGCAACATTGCCGACCTGATCATCGGCCTCGAGGACGCCACCAACGTCTTCGGCGCCGAGTTCGAGAGCATGAAGAACTACACCGGCTGGGAAAACTTCGTCGGTGTCTTCTCCAGCCAGCGCAAGCAGCGCATGCGCACCGACCGCGTCCGCAACATGTCGCTGGCCGGCAATCTGCAGGAACTTCTGGCCAAGTCCGACACCATCGTCGGCATCCTGAAGGCGCAGAAGGAGGTTCTCGACCAGCGCTACAAGACCTCCGAGGCCAGCCTGTCGCAGGTAATCGAGCGCCGCAAGACCACCATGTCGAACCTCGAAGCCGTACAGAAGCGCATCGAGGAACTCAACCCGATGCTGCTCGACATCGAAAACAAGATCGCCGCCTCGACAAGCCAGAAGGACCGCACCCAGCTCGAGGGCGAACGCTCCAAGCTCGCCACCGAATACAACGAGAAGCAGGCCAAGGAGCAGGAACTGCTGGCCGAAAGCCAGACGCTCGAGCGCTACACCTCGATGTTCCAGACCTTCGTCGATTCGCTCAACAACCAGATCGCCGCGCAGTCGACGCTGATCAACAAGCTGACCATCGATACCGAACAGCGCATCGTGCTCTACAAGGCGCTGGAAGATTCCTTGAAGACCGCCGCGCAGCAGGACGTCGCTCACAAGATCAACACGCTGGGCAGCCAGGTCGACAACACGGCGGAAGAAACCATGGCCGGCATCGGCGCCGCTTCGCAGAAGCACATTGGCGATCTTCTCGAGATGCACGAGAAGAACATGGTCGCCAGTGCCGATATCCAGCGCCGCAAGAAGCTCGCCGACGATGCCTTTGCCCGCCGCTTCGACGAGGTGCTGAAGAAGCACAATTCGGCCAACTACGTGCAGTCATAAATTGCCGCGCGCACCGGTGCGACAATCCCAGGGCTGACAGAATGACCCCCGAAAACGACGCGGCGGCGCGGTATTTCTCGGCAATCACGGCCGCGCTCAGCGGCCTTGAAGTGTTCATGCGCGACGACCGCTCGCCGCTTTACCGGCACGGCATCGTCGCCAAGATCGTTGCCGAATACATCGCCCGGCTCGACAAGTCCTTCGGCTGCTGGCGCAACCGGCTGGGCTTCATGGACACGTTCCGCATTTCGCGCGCCGAAAGCGGTTTTCCGGTGTTCCAGAACCTGCTCGAACTGGAAAACGACCGCCGGCAGGCCGATGCGCGCCTTGCCAACATCCCGCTGGCCGACGAGCTGCGCGAGGAGATGGCCGACTTCATCCTGCGCCACAAGGAGTTCCCCGAGGCGCTGCAGAAGTCGATGGCCGAGCGGCTCTATCTCGAGGACGTCAGGAGCGAGCAGGCTTTTGGGCCGTTCACGCTGGCGCAGACGGTCAAGGTGTCGGTCAATCCGAAGACGGCATTGCCCTACTATCTCGTCCATTGGGCGACCTTCGACGGCAGCGCCAACCTGCCGTTGGTCTACATGGTGACGGTGGAGGATTCCTCCGAGAACATGGTCCGCCAGCTCGTCGACCGGAACGGCAAGCTCAACGACAAGGTCGACATCCCGCTGCCGGTCGACGGCCTGCTCAATCCCGAGCTTGCCCACCGTTTCGACGATTTCACCGAGAAGAACTCCGCCTACACGCTTTCGCCGGCGACCATTGCGGTCAATCTCGACAAGGATTTCGAGCCGCTGCACCCCAAGCAACTGCGCCGCGTCGTGCTCGGCCCCTTCTATTCCGCGGGCATTACCGACAACAATTCGACGGTGACCGAAGTCCTCGCCAAGGTGCGCAAGCCGGAAAACGCCTGGCTGCTGACCTGGACCATCCAGGAGGTCTATTCCAAGGGCGAGAAGCCCGGCCGCAAGGGGCTGTTTTCCAGCGAGAAGACGACGCAGGAATTCTTCATCAACACCGACGATTTGGAAGCCGCGCGCCAGGGCGTGTCGAGCTACGAGAACCACGCGCTGATCCCGCACGAGGCCTACCAGGCGCTCTACGCCGCCGGCGAAGCACAGAAGATCTTTGGCGGCTACAAGGTCCACATCCTGTCCAACGGACAGGTCATTTCAGACGTCTGACCGTAACACCACGGAGCACACTTCATGGACACCGGCCTGACCACCATCCCGGAAGCGGCGATCGAGAAGCACCGCGCCACAGCGCAGAGCTTCATCACCCGCATCGTCGTGCTGGAGGATCCCTCACGCGAATCCGGCACGGCACTGGCCGGCACCAATCGCCGCTTCGTCTCCACCGTCTCGGTCGGCTCGGTGCGCCGTACGCGCGAGGTCGAGCTGTCGAAGACAGTCGGCGCCGTCCATCCCGACGACCAATTGCTCACCATTCCGCAGCACACGCTTCTGTTTCGCGCCCGGCGCGGCACGGCGATCGCGCTCGCCATATCGGATGTCTTCGCCGAAGGCTCCGACCTCGAAAACCTACAGGCTAAGAACACCCGCGCCCCGCTCGAGGGCGACGAGGCGTCGGCCTTCAAAAGGCTTCTCTCGGCGTCGGCCTATATCTCGGCTTTCAGCCTGGCATCCTATCTGTTCCAGCTGATCGACAGCGACGGCGAGGCGCCCAACGACATCCCCGAACCCGACTTCCTTTTCGACACGCCGCAGGATGCGGTGAAGTCGATCCTCGCCGGTCTCGACAAGGCGATAGCGGGCTCGAAGGACGATGCCGACCTGGCGACACGGGCACGCGCCTTCGCCCGCGTCGCCATCGACGGGCTGCTGGCCAGAAAAGGCCGCTTCGACGGCATCGGTCCGTTCGAGAACGCCCATATCCGCATCGACGTCGATGACTTCACCCTGGACGGCTTCGACGTCGCCCCCGGCAAGCGCTCCAAACCGCTGGTGATGACTTTCAAGAAGCCGGAAGAGGTCGTCGGCAACCATATCGCCAAATACCAGTCGGTCAAATTAGCCAAGATGCTGATGGCCTATGATTTCGAGCGCGAACTAAACCCGTTCGTCGAACTCGGCGGCTTCCTGTTCACCTTCATCGGCGACGGCGCGCCCGGCACCGGCAAGACGACGCTGATCCAGATGATCGCCGGCCTCGTCAACGGCTACTGCCAGGTCGCCGGCTACCCCTTCGCCTACGAGAATTTCGGCGTCGACCAAATCTCGTCCTACCAGGGGAAGTCGGGCCAGAACTGCCGCCAGTTCATCAACAATGTCTTGAACCCGCGCGTCATCGGCTTCGGCACGATCGACGATATCGACCAGGTGGCGGCGCGCCGCTCCGACGACCGCGCCTCGGCCGGCCAGCAGGAAATCACCGGCGTCCTGATGGATGCCTTTGCCGGCGCCTCAACCGTGGTGCGCGGCAACTGCTCTTTCGGCATGTTTTCCAACTATCCCGAAAATGTCGACGACGCGCTGCGCCAGCGCGCCGGCGCCCGCTGGCTGGTCGACGGCCCGCAGACCCGCGACGACTATATCGACATCTTCGTGCTGCTCGCCGGCAAGAACCACGAGATCCCTCTGGGCAAGCACGAGCTTTACGCCGCGCAGGAAATCCAGCGCGCTGTCGAGGAGGCCTATGAGGAGCACGAAAAGCCGCAGGAGGACGGCCTGATGAAGGTCTACGAGCGCTACATGAAGGAGAATGGCGCGCCCAAGACCATGGCCGATATCGGCACCTACCTGCACCTGATCAAGGACGCCGAGCCGCGCTTCACCGGCCGCGCCATCAAGAACGTCACCGACGCCATCAAGATGCGCGCCATGGACATCGAGCTTCCCGACGACTGGTTCGAGAAGCCGGAAGTCTTCATGCACAAGGGCTATGACGAGAAGAAAGCCATGATCGAGGAACTGCGCGGTCCGTTCTCTCTGGACATGGTCATGCAGGAGATCAACCGCTACGCCGATTCCGAGTTCCGCTATTCAGACAAGTCCGACGACGCCGCCGTGGAAAAGCTGCTGCGCGATGCGCGGCTGCGCGAACGGGCAGCGCGCGAGATGGAGGAGATGAAGAAGAAGGGGCTTTGGAATGCATAGCGTTCTGTCGCCACATCGATGGACAATCCGTGGTGCCGTCGAAGGACAAGGAGCCAGCGCTGACGCCCCCCTCTCCCCGTCCTTCACGGGGAGAGGGTAAGGGTGAGGGGCGGCGCATGCGTGGACCAGCAATCAAAACGACAGGACGAGCAAGACGTCTACGTCAATCAGACAATGACGCGGAGAACGCACTTTGGATGGAGTTGCGCGATCGTCGACTGAATGGCCACAAATTTGTGAGACAGTTTCCGATAGGCAACTACTTTGCTGATTTTGCTTGCAGGGACTGCCAGTTGGTTGTCGAGGTCGACGGCAGTCAGCATGTCGGCAGCAAGTACGACCAGACGAGAGATCGCTTCATGGTTTCAAATGATTGGTCTGTACTCCGCTTTTGGAACGTCGACGTATTAAAGGAGCGGGACGTGGTGCTCGAGACGATATTGGCGGCTATCGAACAGCGCCTCGATCGTCATATCGAGACGAGTGAGCTTCGATTCATCGCTGCAAAAAGCTATGGGGAGACATATCCTTGATTGTCGGCGCCGCCCCTCACCCTTACCCTCTCCCCGTGAAGAACGGGGAGAGGGGGACGTCAGCCTTGGCGCTTCATCTTGTCAGGCAAAACCTCTCGGACTCTTCGAGATGAGCGCCAAAAAACCCGACCTCTTGCGCGACAACGAACTCATCTATGGCCGTCTGCTCACCGTCGACGAGCCGCATCTCATCCAGCGCTACAACAAGGCGCTGGCCGCGTTCGGCCTGCCTCCGACCAAGCTGAAGAGCTTCCAGATCGACCGCACCGGCTTCTCGCCCGAGATCGCCGACGAGTGCGGCGACCCTGACTATCTCGACCCCAACGAGGTCAATCGCCGCTTCATCATCCTGACGCCGTCGCAGATCGACCTGCCGGTGGTGCACACGGCCTTCTCCAACACCTCGCAGCTGATGTTCGAGTTCATGTCCAAGAACCAGCGCGCCATTGACGCGCTGACCATCAAGGACGTCATCTACGGCGAGATCGAGGATTCGGTTCCCAAGGTCAACGACATCGAGGATCTGCTGTCGATCAACCAGGTCGAGTTCAAGGTGTTGTCGGCCGAGGACGTGCTGGGCAAGGCCGCTGAACTCGGCAAGCTTGTCGACCGGCTGAAGCAGGAGCCCGACGCCTGGCGCGACAACGCCATGCTGACCCGTATGGTGGAGCTGGCGAAAATCTGCGGCGACATCCGCGAGAACGCGCTTGTCCCGGACCAGGTGATCTTCCGTCACAATGCCTACTGGACCAGCCATTTCGGCGGGCTCTACGTGTTCGTCGATCCCGACATGACGACGGTGATCAGCGATCCGGCGGCTCCGGGCTTTCGCCGCTCGCGGCCGTGGCAGGTAAGTTATCTCTCGATCAACGACGCCGACAAGGTTTTCAAGTTCCTGGCCAGCACCGGCCGCATCGAGCTGCCGCGCGCCTCCTGGATAGAGGCGTCCGGCTATCTCGAGCACCGCGCCGAGATGGTGGTGCGCGCGCTGATCCGCGACGCCGAGCCGAACCGCAACCTGACCGATGTCGACAAGGTCTGGCTGCAGACTTGGATCCAGAGCCATGCCGACCTGATCACCAAGGACGGCAATTTTCCTTTCCTCAACGCCGCCAAGCGCGAAATCGCCCAGCTTGGCCATCTCAAGATCGAGGATGTGTTCCCGCAGCAGCGCTTCCTGGTGGTGCGCGCCAAGCCGGACCATCCCGACGCCTGGCTGACCAATCGGCTGATCTCGGATTTCGTGCCGACCGACTTCGTCTCGCGCTACATCTTCAACAAGCAGGGCTTCTACAAGGACTATGACGGCTTCAGCGACGCCTGGAGATCGCATGTTGTGGACGTTCTGAAAACCACATATTTGAAGGACAAGGTGGCGTTTCGCACACGCCTCTACGGCCTGACCGACTAGAACGAAACGAGCTGTCATTTTGTTCTAACTTATTGTTTTAGCACATGATGTTATCCAAAAAGCCTGCAACTTTTTGGCATCATGCTTTGAGGGGGGTGACACAGCCATGCTCGATCCGATCGTGAACTTCTTCGTCAGGATTTTCCAGTGGATCGGCCGCGGCATCGGCCTTCTGATCGGTGCCATCATGTGGCCGTTCCTATGGGCTGGCCGCTGGTACACGCAGCGCGGCTGGATCCTCAAGGCCGTGCTCGGCCTGGCCCTGTTGGTGCTGATCGGCCTCTACGCCAACTTCTTCTATGCCACCCAGTGGTGGAACAATTTCAACCCGAACTATCCAGACACCTACACGTTCGAGAAGCGCAATGTTTCCGCCGGCGAGCAGCTGGCCGCCGGCACCGGCACCGACACGGCAAAGACCTGCGGCAACTCCGGCATTGCCCAGATCGCGGCGGACCTGACCGACTTCAACGTCAACCAGAATGCCTGGATCTCGTCGATGATCCTCTACAAGCTCGGCCTGTTCGGCATCGACTGGGACAACACGCCGTGGATGGACAACAAGGCGTCCTTCCAGCGCGGCATCAACCAGGCGGTGCGGCGCACGGCGACCGAACTCGCCGACAATCTCGGCCGCGTGCGCACGACTTCGCAGATCGATGCAGATCTGCAGGATGCGCGCGGCAATCTGCAGTTCGACGAATACACCTGGTATTTCGGCGTCAGCCCGTTCGGCCCGAAGACACCGACCCCGAGCTATTATCGCGACGCGGTGCGCAAGCTGCGCTCGTTCAATGCCCGCCTCGCCACCTGCCAGGCCACTTTCGATGCCCGCGCCGACAATCTGAAGCAGTATATCGACCGCATCGCATCGGACATCGGCTCGACTTCCGCCATCCTCAAGGAACGCGCCGAGAACCACAACAATGGCTGGTTCGACACCCGCGCCGACGACCGCTACTGGTTCGCCTATGGCCAGCTCTATGCCTATTACGGCCTGATGAAGGGCGCGCAGGCCGACTTCGAGAACGTCATCAAGGAAAAGCACCTGCAGAGCCTGTGGGACACGATGGACGCGCAATTCGTCTCGGCCCTGCGTATCCAGCCCTTCATCATCGCCAATGGCCGCGAGGATGGCTGGCTGCTGCCGACGCATCTGACGACCATGGGCTTCTACATCCTGCGCGTGCGCTCCAACATGGTCGAAATCAGCAACGTGCTGACGCAGTAAAGCCTGTTCAGTCACGACCACCCGCGATGGCGGATTTGCGCCGTCGCCTCTGTCGCATTCCGTGCATTGTGCGGCTGTTTTGAGACGGCGAAAACGCCGCTGCTCTGGCTTCTATACGGCGCGGCAAGCGGAGCCAGAAAGAACCGAGGGCAGGTCGGCCGGCCGCAGAGGAATTTTCTCTATAGGAAACATTGTTGCATGGAAGTTGACGCCACGGCAGCGACAGGGTTAGAACATGCCCGCGCGCCCGGTTCCAACCTGCTTGCGATAGAGATCAACCCCGTCCCCTCCACCGTTCAATCCAGAGGAAAGCCGTCATGGCCGAAGTGAAGTCCGACATCGAGATCGCGCGCGCCGCCAAGAAAAAGCAGATTCAGGAGATCGGCCAGAAGATCGGCATCCCGACCGAACATCTGCTGCCCTATGGCCACGACAAGGCCAAGATCTCGGCCGAATTCATCAAATCGGTGAAGGGCAACAAGGACGGCAAGCTGATCCTGGTCACCGCCATCAACCCGACCCCGGCCGGCGAAGGCAAGACCACCACCACGGTCGGCCTCGGCGATGGCCTCAACCGCATCGGCAAGAAGGCGATCGTCTGCATCCGCGAAGCCTCGCTCGGCCCGAATTTCGGCGTCAAGGGCGGTGCCGCCGGCGGCGGCTACGCGCAGGTCGTGCCGATGGAGGACATGAACCTCCATTTCACCGGCGACTTCCATGCCATCACCACCGCCCACAATCTGCTTTCGGCGCTGATCGACAACCACATCTACTGGGGCAATGAGCTCGGCATCGACACCCGCCGCGTGGTGTGGCGCCGCGTGATGGACATGAACGACCGCGCGCTGCGCGAGATGATCTGTTCGCTCGGCGGCGTCGCCAACGGCTTTCCGCGCGAGGGCGGCTTCGACATCACCGTCGCCTCGGAAGTCATGGCCATCCTGTGCCTGTCGACCGACCTCAAGGACCTCGAGAAGCGCCTCGGCGACATCATCGTCGCCTATCGCCGTGACAAGTCGCCGGTCTATGCCCGCGACCTCAAGGCCGACGGCGCCATGGCCGTGCTGCTCAAGGACGCCATGCAGCCCAATCTGGTGCAGACACTGGAGAACAACCCGGCCTTCGTCCATGGCGGCCCGTTCGCCAACATCGCCCATGGCTGCAACTCGGTCGTCGCCACCACCACGGCTCTGAAGCTCGCCGACTATGTCGTCACCGAAGCCGGTTTCGGCGCCGACCTCGGTGCCGAGAAATTCTTCGACATCAAGTGCCGCAAGGCGGGTCTCAAGCCGGCGGCGGCCGTCATCGTCGCCACCGTGCGCGCCATGAAGATGAATGGCGGCGTCAAGAAGGAAGACCTCGGCAAGGAAAACATCGAGGCGGTGAAGAAGGGCTGCGCCAATCTCGGCCGCCACATCGAGAACATCAGGCAGTTCGGCGTGCCGGCGGTGGTTGCCATCAACCACTTCTATTCCGACACCGACGCCGAAATCCAGGCGATGAAGGACTATGTCGCCTCGATGGGTGAAGAAGCGATCCTGTGCAAGCACTGGGCCAAGGGCTCGGCCGGCATCGAGGACCTCGCCAACAAGGTGGTGGCGCTGGCCGAATCCGGCGCCTCGCAGTTCGCGCCGCTCTATCCCGACGCCATGCCGCTGTTCGAGAAGATCAACACCATCGTCCAGCGTATCTATCGCGGCTCGGAAGCGATCGCCGACAAGTCGGTGCGCGACCAGTTGCACGCCTGGGAGCAGGCCGGCTACGGCAACCTCCCGGTCTGCATGGCCAAGACCCAGTACTCCTTCTCGACGGACCCGAACCTGCGCGGCGCGCCGACCGGCCACACCGTGCCGGTGCGCGAGGTCAGGCTTTCGGCGGGCGCAGGCTTCGTCGTCATCATCTGCGGCGAGGTCATGACCATGCCCGGCCTGCCCAAGGCGCCGTCCTCGGAAAAGATCTTCCTCAACGAGGCCGGCCAGATCGAAGGCCTGTTCTAGAATCTTCAAATCCCAAAATACCAAAGGGCGCCGCAGCGATGCGGCGCCCTTTTCGTTTGCGGATATTCCTACGCCGCGTTGCGCGCCAGCGCCCGCTGGTTGGAGGCGTAGATCGTGTCGCGTTCCGGCAAGGCGCCGGTCTTCAGGCAGTCGACCCATTCGGCGGTCTTCAGTACGGCCGCGAAACGTGACTGCAGGATGATCGTGACGACGCGGTGGATTTCCTCGGCCGAGGCATAGCCGGCGCTGTTGGCATAGGGCACCGAGCCGGTGGCGTCCGACAGGAACTCGACGGCGAAGCCCATGTGCACCGCATGGATGATGGTCGACAGGTCGCAATTATGCGTCATGTAGCCGACCACCGTGAGCGTATCGATGGCATTGGCGCGCAGCCACGCCTCGAGGTCGGTGCCGGTGAAGGCCGAGGGCAGCATCTTCTCGACATAATGGTCGCGGCCGCGCCTTGCGATTTCGGGATGCAGTTCGCCGCCATGGCTACCCTTGGCGAAGATCGGCGAGCTCTCCGCCGCCATCTGCTTGACGACCACGACCTTGATGCCGGCGGCGGCAGCCGCATCCATGGCACGTGCCACATTGACGACGCTGTCGCGGAATGGCGGATGCTGGATGGCCAGATTGCCGCCATCATAGTCGTTCTGGACGTCGACGACGATGAGCGCGCGGCGCGGCGTTGTGTTGGCTGGGGCAGACATGGTGTTTTCCTTCCCGCTTGAATGCGATGGGCCGAAAATAGGCGGCTTCAGGAGCGATCGAAAGTGGCCCGATTGACATCATTCGAAAGAATTGGGACAAATCCAACCTCCGAACCGGAAACGCCCATGACCGCCCCGATCATTGCCGCCCTCGCCTTCGACGGCATCAGCCCGTTCCACCTTTCGGTGCCTTGCCTGGTGTTCGGCGCCGACCGCACGAGGCTCGGCCTGCCGCGCTTCGACTTCCGTGTCTGCGGGGTCGAGCAAGGCATGATCCGGACCGATGCCGGGCTGAGCATCCTTGTCCCGCACGGTCTGTCCGCGCTCGACGATGCCGACATCATCATCATCCCGAGCTGGAAGGATCTCGAAGCCCCGTTGGCCAGTCCGCTTAACGAAGCGCTCGATCGCGCGCACCGGCGCGGCGCGCTGATCGTCGGCCTGTGCCTCGGCACCTTTGCCATTGCCGCCGCCGGCCTGCTTTCAGGCCGGAAGGCGACCACGCACTGGGCCTATACAGACCAACTGCGCGCCCTGCACCCCGACATCTCGGTCGATGCCGACGTGCTCTATGTCGATGATGGCGACATCGTCACCTCCGCCGGTGTCGCTGCCGGGCTGGATTGCTGTCTGCATATCGTGCGCGCCCGCTATGGCGCGGAAGCGGCACTGCGGCTCGCCCGGCACGTCGTGCTCTCACCGCACAGGCAGGGCGGGCAGGCGCAGTTCATCGAACGCCCCGTGGCAAAGAGCGCGAAGGCCGATCGCTTCGCCCAGGCGCTTGACGCGGTGCGCGCGACACTCGGCGAGACACATAGCCTCGACAGCGTCGCCGAGGCCGCTGGCTTGACGCGGCGTACCTTCACCCGCCGCTTCCAGAAAT
Source organism: Mesorhizobium sp. B2-4-19 (assembly GCF_006441315.1). Classification (NCBI taxonomy): domain Bacteria; kingdom Pseudomonadati; phylum Pseudomonadota; class Alphaproteobacteria; order Hyphomicrobiales; family Phyllobacteriaceae; genus Mesorhizobium; species Mesorhizobium sp. B2-4-19. Next base: position 49,091 of record NZ_VFUV01000004.1, on the reverse strand, counting down.
CGATCGGCACCAGTTTTGGCGACTGGCTGACCAGCCAGCGCATCGAACTGGCGCAGCGCCTGCTGGAAGCGACGGAAAAATCGATGGACATCGTGGCCTTCGAGGCCGGCTTCGGCAGCGCCACCTCGCTGCGCCAGCATTTCGCCGCAAGGCTGAGGACATCACCGGCGCAGTATCGGCGCGAATTCTCCAGGCGGGACGAGCATTACGTGAACGCGTTGGTTGAGGGGATCAATCTTCCAAACTGAGAGGCTTCATACTGACTTGGTCGCGGCGATGCCAATGATAGAAGCTTACTGGAAAATTTCTTCCGCCACGAACAGAGCAGGATCGAGAACCGCTCTAAAGGAAGCCGCCAACCGCCGAAAGGAAGCAGAGCCGTCGCCGTTTGGCTTCCAGTCCGGTGCCCAATCGTGCAATCGCGCTAGGGCGTCGTCGCCGACACCTATGGCGCCAGGGCATGTTCCCATCTCAAGTCCATCGAGGATGTGGACAGCAATGCCATGGCGCTGACTGTACATACTCGTAATCGAACCCTTAGAGGAAGGTTCAAAGTGATCCCGAAGCAAGCCTCTTGTTAAGGGTGCGTCGTTTTGGCAGGCGAGGTCTGCAAGATAGTTGGCACGATTTGTGAGATAGCTGGCATCATTTGGGGGGTTATGAGCGGCTTGAAAATTATCCCAGAACCTTTTGGCATCTTTGCCCAGCGAATCTTTCGGATCAGGTTGATCGGGATCGAGCACCGCGAGACTAGCTACGATTGCTCCCCGGGTTTCTTCGATTGTGACACTGTCCATCGCTTGCGCCACCACCCGAGCATATGCTTCGGAGTCAGACTTTGCTATCTCTCCGTTTGGTAATCTAAATTTTGTCTGCCATGAAATCTGAGAACTGGTAACGAACTCGAAGTTCTCTGGCATAGGGGCTCTTATCCGCCAGACCAATGCATTATCTAGTTTCGCCCCAGTAAAATCGGTATGCAGAAATGATGCCCCTTGAAGTTCAGCACCGAAGAGCATCGCACCTCTAAGCTGAGCCCAATCAAGATTGGCAGCTTCAAGGTGCGCCATGCCTAAAATCGCCCCTTCAAGCTTGGACTCATACAGTGACGCCCCTTGGAGCCAAGCGTGGTCGAGCAATGCTCCCCGAAGGTTGGCGCCTTCAAGCGATGCTCCCTGGAGCGCTGCGCCACTCAGTGATGCCCCCTGAAGATCGGCAGATTGAAATTTAGCGCCCTGTAACCGCGCGCGTTGGAAAATCACCCCCTGAAGCTCGGCCAGTTCAAATGAAGCACCTCGTAATTTGGTGCAATCTGAGATGTCCTGATCGTCGCTTTTTCCGGTCCGGCCGCACCCAAACCTGGCACCTCCAAGTTTTGCTCGGTCGAGGATTGCTTCATCCATGAATGCGTCCGTAAAATCGGCCTTGCGCAGATCCGCGCGAATGAGCACGGCTTGTTCCAGATGCCGACCACGAAACGACTGTGTTGTCTCGGTGTTCTTCAGCGCATCGTCGCCGAGGTCCACAAAATGCTGACCAGTCAATACAAGCCGGTTAGAAAACCAGCTGTTGGATCGTCCATCTACTTCGTTGGTGCTTCCCTCAAACAGATAGCTCCTGAGCATTTGGATGCCGAGACCGCTCGACTGATACATGCGTTCACCGGGGAAGGTTGCGATGATGATAGAAATCCAGAGCATCGCGATGGCGCAAACGTATGTCGCCAATTGGAATGGGGTGCGCCAAGACCTGATCGGACGGCCAAGCACAAGTGGCCACAATAATCCGATCAAACCGAGATCAGCGACGATCAACAGCCGATGGACCCATGTTACCGCCCAATTGTGATAGGGGAGGAACTGCAGCTGAATCAGCGAAAGCAGCAGGACCGGGCCGACAATGACTGTGATCAAAACGGTTGCAGTCAGTGCCAAATATATGATGCCGGCACGATTTGCTTTGGGTGGAACAAGCATCTGCACCAAGAGAAAATTGGGCAACTGCATCCGTAGGCTGTCTTCGATCGCTTGTCCTTCGTCGACGTCGGGAAGCCCTCGCAGCCCAAGCTTCGTCAATCTTTCCCACTCGCGTATGTTGTCACCAGCGAATTTCAGATGCAGCAACAAATAGGCATGTAAAACAAGAAAGAGGATCGGAGCTATCCAGAAAAAAGCAACCAGCGGGAGCTTGATGTTGATGATCGGCAGTTGCAACGGCTCTTCAAGAAAAAGCATCCGATGGGTAACCGAACCGATAGCGATCGCCAGATAAGCACTGAGCGAAATGAAGCTGATCCACAGCCCGCGCGCCATGCTGGCCGCACTATCCAAGGCGCTGCGTGCTGCGCCTATGTCATTAGCTTGCCTCCTAAGAGTTTCTGCTCGATCGATCTCTTCCTCGCCGGAGTGTTCGTTTAAGGGTAACGAATTCAACGAGCTTCCCCCTGATGCTAGTTGCTTTCGAGCGCGCTCACTGTAATATTATTTATCGACTTTTCAATCCTATAACTTCATCAATTCAATATCTTACTTCTACAGATCGCAGCTTGGCATTCCAAGCCATTATTTTCCCGTAGAGTGCACAGAAAATAAAGACTACGAGAAACCCAGCGTGACCTATCCGGGGGCCCGCGCCGGATTGCCGACCACGATGGTGTTGGCGGGAACGCCGCGCGTCACCACCGCGCCGGCGCCGACGATGGCGCCCTCGCCGATGCTGACACCGCCAAGGATGACCGCGCCGCCGCCGATCCAGGCATGGGCGCCGATCTCGACCGGCCTGGCGATCTCCAGCCCCGCCTGTCGCCCAACACCTTCCTTGTGGTGCTCGGCGCAATAAATCTGCACATTGGGCCCGAGCAGCGTTCCCTTGCCGATGCGCACGGCTGCCGTGTCGAGAATGGTGCAGCCGGCGTTGAGGAAGACGCCATCGCCGAGAACGATGTTGAAGCCATAGGCGCAGTGGAACGGCGCCTCGATGCGGGCGCCCTCGCCCACGCCGCCGAGCAATGCCTTCAGGCCCGGCCCGAGATTGCCGCGCTGCCTTGGCGGCAGGCAATTGTGCTCGAACACCGCGTCGCGCGCGAGGGCACGCAGCGCCTCCAGTTCGTCATCGAGGCAAGTGTACCATTCGCCGGCCGCCATCTTCGTGCGCTCGCTTCCAGCCATGGCGGGTCCCCGATTGACGTCCTTCCAAAGCACAGTCGCGGCCAGCAGAAAAGCGCCAATCCAAGTACTGGCCAAATATCCGACCTATGGTAGCCTGCCGTCTCGAGGCCGCCCTGGCCTGGTGATCGAGGGGATCAACATGCTCTATCTTCTTGCACTTCTGATCGGCGTCATCGCCGGCCTGCGCGCCATGACCGCGCCCGCCGCGGTCGCCTGGGGCGCCTATCTCGGCTGGCTGCCGATTGCCGGCACCTGGGCAAGCTTCATGAGCCATTGGGCCGCTGTCGGCATCTTCACCATCCTCGCAATCGTCGAGCTGGTCACCGACCAGTTGCCGTCGACGCCAAGCCGTAAAGTGCCGCAACAGTTCGGCGCCCGCATCATCATGGGCGCCTTCACCGGCGCGGTGATCGGCGCGACAGGCGGCGCCACCATAGGCGGCCTGATCGCCGGCGCCATCGGCGCGGTCATCGGCACGCTGGGCGGCGCCGAAGCGCGCGGCCGACTGGCAGCCGCCTTCGGCAAGGATCAGCCCGCCGCCTTCATCGAGGACGCGGTGGCGATCATCGGCGGCCTGCTGATCGTGGCGGCGGTGGCATGACGGCAAGAACTTTCGACGCCATCATCATCGGCGCCGGCCAGGCCGGCACACCGCTCGCCGGCAGGCTGAACGCAGCCGGCATGAGCGTGGCGCTGATCGAGCGCAAGCTGGTCGGCGGCACCTGCGTCAACACCGGTTGCATCCCGACCAAGACGATGGTGGCGAGCGCCTACGCCGCGCATCTGGCGCGGCGCGCCGCCGACTACGGCGTGACGCTCAGTGGCCCTGTCGGCGTCGACTATGCCAAGATCAAGGCGCGCAAGGACAAGGTTTCGGGCGCCTCCCGCACCGGGCTGGAAACGTGGATCGCCGGCATGGACAAATGCACGCTCTATCGCGGCCATGCGCGCTTCGAATCCGCCAATAGGGTGCGCGTCGGCGACGACCTTCTGACCGCCGGAAAGATCTTCCTCAACACCGGCGGGCGCGCTTCCGTGCCTGATTTGCCCGGCATCCACGACATCGACTATCTGACCAATTCCTCGATGATGGATCTCGATGTCCTGCCGCGCCATCTGATCGTCGTCGGCGGCAGCTACGTCTCGCTCGAATTCGCGCAGATGTTCCGCCGTTTCGGCAGCGACGTCACCGTCATCGAGAAGAGCGCGCGCCTGACCGGCCGCGAGGACGAGGACGTTTCGGCCACCATCCTGTCCATCCTCGAAAACGAAGGCATCACGGTCCATGTCGGCGCCGACGACATCGGCTTCGCCAAACAGGGCGACGATATCGCCGTGACCTTCTCGACCGGCAAGCCGCCGGCCGTCGGTTCGCATGTGCTGCTGGCGCTTGGCCGATCGCTCAACACCGACGATCTCGGCCTCGACCGAGCCGGGGTCGCCGTCGACAAGCGTGGAGTCGTTATCGTGGACGACCAGTTGCGCACCAGCGTCCCAGGCATCTGGGCGATGGGCGACTGCAACGGCAAGGGCGCTTTCACCCACACTTCCTACAATGACTACGAAATCGTCGCCGCCAATCTGCTCGACAACGACCCGCGCAAAGTCAGCGACCGCATCGAGGCCTATGCGCTTTACATCGACCCGCCGCTCGGCCGCTGCGGCATGACCGAGGCGGCGGTGAAGAAATCCGGACGCCGCGCGCTGGTCGGCCAGCGGCCGATGACCCGCGTCGGCCGCGCCGTTGAAAAAGGCGAGACGCAAGGCTTCATGAAGATCCTCGTCGATGCCGACACGCGGCAGATCCTCGGCTGTTGCGTGCTCGGTCCCGGCGGCGACGAGGCAGTGCATTGCGTCCTCGACCTAATGTATGCCAAGGCGCCGGTCGACACGCTGGCGCGCGCGACGCACATCCACCCCACTGTCTCGGAACTGCTTCCCACGATTGCCCAGGAGCTGAAGCCGCTGGTCTGAGATCTATTCGACGACCTCCGGCCCGCTCAGCTTCGCCTCCAGCCGGCCGAGCAGAAGCATGGCGCCGCTCAGTTCAGCGTCGCCGACATCGCTGAGCAGGTCGGCGCGCAGCACTGCCAGCAGCCGCTCGATCTCGGTCACGCGGCTGCGCCCTGCATCGGTGAGCGACAGGATCTTGGCGCGTCGGTCGGCCGCATCCTCGGTGCGCGTCACCAGCCCCTCTTCGACCAGCAGATCGACGATGCGCACCAGCGACGGCCCCTCGAAGCCGAGATGATCGGCGAGCACGCCCTGGCGCTGATTGTCGCCCAGCCGCGACAGCATCACCAATGGCATGGCGGTGGCATGCGACAGGCCGCAATCGTCGAGCGCCTTGTCGGCCGCGCGCCGCCACAGCCTGGCGACTGATATAACGAGTTGGCCAAATCTGGCTCGATCCAGGTCTTGCTTGGGCATGGTGAAAAAGATAACATGCTATCTATTAGGTTGCGATAAAATTCTTTTCCCTGGCGAAGCCCCCGTCGCCAAAAACCGGAAGCCGACGACCGAGCTCCAAAGGTCGCCCTGACGGCCCTTTTCGGCCGCCGCGACCGCGAGGCATCGCGACCGGAAAAGCGTGAGGACCGACATGTCAAACCAAGATTCCAACAGCTCCGGCGGCATCTGGCTGCTTGTCCTTTTCGGCCTGGTGCTGATGATCATCGGCCTGCCGCTGCTCTATGGCGGCGTCCAGCTCATCGGCCTTGGCGGCTCCTGGTATTACGCGCTGGCCGGTGCCGGCATCATCATCTCAGGGTTCCTCTTTGCCTTGCGCCGCCGCGCCGGCTTCTGGCTCTACATCCTCATTTTCCTCGCCACCATTGCCTGGGCGTTGTGGGAGGCCGGATTGAACTTCTGGCCGCTGGTGCCGCGACTGGTCGCGCCGGCGGTGCTTGCGGTGATCGCTCTCCTCCTGGCGCCGCTGTTCCCGTCGTCCAGCGGTGGCAAGCGTGGTCCCTTCACCCTTGCCGGCATCCTCATGTTCGGCCTGGTCGCCACCGCCGCCTATGCCTTCCAGCCGCATGGCGTCATCCGCGACACGGTCGCCGCCAGTCAAGCGCCGGCGCCTGCCGTCGCGACCGCCTCCAGCACCGACTGGCGTCATTACGGCCGCACGGCCGCCGGCACCCGCTACGCGCCGATCGGCCAGATCAACAAGAACAATGTGAAAGACCTCAAGGTCGCCTGGACCTTCCGCACCGGCGATGTCCCGGCCAAGGGCGCCGAGGACCAGAACACGCCGCTGCAAATCGGCGACACCGTCTACACCTGCTCTTCGACAAATATCGTCAATGCACTCAACGCCGAGACCGGCGAGCCGCGCTGGAAATTTGACCCGAAGGCCTCGGCGCCGCTGTGGCAGCGCTGCCGCGGCGTGAGCTACTACCAGCCCGCGGCTGATGCGGCCGCCAGCGGCTCCCCAGCCGCCTGTGCCGGGCGCATTGTCATGACCACCATCGACGCGCGGCTGATCGAGATCGATGCCAGGACCGGCCAGCCCTGCGCGGATTTCGGCCAGGGCGGCACCGTCGACCTCAAGCAAGGCATGGGCGAGGTCAAGGCCGGTTTCTATTTCCAGACCTCGGCTCCGACCGTCATGCGCGACCTGATCATGGTCGGCGGCTGGGTCTGGGACAATGTCGAGACCGGTGAGCCATCCGGCGCCATCCGTGCCTTCAACGCCAGGACAGGCGAGTTGGTCTGGGCCTGGGACCTCGGCAACCCCGCCATCACCAAACTGCCGCCGGAAGGCCAGAGCTACACGCGCGGCACGCCCAATGTCTGGTCGACGCCGAGCTATGACGATGCGCTTGGCCTCGTCTATTTGCCGACCGGCAACGCCACGCCCGACTTTTTCGGCGCCGAACGCAGCAAGGCGGCGGAGGACTACACCGCTTCGGTCGTCGCGCTCGACATCGCCACCGGCCGCGAACGCTGGAAATTCCAGACCGTGCATCACGATCTGTGGGACTACGACCTTCCCTCGCAGCCGGCGCTCTATGACGTGCCCGACGGCAAGGGCGGCAAGGTGCCGGCGCTGATCCAGGTGACCAAGCGCGGCCAGATCTTCATGCTCGACCGCCGCGACGGCAAGCCGATCGCCGAGGTCCAGGAAAAGCCGGTGCCGCAGCATGGCGGCGCCAAGGAGGACTTCCTTTCGCCGACCCAGCCCTATTCGGTCGGCATGCCTTCGATCGGCGATCAGCCATTCACCGAGGCCAGCATGTGGGGCGCCACGCCGTTCGACCAGCTCTACTGCCGCATCGGTTTCAAGAGGCTGCGCTACGAGGGCGAGTTCACGCCGCCGGGCCTGACGCGCTCGCTGCAGTTTCCCGGCTATTATGGCGGCATGAACTGGGGCGGCGCGTCGATCGACGAGGCCAATGGCATTCTGATCGTCAACGATATCCGCATGCCGCAATTCGTCGAATTGCTGCCGCGCGCCGTGGCTGACAATTACGGTCCCTCGGCCGCGCATGATGGTCTGGGCACGCAGCTAGGCACGCCCTATGGCGCGCTGAAGAACGGTTTCATGTCGCCGCTCGGCGTGCCTTGCCACCAGCCGCCCTACGGCACGATCAGCGCCATCGACCTGAATACGCGAAAACTCGTCTGGCAGATACCGGCCGGCACGCTGCAGGACACCGGCCCGCTCGGCACGAAGACCGGCCTGCAAATCCCGATCGGCATGCCGTCGCTCGGCGGCCCGGTGACCACGGCGGGCGGCCTTGTCTTCTATGCCGGCACGCAGGACTATTATCTGCGCGCCATCGACGTCGCCACCGGCGAGGAGCTTTGGAAAGGCCGCCTGCCGGTCGGCGCGCAGGCAACGCCGATGACCTACGCCTCGCCCGAAAGCGGCCGCCAGTTCGTCATCGTCTCAGCGGGCGGGGCGCGCCAATCGCCCGACCGTGGCGACTATATCATCGCCTATGCCTTGCCGAAGGCGCCATGATCCGGACGTTCCTCCGCGGATGATCGACAAACGGGACGCCTCGGCGCCCCGTTTGCCGATCTGCCCCTCGCTTTCTGCATTGCTGCATTGCAGCGATAGACATTGCGCCCGGTAGGGATGCTCGCGCAGTCTGAGAATTGAACCGATTCAGTCTGGACACCCCATGCCTCTGCCGATCCTTGCGCTTGCCATTGCGTCCTTCTGCATCGGCACCACCGAATTCGTCATCATGGGCCTGCTGCCGGAGGTCGCCGCCGACCTTCGCGTGTCGATCCCTTCGGCCGGCCTGCTGGTCACAGGCTATGCGCTCGGCGTCGTCTTCGGCGCGCCGATCGTCGCCATGGCCACCGCGCACCTGCCGCGCAAGCCGGTGCTGGTGGGGCTGGCGGCGTCGTTCGTCGTCGGCAATCTGTTCTGCGCCATCGCGCCTGACTATTGGACGCTGATGGCGGCGCGTGTCTTCACCGCTTTTGGCCACGGCGCTTTCTTCGGCATCGGCTCGGTCGTTGCCGCAAGCCTGGTGCCGCGCAACAAACGCGCCAGCGCCATGGCGCTGATGTTTGCCGGCCTGACGCTTTCCAACATTCTGGGCGTTCCCGCCGGCACGGCGCTTGGCGAAGCTTTCGGCTGGCGCTCCACATTCATCGCCGTGGTCGGCATCGGCCTGATCTCGGTCGCTGCCATCGCCTGGCTGGTGCCGTCGGATGTCACGGAGCCGAGCGGCGGCGGCCTGCGCGGCGAGTTGCGGGTGCTGGGCAGGCTGCAGGTCTGGCTGGCGATGCTGATCGCCTCTCTGGCCTCGGCCAGCCTGTTTGCCGTTTTCACCTACATAAAACCCTACCTCACCGACGTGTCCGGCCTGTCGACCTCTGCGGTCACCTGGGTGCTCCTGCTGTTCGGCGTCGGCATGACGATCGGCAACATCATTGGTGGGCGGCTGGCGGACTGGAAGCTGATGCCGACCGTCATCGGCACGCTGCTGTTGATGGCGGTGCTGTTCGTCGGTTTCACACAGTTCGGCGCGATTGCCAGCGTCGCCATCGGCATCGTCTTCCTTTGGGGACTGCTCATCTTCGTCGTCGTGCCGCCGCTGCAGATCCGCGTCGTCGAGGCCGCTTCCGAAGGACCGAACCTTGCCGCCACGCTGAACCAGGGCGCCTTCAATGTCGGCAATGCCAGCGGCGCCTGGATTGGCGGCGTGGCGCTTTCGGCGGGTGTCTCCTACGCCCACCTGCCGCTGGTCGGCGCGGTGCTTGCCTTGCTGGCGGTAACCGTCGCGGTGCTGTCGCAGGCGCTGGACAGGCGCGCGCCTGTCCCGCTCCAGGCTGCAGCCGAATAGACGTCCATTCACCAAGAGGACGGAAATCTTGCGCCCATAGCGCGGCCGACTGGACCAATCGACAGCGATATCTCAAATGGGCATGTCTTCTCGCTCCAATGGAGGAAGTCATGCAGAAATCGATCGAACGCATCGCCGGCGACAGCGAGGGCGTTTCCTACGAATTCCCGGTGTTCCGCTTCGCAGGTAGCGACAAGACCGCGCCCTCGGCCTATCTGCAGGCCGCCCTCCATGCCGGCGAACTGCCGGGCGTCGTCGCCATCGACGCGCTGATGCCGGCGCTGAACAAGGCCGCTGCCGAAGGCCGCATCAAGGGCGACATCACCATCGTGCCCTGGGCCAACCCGATCGGCCGCGCGCAATATCATTTCGGCGAGCATCAGGGCCGCTTTCACCTGGGCACCCGCACCAATTTCAACCGCGCCTTTCCGCTGCTTGCCGCGCCCGACGCCAAGCTCTTGCCCGACACCAGCTTTGGCGGCGCCGACCAGCGGCTGAAGTCCCGCCTGGTGCAGCTGTCGCTCGGCCACGACATCGTGCTCGACCTGCACTGCGACGACGAGGGCCTTGCCTATCTCTACATCCACACCAGCCTGTGGCCGGCCATGGCCGATTGCGCCGCCGCCATGGGCGTCGATGCGGTGGTACTGTGGAGCGAGGACACTGACGGCACCTTCGAGGGCGCCTCGATCATGCCCTACCAGAACGTTCCCGCCGAGGTGGCGCAGTTCGACCGGCGCGTCGCTGCCACGGTCGAATATCGCGGCATCCTCGACGTCGATGGCGCCCTGGCCCAAGCCGACGCCCAAGGGCTCTACCGGCTGCTGGTGGCGCGCAGTGTGATCGTCGACAGCGCGCTGCCCGCGCCCGGCCCATTCAAGGGCGTCGTCGCGCCATTGGAAAATATCGACATGATGCCGGCGCCACGGGCCGGCGCTGTGCTCTATGACGTGAAGCCCGGCGACCGCGTCATCAGGGGCGATCGTCTCGCCACCATCGTCCACGCGCCGGGCGAAACCGATGGCCGCGCGGAAGTGTTCGCGCCGCAGGACGGCATCATCCTGACGCGTCGCTCGCGTCGCATCATCCGCGCCGGCGAGGATCTGCTGAAGCTGGTCGGCGACAGGAAGAGCGCCGATGCCAGGTCGGGTACGCTGGAGGACTGACCTAGCCCGAGATCGCCAGCCGCGCCTTGGCTTCCAGCCATTCCGCCATTTGCCGGTATGGCACCGGACCATGGCTGACGCGGGCGACGCCGAGTTCGGCCAGCCGCTGGCGCGGCGGCACATGCGCCAATGCGATGATGTTGACCGGCAGCACTGATGCCTTGCACAGCGCCTTGATGAGACCCTCGTCGCCAAGGCCCGGCGCAAAGAAACCGCTCGCTCCGGCCTTTTCATAGGCATGCGCCCGCTCGATCGCCAGGTCGAGCAGCGTCTTGTCATGCGCATCGGGCTTGGCCTTGAGGAAGATATCGGTACGGGCATTGAGGAAGGCCGGGATACCCGAGGCCTTGACGGCGGCCGCGGCCGCTTCGACCCGCTTCACCTGGACGGCGATGTCGTGCAGGCCGGTGCCGCCGACGACCTGGTCCTCGAAATTGAAGCCGACAGCGCCGGCCTGCAAGGCGCGTGTCACGGTCCGGGCGACGACTTCCGGTTCGACGCCGTAGCCGCCTTCGAGATCCATGGTCACCGGCAGATCGACCGCCTGCACGATGCGCCTGATGTTGTCGAGCGCCAGTTCCAGCGGGATCTTCTCGCCATCGGCATAGCCGAAGGCGGCCGCAACCGGCCAGCTTCCGGTGGCGATGGCCTTGGCTCCTGCTTTCTCGACGATCTTGGCCGAGCCCGGATCCCAGGCATTGTAGAGAACGATCGGGTTGCCCTTGACGTGAAGGGAATGAAACGTCCGCGCGCGCTGGGCCTGGTCGGTCATGGGTGTTTCCCGTCTTGGTATCGTTGGAAGTCCAGCCTAGCCGGGACCGCCGGCCCTGGCGATGTGCCATGAGCCCGGGAAGCGGCGGCCACCGGACGGACCTTTCAAACCTGTTGCGCATCGGGTTTTTCACCGCTATGGATTTCGCCATGAACATGCGTTCGACCAAGACCATTTGGTGGTGGGCCTGCTGACGGCGGCCTGTTCGAACGCGCGTGCGTGAAAAGAGAGGGTGGCCGCAACGGAAAGTCCGGGCGGCCATTTGTTTTTTAAAAGCCAGTCCCGGGTCCGTTGCCCCAACAAAGCTGATGGAGACGGCAATGACGATGAAGGTTCTGGAAAACGGCGCTGAAAGTTTCGTGACCGCGGGTGGCATCACCATTGCGCGTGAGCGCCACGACCGGCCCTATGCGGGGGCGATCGACGCCTATGTCGATGGCTTGAATTCGCGCCGGGGCGCGGTGTTTTCCTCCAACTACGAATATCCCGGCCGCTACACGCGATGGGACACCGCCATCATCGATCCGCCTTTGGTCATCTCCGCGCGCGGCCGCGCCATGCGCATCGAAGCGCTGAACCACCGTGGCGAGGCGCTGTTGCCGGTCATCTGCAAGACGCTGGGCGGCCTTGCCGACATCACCATCGCAGAGACGACGAAGACGCTGATCCGCCTCGACGTCGCCAAACCCGGCCGCGTCTTCACCGAGGAGGAGCGCAGCCGCGTGCCTTCGGTCTTTACCGTGTTGCGCGCCATCACCGCTTTGTTCAAGACCGACGAAGACGCCAATCTCGGCCTCTATGGCGCCTTCGGTTACGACCTCGCCTTCCAGTTCGACCCGGTCGACTACAAGCTCGAGCGCAAGCCGAGCCAGCGCGACCTGGTGCTGTTCCTGCCCGATGAGATCCTGGTCGTCGACCACTATTCGGCCAAGGCCTGGACCGATCGCTACGACTATTCAGGCGAGGGATTTTCGACCGAAGGCCTGCCGCGCGACGCAATCGCCGAGCCGTTCAAAACCGCCGACCGCATCCCGCCGCGCGGCGACCATGAGCCGGGCGAATATGCCAACCTTGTGCGGCGCGCCATGGACTCGTTCAAGCGCGGCGACCTGTTCGAGGTCGTGCCCGGCCAGATGTTCTACGAGCGCTGCGAGACCCAGCCCTCCGAGATTTCGCGCAAGCTGAAATCGATCAACCCCTCGCCCTATTCCTTCTTCATCAATCTGGGCGAAAACGAATATCTGATCGGCGCCTCGCCCGAAATGTTCGTGCGCGTCAACGGCCGCCGCGTCGAAACCTGCCCGATCTCCGGCACCATCAAGCGCGGCGACGATGCGATCTCGGATAGCGAGCAGATCCTGAAACTGCTCAATTCGAAGAAGGACGAGTCCGAGCTCACAATGTGCTCGGACGTCGACCGCAACGACAAGTCGCGGGTCTGCGAGCCGGGTTCGGTGCGCGTCATCGGCCGCCGCCAGATCGAGATGTATTCGCGCCTGATCCACACCGTCGACCACATAGAGGGCCGCCTGCGCGAAGGCATGGACGCCTTCGACGCCTTCCTGTCGCATGCCTGGGCGGTCACCGTCACCGGCGCGCCGAAACTGTGGGCCATGCGCTTCATCGAGCAGAACGAGAAGAGCCCGCGCGCCTGGTATGGCGGGGCGATCGGCATGGTCAATTTCAACGGCGACATGAACACCGGCCTCACCTTGCGCACCATCCGCATCAAGGACGGCATCGCCGAGGTGCGCGCCGGCGCGACATTGCTCTTCGACAGCATTCCCGAGGAAGAAGAAGCCGAAACCGAACTGAAGGCATCCGCCATGCTCTCCGCCATCCGCGACGCCAAGATGGGCAATTCCGCCAGCACCGAGCGCACCACCGCGCGCGTCGGCGACGGCGTCAACATCCTGCTCGTCGACCACGAGGACTCTTTCGTCCACACGCTGGCCAACTACTTCCGCCAGACCGGCGCCAATGTCTCGACCGTGCGCACGCCGGTGCCGGAAGAAGTCTTCGAGCGGCTGAAGCCGGACCTCGTCGTGCTTTCGCCCGGACCGGGCACGCCGAAGGATTTCGATTGCGCCGCGACTATCAGACGAGCGCGCGCCCGCGACCTGCCGATCTTCGGCGTCTGCCTGGGCCTGCAGGCGCTGGCCGAAGCCTATGGCGGGGAACTGCGCCAGCTGCACATTCCCATGCACGGCAAGCCCTCGCGCATCCGCGTCTCCAAGCCCGGCATCATCTTCTCCGGCCTGCCCAAGGAAGTCACCGTCGGCCGCTACCACTCCATCTTCGCCGATCCGGTGCGCCTGCCCGATGATTTCATTGTCACGGCAGAGACGGAGGACGGCATCATCATGGCCTTCGAGCACCGTAAGGAGCCGATTGCCGCCGTGCAGTTCCATCCGGAATCGATCATGACGCTCGGCCACAATGCCGGCATGCGCATCATCGAGAACATCGTCGCTCATTTGCCGCGCAAGGCGAAGGAAAAGGCAGCCTGACCTCGATGGCCGAAGCCGAGAACACGATGGCGATCGCAGCCAGGGAGGCCGCGAAGCGCAAGGTCGCCAACCTTGCCTTCTGGTCGATCGTGGTCGCCTTTGTCGTGCTCGCGCTGAAGCTGGCCGCCTGGTACATTACCGGCTCGGTCGCGCTTTATTCGGACGCTCTGGAATCGATCGTCAACGTCATTGCCTCGGCCGCCGCCTTCTGGGCGATCCAGGTCAGTTACAAGCCGGCCGACCAGGATCACCCGTTCGGCCATCACAAGGCGGAATATTTCTCGGCGGTGCTCGAAGGCGTGCTGATCGTCGTCGCCGCGCTTTTGATCCTCAACGAGGTCTGGCGCTCCTGGCAAGCGCCGGCGCCCCTGGAACGGCCCTGGAACGGCCTTGCCGTCAACGGTATCGCCACGCTGATCAACGCCTTCTGGGCCTGGACGCTGATCCGCGCCGGCCGGGCCGAAAAGTCGCCGGCGCTGGTCGCCGACGGCAATCACATCATGACCGACGTCGTCACCTCGGTGGGCGTCTTCGGCGGCCTGGTCGGGGCAATCCTGACCGGCTGGCAGATCCTCGATCCGGCGCTCGCCGTCATCGTCGCGCTCAACATCCTGTGGCAGGGCTGGCATGTGATCGGCTCGTCGATGAATGGCCTGATGGACCGTGCCGTCGACACGCAGGAAAACATGCGCATCCGCGACGTCATCTCGGCCAATTGCAAGGGCGCGCTGGAGGTGCATGACCTGAAAACCCGCATCGCCGGCCGCGCCACTTTCATCGAGTTCCATCTGGTCGTCGACGCCGACATGTCGGTCGGCGCCAGCCACGTCATCTGCGACCGGATCGAAGACGCGCTGAAAGCCGAAATCCCCTCGGTGCGCGTCACCATCCATGTCGAGCCCGACGACGAGGCCAAGCTGCCGAAGGGCACGACGGCGGTGCCGTTTGCGTGAGGCAATCCTCGGTCACGACCTTGGAATTGGCCAAAGCGTCTCGACTTCGTCATCCACGGGCGGAGAAGGAACGAAGCTCCGTCGCGGAGACTCGAGGATAACGAAGCGACAGGCCTACCTCGAAAACTTCTGCGTCGACAATTCGGCGTTATCGGCCCTCTAAGACCGCCTCGACAAAATCATCGTCAAGCGGTCCAGTCGGACGGACGAGCCAGTCCCAATCCTGTGCAAGCGGTTCGAGAACGACCGCTCGGCCTTCGCGACGGATTGCAACCTCGCCAGTTTCGAAACGGTATTTCTTCGGCATGCGTACTGCTTGCGAGCGCCCGCATCAAAAGACCTTTGCCTTATCCATTCGCCTCTCCAGTGACGATCAAGGCGCGCAGGCCGATTGCGGCATTGGCTCCAGCCGATAGACCTTGTCGTCCGACTTCGTCTTGCCGTCCGCTGCCTTCGAGCAGAGATCGACGATCGCCAGGCTGCTGTTGGGGTTGGCCAGCATCATCGTGCCGTTGGCGCCGCGCTTGAGGAAGATTTCCTTCTGCGCGATGTCGCAGGAGAAATCGCTCATCTTCGAGCTTGCCGCGCAGCGCCACTGATCGGCCTCGCCCTGGCAGGAATAGGTCTGCGTGACCTTGCCGGACTTCAGCCGCGTCGTGACCGAGACGGCGATGTCGGCGCTGTCAGGCCAGTTGGCGATGTCGCCGCCCGAAGCGAAGGACGCCAGTTCCACCGGCCCGCGGAAAACGCGGATCGACTGCGTCAGTTGCTCGGGATGCGAAGCCAGATGCGCCGCGTCATAGTCGCGGCCGTAGCAGAAGACCTGGTCAGGCTTCAGCCGCTCGCGCAGCGGCGGGCCGAGCGCCGGATCGATCGGGTCGATGCGCGCGAACTCGGCCTTGCAGGTCGCGGCCGGCATCGGGTCGAGGTGGAAATTGTCGTCCTCCGAGCCCAGCGCCTGCCTGTCATATTCGGCCTTGCCGAGTTCCTCTTCCGATCCGGCATCGAGATAGAGGTCGGCCGAGACATCGGTGACAATCAGGCGGCCTTGGTCATCGACCTTCAGCGAGGCCATGGTGCGGTCGCAGTCCATGCCGCAACGGATCGGCCCTGATGTGCCGTCCTCGGATTCATGGTTGCACCAGCCGCCGGCCCATTGCGGCGCCTTGGCGCCACGCACCGTCGTGGTGAGAAAGCCATTGTAGGACGTGTCGGCATTTGCCGCTGGCTCTTCGTTCGGCTGGCTGACCGGGTCATGGCCATAGTAGAAGAAGATCCGTGCCACCTTCTGCTTCGGATGCGCCTTGAGATGGGCCCCGTCATAGGCCCGGCCGAAACAAACGTCCGCCCCGTTCGGGCTGAGCTCCCTGAGCTTGAGCGCGTCGGCGGCGACGGCCGTGCCCGTCAGCAAGCCAAGCAGCACGACCCCAAATCCGGCGCCCGCGACTGTCTTCCATTCCCCTGCCCTGAACGTCATGTGACCTCTCCTCGCATCGACAGACGCAGCGTCAATTTATGCTAGTATTGCGGCCGCAGCCACGCAAATCGCGGTAAGATCTGAGGAGGATGCCATGCGCCGACGCGACATGTTCAGCGCGGTTCTTGCCGGGACCGCAACGCTTCTCGGCCTGCGGGCCGCGCAGGCGGCGGCCACGGAAACGCCACGGCTGAAGGTCGCCTATCATCTGAGCGATATGGACAAGGTCAACTTCGTGCTCGGCAACATCAAGAACCACTATGAGGGCACCGGCGGCAATGTCGACATCGTGCTGGTCGTGCATGGCCCGGCCCTGGCGAGCTTCAAGTCGAAGGGCATATCGGCCGCTATCTCCGGCCGCTTCGCCGGCCTGGTGCAGCAGGGCCTCGAGCCGCAAGCCTGCGGCAACACCATGCGGGGCATGGATATTTCGCTCGCCGACCTGCTCGACGGCTTTCATGCCGCCGACAAGGGCGGCGTCGTCAAGCTCGCGGAACTGCAAAGCCAGGGCTATGCCTATCTGCGCCCCTGAGGCTTGAACACCGGGGTGCCAAAGGCCTACGAAGGGCGGCAGACATCCCGGAGGAACAACCGTGCCAGCCACCAACACGCTCAGCATTCCCGATCTCGCCGGCAAGGCGGTGCTGGTCACCGGCGCCTCGACCGGCATCGGCGCGGCACTCGCGCTGGCCTACGCCGCGCAGAAATCCAGGGTGGCGCTGCATTACAATTCGAGCCGCGAGGCCGCCGAGAAACTCGCCAAGACCATTGCCGACAGCGGCGGCGAGGTGTTCCTTGTCCAGGGCGATTTTTCCGTCCCCGCCGACGTCGAACGCGTCGTCGAGGACAGCGCCCAGCATTTCGGCCGCCTCGACGGGCTGGTCAACAATGCCGGCGGCATGCTCGGCCGCGTGCCCTATGCCGAACAGACCGAAGCGCATTACGATGCTGTTATGGACCTCAATGCGCGTTCTGTGCTGACCGCTTCGCGCAGGGCGATACCGTGGCTGAAGAGGCAGGGCGGCTTCATCGTCAACACCTCGTCCATTGCCGCGCGCAATGGTGCCGGAGGCGGCGCCGGCCTCTACGGCTCGGCCAAGGCCTTCGTTTCCAATGTGACGCGCGGCATGGCCAAGGAGCTGATCGGCTTCGGCATCCGCGTCAACGCCGTGGCGCCCGGCACGATCCTGACACCCTTCCACGAGCGCTATTCGACCGAGGAGCAGATCAAGGGCATGGTCGCCACCATTCCGCAGGGCCGCGCCGGCACCGCGGAAGACTGCGTCGGCGCCTATCTGTTCCTCTCGTCGGACCTGCTGAGCGGCTACATCACCGGCCAGGTGATCGAGGTGAATGGCGGCCAGTTGATGCCGTGACCGGCTATCTGCATACTGACGGTCCGCGTACTCTTGTCGAAGATTTTGAAGGGGAGACAGCTGAATGTACGGACTGATCGGCAAGATGCGGGCGGCGCGCGGCCAGCGCGACGCGGTCATGGACGTGCTGCGCGCCAGCACCGGCGCCCTGCCGGGCTGCCTGAGCTATATCGTCGCCACCGACCCGGCCGACGCCGACGCGATCTGGGTGACCGAAGTGTGGACCGACCAGGCAAGTCACAAGGCCTCGCTGCAGCTTCCGGAAGTCCAGGCGGCAATAGCCAAGGCGCGACCCTTCATCGCCGGCTTCGAGTTCCAGGTGGAGACCAACCCCGTCGGCGGCTTCGGGTTGCCTGACGGCAAGAAAGGCTGAAGCCTTCGGGCAGCTTTTTCAGCACGGCGGGGTTCGCATCGCCGTGCTTCGCGTCTAAGACCGAAACATGGATTCCTCGGCGCAGCCTCCCGACCAGCCGGCCATCGAGCGCATGGCGCGGATGGGCAAGCCCTGGCAATGGATGGTCCTGCTCACCATCTCGGCCCTTTTTGCCGGCGCGCTCGAACTCGCCGCCCTGCCGGCGGCGTTGCTGATCGGGCCGATGTTGGCAGCCATCACCGCCGGCACCAATGGCGCCACGGTGCGGGTGCCGCGCCTGCTGTTCGGCTCCGCCCAGGCCATTGTCGGCTGTCTCGTCGCCGCGTCGATCTCGGCCGACATCTTTCCCGTCTTTTATACCGAGTGGCCGCTGTTCCTGGGCGTCGTGATTGCGACAGTCGCGGCCTCCAGCCTGCTTGGCTGGCTGATCAGCCGCTGGCGCATCCTGCCCGGCACCACCGCCGTCTGGGGCTCCTCGCCGGGTGCAGCTACCGCCATGGTGCTGATGGCCGGCGCTTTTGGCGCCGACCAGCGCCTTGTCGCCTTCATGCAGTATCTGCGCGTCATCTTCGTTTCGATGACGGCGGCAATCGTCGCCAAAATGTGGGTCGACACATCGGGAATCGAAATCCCGCCGATCATCTGGTTTCCGCCGATCGATGTCCAAGCCCTCGCCGCCACGTCAGGCATCGCGCTGGTCGGCGGTTTGGCGGGAAAGCTGTGCCGGCTGCCTTCGCCCTTCTTCCTCGGCACCTTCATCTTCGGCGCCGTCGTCCATCTCGGCCTTGATGTCGAGATGCAGCTGCCGCCCTGGCTGCTGGCAATCAGCTACGCCATGGTCGGCTGGTCGATCGGGCTGAACTTCACCAGGCCGATCCTGCGCCATGCGACACGTGCTCTGCCGCAGATCATCGCCTCGATCGTGGCGCTGATCGCCTTTTGCGGCGGGCTCGCCTTCCTGATCAGCCATCTCCTGGGCATCGATCCGCTCACCGCCTATCTGGCGACCAGCCCCGGCGGCATGGACAGCGTGGCCATCATCGCCGCCGCGGCGCAGCACGTCGACATCTCCTTCGTCATGGCGCTGCAATCGGCGCGCTTCCTGATCGTGCTGCTCGTCGGCCCGAGCGTCGCTCGGCTGGTTGCCAGAAGCATCAGGGACTGACAGGCCACTCTTCACCGCCGGCCACCTATCGCGCCGCCGCAAGCCGCTCGGGAAGGAAATCGACGAAGACGCGCACCTTGGGCGACAGATGGCGATTGGAGGGCCACAGCATCCGGAACTGACCACGACCGTCGATATGATCGTCCAGCACGGTGCGCAGCCTTCCGTCCAGCAGCGCCTCGCGGACCAGGAAATCGGGCATGCAGGCGATGCCGAGCCCGGCGATCGTGGCACCCTTCAAAGCCTCCATGTTGTTGCAGGTCAGCTTCGAGCGTATCTGCGGTTCGGCGCTTCCGGTGATGAATGGCCACTCCAACAGCCTGCCGCTGTTGAGAAAGCGGAAGTTGATGCCGAAATGCCGGACGAGATCCTCCGGCTCCCCGGGCGTGCCGTGGCGGTCGAGATAGGCGGGCGCCGCGCACAAAAGCATGCGAAAGGGTGCGACGGGTCTCGACACCAATCGTGAATCGGGCAGTTCGCCGCTGCGGATCGCGACGTCGATGCCTTCCTCGATGACGTCGACGATGCGGTCGTTGAAATCGATGTCGAGTTCGATCTCGGGATAGCGGGCCATGAACTCCGACAGCACCGGCAAAAGCAGATGGTAGGTGACGATCGGCGTCGAGACGCGCAGCCGCCCATGCGGCGTCTCCCGTGTCCGCGACAGCATCGCCTCGGCATCGTCGATGTCGTCGAGAATGCGCCGCACCCGCTCGTTGAACAGCCTGCCCTCTTCCGTCAGGCCGACGCGCCGCGTGCTGCGCTGCAGGAGCCGCACGCCGAGTTCCTGTTCGAGCCTTGCGACGCTTTTGCCGACGGCGGAGGCCGAGATGCCAAGCGCCCGGCCGGCGGCGATGAAACTGCCGAACTCGGCGGTGCGGGCGAAGGCCAGGAGGCCGCTGAGACGATCCATCATAGTCTTCCATTCGAGCGTTTCAGTCCAGTATATCAGGAGATATAACACCATTTTTCCGGAAAGGCCGTCGACCTATCTTGTCGTTGCGACCGGCGGCGCGCCCCACGCGCATGCCGGCGGATGCTGCTTCAGATAGGAAAATCCATGACCTCGAAGACCACAACCGGCCCGGCCGAGCGATGGCTCGTGCTCTTGTCGGTATGCCTTGCCGCGATGACCATGCCCTTGACCTTCACCGGCCCGGCCGTCGCGCTCTCCCGCATCGCGGCCGATCTCGGCGGCAGCCCGATCGCGCTCAACTGGGTGACGAACGCCTTCATGCTGACCTTCGGCGCCAGCCTGATGGCGGCTGGAGCGCTGGCCGACAACCACGGCCGCAAGCGCATCTTCCTCGCTGGCCTCTGCCTCTATGTCCTGGCGTCGCTCGGCGCGATGCTGGCGCCCGGCATCGTCTGGTTCGACATCTTCAGGGCAGCGCAAGGCATCGGCAGCGCCCTGGCCTTCGCCGGCGGCGCCTCCGCACTTGCGCAGGAATTCGAAGGGCCGCTGCGGCTCCGCGCCTTCTCCTTCCTCGGCACCAGTTTCGGCATCGGGCTGGCCTTCGGTCCGATCGCCTCCGGCCTGATCATCTCCGCATTCGGCTGGCGGTCGATCTTTGTTCTGGTGGCAGTGCTGGCGATCGCCTCGGCACTGCTGGGCCTGCGCACCATCCGGGAATCGCGCGACCCGGATGCGACCGGCCTCGACTGGGCGGGAGCCGGCACTTTCACGATCGCCCTGGTTTTGCTGACCTATGGCGTCCTGCAGGCGCCGCAGAGCGGTTGGGCCGACCCCATCGTCATTGCCCTGATTGCGGCGGCCGCCCTGTTCTTCGCCGCATTCGTTATCGTCGAGCGGCGCGTGCGCAGGCCGATGCTCGACCTCACGCTGTTTCGCTTTCCCCGCTTCGTCGGCGTCCAGTTCCTGGCGGCGGCGCCCGCCTATGGCTTCGTCGTCCTGCTCGTGCTCTTGCCGATCCGCTTCATCGGCATCGAGGGGATGGGCGAGATCCAGGCCGGGCAGTTGATGATCTGCCTGTCGGGGCCGCTGCTGATCCTGCCCTTGCTTGCCGGCCAGCTGGCGCGCTGGGTCGCCCCGGCCACGATCTGCGGCGCGGGCCTGCTCATCGCCGCCGCCGGCCTCGTCTGGCTGAGCCTGACGCCGACGGTCGCCCTCGCACTGGCGGCGCCGCTGGCGCTGATCGGCATCGGCATCGCCTTGCCCTGGGGGCTGATGGATGGACTTGCCGTCAGCGTCGTGCCTAGGGAGCGCGCCGGCATGGCGGTCGGCATCTTCAACACCACGCGTGTTGCTTGCGAGGGCGTGGCGGTGGCGATCGTCATGGCGACCCTGTCGGGCCTCACCGCGGCACAGCTCGCCGCTCAGGGTGCGTCTTCCAGGGACGCGGCCATCGCCGCGCAGCTGCTGGTCACCGGCAATGTCGGTGAAACGGCGCAGCATCTGCCGACAGCCAACGCCGCCTTCCTGGTCCAGGCCTATGAGACGGCGTTCGACAGGCTGCTGATCGTGCTGGCGGCGATCACCATCGTCACCGCCCTTGTCGTCTTCCTCGGCCTGCGCCGCGGATCGGCGGCGGAGCACAAAGCCGTCCCGCTACAGGCATGCCAGGAAGGGTAGACGTCAGCCATCCGCAGCTGAATATCAATGCACCTTAGTCCAGCCTGTGCATCAGATCATCATCCAGCCAGCGGCCGAAGAAATAAGCCAGTTGCCTGTGCCACCACGGCCAGTCATGGCTGACGTCGCCGCCCCAATAGTCGACCCAGGCGGGAATGGATTTGTCGCGCAGGATCTGTTCCAGCTGGCGCGTCTCGACCAGCATGCGTTCTTCCCAGGCGCCCTGCCCGCAGCAGAAAATCAGCCGCAGCGCCTTCAGCCGGGCCAAAAGCTTCGGATCAACGATGCCGGGCAGGTAATCGAGCGGCGAGTTGTAGAAGATATCGCCCTCCAGCGCCTTGCCGAAGAAATCGCGGGCCGAATAGACCCCCGACAGCGAAATGACGCCGCTGGCCAGTTCCGGAAAGCGGAAGACGAAGTTCGACGAATGGTAGCCGCCCATCGAGCAGCCTGAAAACAAGGGCTTCAGCTTGCGCCCGCCATTGGCGGCCGATGCGGTGGACAGGATTTCCGGCAGCGCCTCCTCGCGCACATAGCGGAAATAGGCTTCGTGGCGGCCGATGCGATGCGCGGCGTCGGCATGCTTGTCGAAGAAGGATTCCGAATCGATGCCGTCGACCGTGAACAGCTGGATACGGCCGGTGTCGATGAACTCGCCAAGCGCGCCGACGCCACCGGAATCCTCGAACTGGTAGAACCGCCCCTGCGAGGTCGGGAACACCACCACGGGCCGGCCGGCATGCCCGTAGCGCTTGTATTCCATGTCGCGGCCGAGCTTGCCGGAGAAATGCTTGTGATAGGAGATGTCCATCGCCTCAGGCCTTTTCCGCGTGGATATAGGCGACCGCCTCGCGCAGTTCCGCCTGATCCTTCGAGCGCATCTGATAGGCGTAATTTCCCATGGCGCGGCTGAAAACCTCTTCGATGGCCTGATGGTGGACGATCTTGTCGCGGTGCGCCGCTAGCACGTCCTCATGGCTGTGCAAATAGTGGAGGTGCCGCTTGCGACTGGCATAGGCGGTGAAATACTTGCCCTTATAGGGCCCGCCGGCGGCATCCTTGACCACCATGTCGGCCCATGCCGCGTAGACGTCGATGTCGAACGTGTAGTTGATGGCGTCGGTCATCCAGGCGCCGGGCGGCCGCATGTTGACCTCCAGCGCGATGATCCGGTCGTCCCTGGTCTCGAACAGCTCGATGTGGAAGAAGCGCTCGCGCACGTCGAACGCCTTCAGGATCTTGCGGCCGGCCTGCTCGACCGCTGGCCTGATATGGGGAAAGCAGGTGTAGCTCATATGGCGGTCCTTGTTGACCACCTCCATGACGCTCTGGTCGTAGCGGTGGCTGGCCGCCAGCACCACCTCGCCGTCGCGGTTGACCAGCCCGTCATAGGTCACCACCAGCCCCTCGATGAACTGCTCCATGACGAAGGTCACGTCCTCGGGCTTGTCCCGGAAGAACTGGTCGAGCTCCCCTGTGTTGGAGATCTTGAAGGTATTCGAGGCGCCCGAGCCGCTGTCGGGCTTCACCACCACGGGATAGCCGACGCGGCGGATGAAGGTCATGGCGCCGGCGCGGTCGGAGCATTTGCGCTGCGCGATGATCTCGACGCCGCTCTTGCGGAAGAAGGCGCGCATGCGGCTCTTGCGCTTCAGGTTCTTCACGAAATCGAGCTTGGTGCCGTAGATGTTGAAGTCGGTGCGGATGTTGGCTTCCAGCTCCAGCCAGTGCTCGTTGAGCGATTCAAACCGGTCGATGCGGCCCCATTTGTGGACGAAATGCCCCATCGCCCGGAACACCGGATCGTAATCCTCCATGTCTGCGACGCGGTAATATTCCGAAAGCGCTGCCTTCAGCCTGCCGTCCAGCACGTCATAGGGCGCATCGCCAATGCCGAGCACGGTGGCGCCGGCCTTCTTCAGCCGGTCGCAGAAATCGGCGCCGTTGCTCGGAAAATGCGGCGAGAAGAACACGAAATGCATCGACAACCCCCTCATGGCGGCGACGCACCGCAGCCCGCCGGCGCTCAAGTCTGGCGCATTTGCGGCGCCTGGGGAAGAGCACCCGCATTTGGGATAATGTTCAACGGATTCAGCCCCCGCTTGCCTCTGCGGGGGCGCTCCTGTATGAGAATCGGCATGAACACACGCGCCACCATCGCTTCCCGTCAGACCGGCTTTGCCGGCGAGACCGTGCGCGCGCTTGCCTCGACCCTGCTTCTTCTCGGCCTTATCGGCGATCGCCGGGTTCGCTGAAGGAGCGCCCGGCGGTCGAACCGCCGCGCAAGCGCATGCTCCTTAGCCAGTCTCAAAATTGGCAGTCACATCAAGCGAACGAAAATCTGGTAGAGGCGCCACTCGCCAGCCATCCGTCCGAGACGGATCCGAGGGCCGCCGGGAGAACAAGACGATGAACGCACGAGAACAAATCCGCCCTGATGCCGCGGTCGCCGGCGAGCATGTGGGACCAGCCCGCGGCATGTCCGACGCGGCCCGCAAATATCAACCCTATCCGACCGTTGGCCTCACCGACCGGACCTGGCCTTCGAAGGTCATCGACAAGGCGCCGATCTGGTGCTCGGTCGACCTGCGCGACGGCAACCAGGCGCTGATCGATCCGATGGGCCATGAGCGCAAGGCGCGCATGTTCGGCCTGCTGCTCGACATGGGCTTCAAGGAGATCGAGATCGGCTTCCCCTCGGCCTCGCAGACCGATTTCGACTTTGCCCGCTGGTGCATCGAGGAAGGCAACGTCCCCGCCGATGTGTCGCTGCAGGTGCTGGTGCAGTGCCGGCCCGAGCTGATCACGCGCACCTTCGAGGCGCTGAAGGGCGCCACCAACCCGATCGTGCATTTCTACAATTCGACCAGCGAATTGCAGCGCCGCGTCGTCTTCGAAAAGGATGTCGGCGGCATCAAGCGCATCGCCACCGATGCGGCCAAGATGATCACCGACATGGCGGCCAAGGCCGGCGGCGGCTATCGCTTCGAGTACTCGCCGGAAAGCTTTACCGGCACCGAGCTCGAAGTCGCGCTGGAGATCTGCAACGCCGTCACCGAGATCGTCAGGCCGACGCCCGCCAACAAGCTGATCATCAACCTGCCGTCGACGGTCGAGATGTCGACGCCCAACATCTATGCCGACCGCATCGAGTGGATGTGCCGCAATCTGGACAACCGCGAGAACCTGATCATCTCGCTGCATCCGCACAATGACCGCGGCACCGGCATCGCCACCACCGAGCTCGGCTTGATGGCGGGCGCCGACCGTGTCGAAGGCACGCTGTTCGGCAATGGCGAGCGCACCGGCAATGTCGACATCGTCACGCTGGCGCTCAACATGTACACGCAAGGCGTCGATCCGGGCATCGACTGCTCCGACATCAACCGTATGAAGGACGTCTACGAATACTCGAACCAGTTGAAGATCCCCGAGCGTCACCCCTATGTCGGCGAGCTGGTCTACACCGCCTTTTCCGGCTCGCACCAGGACGCCATCAACAAGGGCATGAAGGCGCTGAAAAAGGCCAACACCGGCCTGTGGGAAGTGCCCTATCTGCCGATCGACCCGGCCGATGTCGGCCGCAGCTACGAGGCGATCATCCGCATCAACTCGCAGTCCGGCAAGGGCGGCATCGCCTATGTGCTGCAGGCCGATTACGGCCTCAATCTGCCGCGCAACCTGCAGATCGAATTCAGCCAGGCGATCCAGGCGATCACCGATGCCGAGGGCAAGGAAGTGCCGGCCAAGCGCATCCATGAGCGCTTCCTCGAAACCTATGTCGACCAGCCGGGCGCGCGCCTGAAATTCCTCGACCACCACACCTATCCCGATACGGTGGTCAAGGGCCGGCGCGTGGTCGAGGCAGTGATCCTCGACAAGGGCAAGGAAGTGACCATTACCGGCACCGGCACAGGCCCGATCGACGGCTTCGTCGATGCACTGTCACGCCATGTCGGCGTCGAAATGTCGGTGCTCGATTATTCCGAACACTCGATGCAGCGTGGCTCCAATGCATCCGCTATTTCCTATGTCGAAATGGAATATCCCGGCGGCAAGCTGTTCGGCGCCGGCATCAACACCAACATCGTCGCCGCCTCGCTGGAAGCGGTGACGTCGGCCGCCAACCGCATCGTCGGCCGCAAGCCGCGGTAGCGTCTACCGACGATTGGCGCGAGAGATCACAACCACTCTCGCGTCAGCCGTTTTTTCGGCCTTGGCCCTCAAACGGCTGACACCGGCGGCACACCAATCCTGTAGCCGGCATAGGCCGCGTTATTAACCACCGGAAAATTATCCGGTGAGGTACGCGATCGCATAAGGGGTGTATACTTGTGTGGCGGTGCGAGCCCTATATGATCGCGCCTCAACCTGTGCCGACTTCGAGAGGATCGACACTTGCAGCATGCCACGCCTGCCGCCCCCGCAGTGCGCGAGACACTGGAGCGACTGCTTGCCAGCGAAACGTTCGGACGGTCCGAGCGCGCGCGCAAACTGATCCGCTATCTCGTCGAACGCGAGCAGGCCGGCGAAGCCGATAGGCTCAAGGGCTTTTCCATCGCCATGGATGTCTTCGGCAAGGACGGCGATTTCGATCCGTCGACCGATGCCGTGGTGCGGGTGCAGGCAGGCCGGCTGCGCGAATTGCTGCAACAGTATTTCGCCAATGAAGGCATTGCCGAGCCCGTCCGCATCGCCATCCCACGCGGCGGCTACGTCCCGGCCTATGAGCTCAACGCCATCCGTCTGCCGGAGGCGGCCAAACCCGCCGAGCAGACGCCGGCGGCGGCTCCAGCCGAGCACCCCAGTGCAGCCGAGGAGGCCGTTGCACCCGCCGCATTGCTGGCGCCGGCGGCAGCACCCGTGCCTTCGGTGGCGCGCCACCTCCGCTTCTTCTGGATCGCGATCGCCGTGGTCATCGCCATGCTCGGCGTCCTGATCCTGCGCCAGGGCGGCGGCGCAATGCTCGCCGGCGGCGATCTGCCGGCGACGTCCGATAGCGCCGGCCTGACCAGCAGCATCGCGCCGTCCCCGGTCGGCGAGGCCCTGCCGCTCGTCTACATCGCCGTCAAGGCCAGCGGCGCGGACGCCACCCGCGTCGCCGCGTCGCTGCGCGCCGGCCTGAGCGGCTTCGACACGATCGACTTCATCGGTCGCGACACTGTCGACAAGACCGATCCGATCGCCGGCGCAACGAGCTTTATGTTCGATGTCCTGCCTGGACCGGGCGCTGGCGAGATCACCATCGAATTGCAAAGCGTGGCGACCGGACGTGTGCTTTTGTCGCGCAACCTGACCGCCGCCGACAGCGCGCCATCGGCCGTCGAGGACCGTATCGCCGGCATCCTGAGTTCGGCGCTGCCCGCGTCCGGCACGATCTACAACTACATCGAGCAGAGCGGCATTCAGAACGGCCTGACGCAGTGCCTGCTGCTCAATGACAAATACTATCTCGACCAGAACGCCAGAACCCACGAGGCTGCCTATCGCTGCCTCGAAACCCTTGCCGAGAACGGCGCAAGATCGTCGCTTGTCTATTCCGAGCTCGCCTCGTTGCACCTCGAGGCCGTGAACGACCACTACACCTATCCACCGGACGCGACGATCGAGAAGGCGATGACATTCGCCCATCGCGCCGTGCAGATAGACCCGACCAGTCCCTATGCGCATCGTTCCTACGGCTACATCAATTCGCGTCTCGGCAATGCCGACGAAGCACTGCGCTGGATGCGCAAGGCCTATGACCTCAACCCCTATGACGTCGCCATGGCGGCCGCCTATGGTTATGGGTTGGTTTTCGCCGGCCGTTACGCCGAAGGAACACCCCTTCTGGCTCATGCGGTGGATGCCTCCAGCGGCCATCCGACATGGTGGGATTTCGGGCTTTTCGCCGGCGAATTGATGCTCGGCGACACGAACAAGGCCGCGATCGCCAGCTCCGCCCTGAGAACCACCGCGACAAAATCGCACTATCTTGCCGCGCGGCTGATCGGCGCCAGGATTTCCGGTCAGGACGGCCTGGCACGCAAGCTGCTCGATGAACTCACCGCCAAATTCCCGAAATTCGCCGCCAATCCGCGCGCGACCTTCATCGACCGAAAATATCCGGCCGACCTGACCGAGCGGCTGATCGGCGCCTTGCGCGCCGCCGGGCTCGGCAACGCCAGCTGACCCCGTTTGGACACGGAGAACAAAGCGCCGATCGGGCTGATTGCCGGCGTTTGCCCGACCAACCTTGGATGACATGCCAGCGCTCGTGAAATCGCGAAAGTTTTACTGGCCATCGCTCTGGACAAAGAGCAATCCAGTCGCATTTCAAGCGTTCCCGCAATTTGATACCCACGGCCATCATGATCTCATCGCTCCACGCTGCCGAAAAGGGTGCCGGGTCCAAGACCATCGTGTTGCTGCACGGGTTCGGCGGTTGCGCGGACGTCTGGCGCGACGTGATCGTCTCGCTCGCGCCTTCCGCGCGCACGCTTGCTTATGACCTGCCGGGACATGGCCTGTCGCTCGACTTTCCCGATGCCGGGCCTGCAAAGGTGGCGGCAAGGGCCGTTCTTGCCGACCTTGCGGCCCGCAGGGCCAAACGCATCCATCTCGTTGGCCATTCGATGGGCGGGGCGGTGGCGACCTTGATGGCTCTGGCCGAGCCGCAGAGGGTGGCCTCGCTGACGCTTCTGGCGCCTGGCGGCTTCGGCCCGGAGATCAACGGGCCGCTGTTGCGCCGCTATGCCGCTGCACAGAGCCCATCCGAGATCCGCGCCTGCCTTGCCGCCATGTCGGGTCCACGGGCGCCGCCTTTTGATCACACCGCCGATACGCTCCGCGAAATGCGCCAGCGGCCCGGACAATCGGAAAAACTCGTCGAGATCGCCGCCGCCATGACCAGGGCCGACCGGCAAGGCGTCATCCCGCGTGAGCAACTGGACAGGCTGACCATGCCGGTGATGGTGGTATGGGGCAGTGATGACGCGGTGCTGCCCTTCACCCAGGCCGACGACCTGCCGGCGCGCTTTCATGTGCATCACGTGCTGGAGGCCGGCCATATGCTGATCGAGGAGGCGCCCGATCTGATCGCCAGCGTCATCCGGCGCAATATGAACCGTCGGGCCAGACCCATCCGCCCCAAACTCGCCGCCGCGGCCAGTTGAATTGCTTAACGCATGTCGCCCAAAAATGACCTCGGTTTGGGAACACGACAGGCATGAAACAAAGATCTGAAGCGCGCAACGACGCTCTTCAGCGCAACATCCCACAGTGCGTCGGTCCGTCTCATCTCGCCAGTGCATTTTGCCGGCGTCTGTGTTAACCCCGTGTTAACCAAACCCGCGAGGCAGACGCCGATGAAGGACGCAGGCGAAAAGATCGATCCGTCAAGAAAACTGTCCGATGCCATCCGTGATGTGAAGAACGCCTTCGCCGACCGCGACGATGTCGTCGTCGACATGCGCGAGGCGCATCGCATGCGCCTCGATCTCCTGGCCGCCGAACTCGCACCCGTCTTTGCCGATGTGCCCGCCGACATGGACAATTTCGACTTCGTCGTTTCGTCAGGGCTGCAGCCGCGTCTGTGGATCGATGCCGTCAGCCATGTCGCGATGGGGCGCGACCGCCGCACCTACCGCTTCCTCAAGGACACCCGCATCGGCCGTGTGGTGCTTGCTGAATCGACCGAGATGAAGCCGGTTGCCGATTCGGTGACCCGCTATGTCGCCGAGCGCATCGTCGAGCGCCAGAGGATGATGGAGGGCGGGGTCGAGCCGGCCGTCGCCGGCATGAGGCGCGCCGAGGTGGCGGAGGCCGAGCCGCCGCTGCGGTCGCCGCAACGCGGCAAGGGCTGGTCGGCCTTCCTGTCAGGCCTTGGCCTGGTCGCCGCCGGCGCGCTGGTCGGCCTGGCGGTGTCGGTCGCCCTGTTCTGGGACCGCCTCGTGGCGATGGTGTTCAGCCTGCGGCCATAGAAGCGCTGGCCTCCACACCCAGTTCCAAGGTCTGCAGGTCGGCAGGCGGTATCGCCGGCCCGGTCAGGCCGCGCCGCGTCAGCCGGATGCGCCAATTGCCCTTTTCGCCATCGATATCGAACAGATTGTACTGTGCGGCCGGATGCTTGCTACCCGGCGCCTGGCCGGCGGCGGCGACCCCGACCACTGGAACCTTGGTGCCGCGCAGCCCGATCTGGAACAACGACGGCAGATGCGAATGACCGTGCAGGACAAGTTCCGCACCGTTCTTGCGAATGACCTTGTGGAAGCGGGCGATGCCGAACAGCCGCTTGTGCTGCGAGACGGCGCCGCGCACCGGCGGATGGTGGATCATGATCGCGCGAAACAGGCCTTGCCCGGCCGCATCGCGCAGGATCTTGCCGAGCCGCTCCGCCTGCGCTTCCATGAAGAAGCCGTTGGCCATGAAGGGCGCCGTGGCGCGCGCCGTCGAGACGCCGATCAGCGCGACACTGCCGCGCACGCGCAGATACGGGAACGCATTGCGGTCGACCGGCGTGTTGACGCCGTCGCCGCTCATCCAGGCTGCCCATGCGCGGCAGATCTTGTCGAAGGCGCCGGGCACATAGGCGTCGTGGTTTCCGGGAACCACGGAAACGTCGTTCGGCGATCCCAGCGTCTCCAGCCAGTGCTTGGCCATCTCGATCTCGCCGTCGAGCGCCAGATTGACGAGGTCGCCGGTGACGGCGAGGTGGTCGGGGTTCTGCGCCTTGATGTCGGCGGTGATGGCGTCGATGACGGCGTCATGCATGTGGCGCCGGCGATTGCGTTGCCAGTTGACGTAGCCGAGCACGCGCTTGGAGGCGAGATCGCGATAGGATACATCGGGGAGCGGCCCCAGATGGACATCGGAAATATGCGCGAGCCTGAACATCCATCCCTCATAGGCGACCAGCGCCGCGCTTTCCACTCAAGGTTTTCTGACCGGTTTCGCACCTGATGGCAAATCCGGACGACATCTTCCGCCAGACCGGCTGGCCGGGTTTGCGGGCCAGGCTGTTCCATCTCTATTTCGTGCTGCGGCGGCCCATGACGCTCGGCGTGCGCGGCCTCGTCCATGATACCGCGACGAATTCCGTTTTCCTGATTCGCCATACCTATGTGCCCGGCTGGCAGCTTCCCGGCGGCGGCGTGGAGGTCGGAGAAACGCTGGCCGAGGCGCTGGTGCGCGAACTCGCCGAGGAAGGCAACATCGCGCTGAACGCGCCGGCGGTGCTGAAGTCGATGCATTTCAACTGCCGCTCCAGCCGCCGCGACCATGTCGGCTTTTACGTCATCGAGCATTTCAGTCAGACGCTGCCGAAGCTGCCGGACCACGAGATCGCCGAGGCCGGCTTCTTCCCGCTCGATGGTTTGCCGGAGGGAACGACGCCGGCGACGCTGCGACGGATCGCCGAAGTTTTTGGGGAGGAACCCGCATCGCCCTATTGGTAAGCTTGCCTTGCCATGCCTGCCCTCGTCTGGGTTCTCATCCTGCTGTTTGCCGGACTTGTGGTTTTCGGTATCAACGCCTTGGGCCACTCCACCCGCATAGGCAAAAGTTTCCTGAAAGCGGAGCTTGCCAGACAGGCTCGCATCAACACGGAAACGTTCCGATAGCGACCATGCCCGCCGCGGGGATTGCAGATCTCAGAGCGCGAACCTTGCCCGGTCATGCGGCGCGCCATAGTCAAGCTCCGGCCCCACCGGCACGATTCGTGTCGGATTGATCGTTTCGTGGCTGCCGTAGTAGTGCGCCTTGATGTGACGCAGGTTCACGGTCGCGGCGACACCAGGCACCTGATAGAGATCGCGCAAATAGTTCGACAGGTTCGGATAGTCGGCGATGCGCCGCAGATTGCATTTGAAATGGCCGACATAGACCGGATCGAAGCGCACCAGCGTGGTGAACAGCCGCCAGTCGGCCTCGGTGATGCGGTCGCCGACGAGATAGCGCTGCTTTGACAGCCGCTCCTCCAACCTATCCAGCGCCTCGAACAATTCGCCGAACGCCTCCTCATAAGCACGCTGCGTGGTGGCGAAGCCGGCGCGGTAGACGCCGTTGTTGACCGCAGGATAGACCAGCGCGTTGACGCGGTCGATCTCATTGCGCAGGTCCTCGGGATAGAAGTCGAGGCTTGCATCGCCCCATGCGTCGAACGCCGAATTGAGCATGCGGATGATCTCTGAAGACTCGTTGGAGACGATGGTCTGCTCCTTCTTGTCCCAAAGCACCGGCACGGTCACCCGGCCGGAATAGGCGGGATCGGCCTTGGCATAGATCTGGTGCAGGAAATCGAGACCGTAGAGCGTGTCACCCGTGGCGCCGTCCTCGGCCAGGAATGTCCAGCCGTTGGCGCCCATGAAATGATGCACGACCGAGACGGAGATGATGCCTTCGAGCCTCTTCAGCGCGCGAAAAATCAGCGTCCGATGCGCCCACGGGCAAGCGAGCGAGACATAGAGATGATAGCGCCCCGGCTCGGCCTTGAAGCCGCGCCTCCGGCCTTCGGCCGGCGCCCCGTCGACGGTGATCCAGTCACGCCATTGCGACTGCGTTCGCACGAACCTGCCGCCATTGTCAGCCGTGTCGTACCAGCGATCCTGCCACCTGCCCTCGACCAGCAATCCCATGCGAATCTCCGTGCGTCCTTTCGCGTTATCTAGGCACAAGTTTGCCCCGCCGAAGACGTCAGGCGCTGAACAGACCGTCACTTGACGGAGATGGCGAACACATCAGCCCAATTGCGGCGGCCGAAAATTGATGCTAGCGGACACTCCGCATGTTCGACTTTGCTTTGATCCGGTTTGACCGACGACGAAAGGGCGCCCGCGCTTGATGAAGCGCTGACTGGCGAACGCTGCCGTTTGCAGCAACCTTTCCTCCTCTACCGGAACGCAAAGACCATGAGCCTTGCCGACGTGAAATACCTGCCGGAAACTCCGGCGCACGACCCCGAAATCGAAGCCATCAATGACGAGGCCTTCGGGCCCGGCCGCTTCGTGCTGGCCGCCTACAAGATCCGCGAAGCCGGCGGCCACGAGCGCGCTTTGTCCTTTGTGGCGATCGATGGCGATCTCGTCGTCGCCTCGGTGCGCATGACCCGCATCGCCGTCGGTGCCGGCCGCGCGCTGATGCTCGGGCCGCTCGCGGTGCGACCGGCCTTCAAGAATCTCGGCATCGGCCGCCGGCTGGTGGCGATCGCGCTCGAAGCGGCTGCAAAGGCCGGCGCACCCGCCGTCATACTGGTCGGCGACGAGCCCTATTACGGGCCGCTCGGCTTCAAGCGTATCCCGCGCGGCCAGATTTCGATGCCGCGCCCTGTCGATCTCGACCGCCTTTTGTCGCACGAGATCACGCCGGGCGCGGTCGCCAGGCTCACCGGCGAGGTCGGTCATGCCAGCCAGGCCAGGGTCGCCGAGCACGTCTAGGCGATGGCTTGACCTTGGCCGTCGATCCAGGCCTGATCCATCCCTGTTTTCTTGGAGCAATTCCAGAAAGATGTGAAACGGTTCGGCGCTTTCGTGAAATAATGAATTGCTCCGGGAGAGGATGACGCCATGAACCCGAACGGCCAGATCGCGATCGTCACCGGCGGCGGCTCCGGGCTTGGCGAGGCGACGGCGCGCGCGCTTGCCGCCAAGGGTGCCCGTGTCGCCATCTTCGATGTCGGCATCGACCGCGCCGCCAAGGTCACGGCCGAAATCGGCGGCATTGCCGTCCAATGCGACGTCAGCAGCGCCGACAGCGCCGCCGCCGCCGTCGCCGAGACGGCGAGCAAGCTTGGCGAGCCGCGCCTCCTGGTCAATTGCGCCGGCATCGCCATTGGCGTGAAGACGATCGGCAAGGACGGGCCGCATCCGCTCGATCAATACCGCAGGGTGATCGAGGTCAATCTGATCGGCACCTTCAACATGATCCGCCTGGTCGCCGACCGCGCCGCCAGGCTCGAGCCGCTGCAGGGCGGCGAACGTGGCGTCATCGTCAACACCGCTTCGGTCGCCGCCTATGACGGCCAGATCGGCCAGGCCGCCTATTCCGCTTCGAAGGGCGGGGTGGTCGGCATGACCCTGCCGGTGGCGCGCGACCTTGCCCGTTCCGGCATCCGCGTCTGCACCATCGCACCCGGCATCTTCAAGACACCGATGATGGCCGGCATGCCGCAGGAGGTGCAGGATTCGCTCGGCGCCGCCGTGCCCTTCCCGTCCCGCCTCGGCGAACCGTCCGAATATGCCGCACTTGCCCTGCACATCATCGAAAACCAGATGCTGAACGGCGAAACCATCCGCCTCGATGGCGCCATCCGCATGGCGCCGAAGTAGTATAAGTCCAGAAGTGCGATGCGGTTTTGGCCGACTTGCATAGAACGCTTGCAAGGACCGGCATCATCGTCTGATAAGTGGAATAGGAAAATCAACTTAGCAGGACGAGACCCTTGGCCGATCGAAAGAAGGACGTGATCCGCCAGACCGACGCCGAGGCGATCCGCTTGGCGAAGACGCTTCTGCGCAGCGCCCGCTTCGGCGCCTTGGCGGTGCTGGAACCGCAGACCGGGTCGCCGCTGGCGAGCCGGGTCGGCGTCGCCACCGATATCGACGGCGCGCCGCTGATCCTGGTCTCGATGCTCTCGGCGCACACGCCCGCCATGCTTGCCGATCCACGCTGTTCCCTGCTGCTCGGCGAGCCCGGCAAGGGCGACCCGCTGGCGCATCCGCGCCTGACGCTGATCTGCCAGGCGTCGCGGCTCGAGCGTGGCTCTGACGCGCACGCCCGCGCCGAGCGCCGCTATCTCAACCGCAATCCCAAGGCCCGCCTCTATGCCGGGCTCGGTGACTTCTCGATCTTTCGCCTCGAGCCGCAGCGCGCCAGCCTCAATGGCGGTTTCGGCAAGGCCTATCTGCTCGATCGCTCCGATCTCGTCACCGTCGGGCCCATCGTCGAAGAACTTGCGGCAAGCGAACAACCCGCCATCGAGCACATGAACGCGGACCATCTGGATGCGATCGCCATTTACGCGCATCATTACGCAGGGGCATCTGCCGAGGGCTGGGGCATCGCCGGTTTGGACGCCGATGGCATGGATCTGGTGTCGGGAGACAATGTTTGCCGGGTATTCTTCCCACAACCCCTGGTAGCATCGCAGGAATTGCGGCCCGTTCTGGTCGAAATGGCCAGGGGCGGCCGGGCGGCCGGACAGGCAAATAATGAAACTTAATTGCATTTGATCAAAAGCAACACTTGAGATTTGAAAGAAATGTTCTACCCTCATAGGTGGCACTGACTCGTCGGTGGCCTTTCGCAAGTGAATTTATGGATTCAGGCACCATTGCCCCCATGGCGCCTCGATGAGCAAACAGCATGGGGCATTCATGGTCTCGACAAAGCTAATCGCCAACGCCGAATCTGCTGCCGAATTTTTGATGCTCATGGGCAACGAAAAGCGGCTCTTGATTATGAGCTATCTGATCGACGGTGAAATGTCGGTCGGTGCCATCGCCGACAAGGTGATGCTCAGCCAATCCGCGCTCTCGCAGCATCTGGCCAAGCTGCGGGCGCTTGACCTCGTGGAAACCCGCCGCGACCGTCAGATGATTTACTACTCCTGCAAATCCGACGCGGTGCGCGAGTTGCTTGTCGTGCTGGATGGTATTTTCGGTACCGGCAAGGAGGACCTGTCCCAGATGGCACACAGATTGCGACGCGCCGGGACTTGACCGGACGCTCCTGCGGCCGCTTACCTCGCTGACGATTTCCGGAGCGTGGCTTGTGCGTCTCTCCAACGCACGAACCACGCTCTCGATGTTTGAGCGCAGGACATGGACCCAATTCGCATCGACGACCCACGGGATTCACGCGTCGCCGCCTATCTCAATATCCGCGAACGCGATCTTGCAGGCCGACAAGGCCGTTTCGTCGCCGAAGGCAAAGTGGTCCTCGATCTGCTTCTGTCGTCCGGCCGCTTCGGCGCCGAATCCATTCTTGTCCTGGAAAACCGGCTCGGCGGCCTGGAGGACATCCTGCACAAGGCGCCGGCGGACCTGCCGGTCTACGTCGTCACCAGCGCGGTGATGGATGCGATCGCCGGGTTCCACATGCATCGCGGCATCCTGGCCATCGGCCGCAAGGAGGCGCCGCAAGCAGCTGGGCCGTTGCTGGACGCCTTGCCCGACCAGGCCCTGGTGGTGGTGCTCGTCGGCATCGCCAACCACGACAATATGGGCTCGATCTTCCGCAACGCCGCCGCCTTCGGCGCCGATGCGGTGCTGATGCATGCGACATGCTGCGACCCGCTGTACCGTAAGGCGATCCGCGTTTCCGTCGGTGCCGCGCTCAAGATCCCGTTTGCATCCTTCACCGACACATCAGACTTTACGGCGATGCTCGCCGAACGGCATTTTGCACAATTCGCCCTATCGCCGCGTGGACGAACCGACATACGCGATGCGAGGCCGGCCGAACGCCTGGCGCTCTATCTCGGAACCGAGGGCGAAGGCCTGCCAGAAAGCCTGCTGGCGCGCCTGCAAACCGTGCGGATCACCATGTCGAAAGGCTTCGACAGCCTGAATGTCGCCGCCGCGTCAGCCATTGCCCTGCATCACTTCTCGCATCGTTGAGAGCAAGGGCGACGGCGGCGCACCGCCGTTTCAGTTCGCGTCCGCCTTCTGCAAGGCCCGCACGCGGTCGGCGAGGCTGCGATCGCCGCCGTTGGATCGGCTGTCCTGTGGTGCCGCCAGCGCCTTGGCGATCGGGGAATCAGGCCCCTCGAGCTTGGCCGTCAAGTGGACGACTTCAGCCGCCAGCTCGTTCATCTGCTCGCGCAGAGCCGCACTGGCATTCGCCGTGCCCGACGATGCCGCGGCGCCGAGTTCCGCCTTGAGCCGCTTGTTCTCGCGCGCCAGTGCCGTCAGCCTGACCTCCAGCCGCTCGCGGTCGCTGTCGAGCTTGGCGATCGCCTGGTCCAGATCATCGCGCCGTTTGGCCTCGTCAGGCCTGCCCGCTTCATCCGGCTTGCCGACCAGCCGCAAGGCCGGTCCGCCGTCCTCGGCCTTCGCCTTTTCGCGCAGCCGTGCCAGCTCCTTTTCGCGGTGCTCGAGCTTGTCCTCGCGATCGGCGAGCGTCGCCAGCAGCCGTTCGACCTTCCGGTCGAGTTCGGTCGCCCTTTTCTTCTCCGCCTTCAGCGCATCGCGCGCGGCCTTGCTTTCGGCCGCGATCTCCTGCTGGCGCCGGTCCGCTTCCTTGCGCTGGCCGCGCAGCAGCGCGATATCGCTGGCTAGCTTCTGCAATTCGGACTCCCGCGCCACGAGCTCGATCTGCCGGCTGGAGGAGGAAAAACTGGCATCGTCATACATCTGCTCCAGCTTCTCTAGCTCGAGCGCCCGCTTCTCCAGCTTGCGTTCGGTTTCCTTGAGCCGCTCCGAAAGCCGATGCAGTTCCTCTTCGCGCTGCCGCAGCGCCTCGTTCTTGGCTCCGAGTTCGGCGAGCGCGTTGTTCTTATCCGTGCGTTCGATCGCCAACCCCTTCAACGCCTCGTGGCCACGATTGATCTCGACCAACTGTTCGGCCGCTTTCTCGCGCAGCGCCTTGACGTTCATTTCGAGGCGGCGCGTTGCCATGGCGTATTCCGCCCGGATGCGGTCCTTGTCTGCCTGGATTTCGGTCTGCGTCAGCGGGATGGAGGCCTCGATGCGCCTGCGGGTCAACGCGACGGCACGGCGCCAGACGGCCGGAGCCACCATCAGCGCCAGAAAGCCGGCGCAGAGAAAGCCGAGGGCAAAGAACAGAACCGACTGAACCAAAGGACTACCCGCTATCGGCGGCAACCGCCGGAACTGGACCGCATCACACTGGCATGGCGGAAATCCGGCGCTGCGGCAAGAGCCCGCCACAGCGCGTGCAGGGTCAAAGGCCTACAATTCCCATCGAAAACTTGGCATTGCGGTCATGACCGGTCGGACTTTAGAACGGATTCCAGGTGGCCCGCTCGGTCAGTTTCAGATAGCCGAGATTGACGCCGAGCCGGGCGCCGACGCCGGTGCGGATCGGCACCAGGAGCACATTGTTGTTCTTCAGCACATTGAAGCCGACGCCCGCCACCACATAGGCCGACCCGGCGACGCCGCCATAGCGGTTGTAGAGGTTGCTGACATCGTCGAGATTGTAGACCAGCATCATCACCCGGGATCCCTCGCCGCCGAAATCCCAGCCCAGCGACGGGCCTTGCCAGAACACTTTGTGGTCGCCGGCATTCTTGGTGTAGAGCGTGCCTTCGCCGTAGGTCAGGCCGCCGATCAGCGCGCCCGACCCCTCCTCACCGAGCAGATAGCCATTGGGCAGGCCATAGGAGGCGAAGATCTTCTCGACGACGGTGGCGAGCCCACCCGATGTCGCGCCGAAGAACTTGTGACCGGAATCGATAATCTCCTGAGCGGTGTACTCCTGGGCCCGCAGGGCTGAAGTCGAGAAGACGAGGACGCCCATGAGCGCGATCGCCATTGAGCAGACACGGAGAAACTTCCGGCCTGAGATGACACGGAGGAAACTCCGGTCGTAGAATCGGGAAAACATGCTTCCAATCTCCGTCATGGAGCACTTTCGCCGACGCCTCGCATCCGGTCCGGCTCTTTAGGCGGCCGTTAAGGATGACTGTTAGGGGCAAACTATGCCGTAATCCTTTTTCAACCATTAACTCCCACAGGAAGATGGCGGTTCGAAGGCTGGCTGTTGGGGTCGCGCGGTGCTGAAAGCCTGCGCAAACGCGCCATTTGCCGGACGACAATTTTGGATTTGTTGCTGTACGTACAGGTGCTGTGTATTCAGAAAGCCTCGGGTTGAGGCGTGATTCGTATGGGCAGGCGCGACGATCGATCGCTCGGCCAGGAATTGTGGAATTTTGCAGGGATTTTCACTGATGGCCGATCTGTTCACCCTTTCCGCGCCCGACCTCGCGGCGCTTCTGTGCAGCCGCGTCTGCCACGACATCATCTCGCCGGTCGGCGCGATCAACAACGGGCTTGAACTGCTTGACGAGGGCGGCGCCGACGAGGACGCCATGCGGCTCATCCGCCAGAGCGCCAAGAACGCCTCGGCCCGGTTGCAGTTCGCCCGCATCGCCTTCGGCGCGGCAGGCTCCGCCGGCATGCTGATCGACACCGGCGACGCCGAAGCGGTGGCGATCGCCTTCCTCAAGAACGAAAAGCCGGAACTGACCTGGAACGGGGCGCGTGCGCTGCTGCCCAAGAACAAGGTCAAGCTGCTGCTCAACCTGATCCTGGTCGCCAACGCCGCCATTCCGCGTGGCGGCAAGCTGGTCGTCACCCTCGAGAATCTCGAGACCGAGCCGCGCATTTCCCTTTCGGCAAGCGGCCCGATGCTGCGCGTGCCGCCGAAATTCCTGGAACTGCATTCCGGTCACAAGCCGGAAGAGCCGATCGATGCGCATTCGGTGCAACCCTACTACACGCTGCTGCTGGCCCGCGAGGCCGGCATGACGATATCGATCCATGCGACGGCGGAAGAAATCGTGCTTTCGGCAGCCTGAGCGTCCGGCTGGTTTTGCCGGAGGAAAAGTATTTCAACGGCGTAATATTGCCGTGACTGCTCAATCCGCAGCGGCAGCGAAGCATTCGCGAAGAAAAGCGCTGCGGCGTCATCTTTCCAAAAATTTTACCTAAAGACTTTTCGGGTTCTTTACCAGATCGGCCTAGGGTGCTTGTCAGATGCCCCGCACGACCGGATTGCCCCAAGGCAAAGAGGACCCGGAAAATGAAACGCTGCATGTTCGTCGACGATTCAAGCGTCATCAGGAAGGTTGCAAAACGCATCCTGGGCGGTTCCGACATGGTGGTCATCGAAGCAGCCAGCGGGCTTGATGCACTGGAGATGTGCGCCGCCGACATGCCCGACATCATCGTCGTCGACGGTGCCCTGCCGGACGTGCAGGCGATTGACCTCATCCGCCGCGTGCGCGCCATGGAAAGCCCGATAAGGCCGCAGATCCTGATCTCTCTGGTCGAGCTCGACATCGCCTCGATCATGCGGGCCAAGCGCGCCGGCGCCCAGGGCTATCTCCTGAAGCCGTTCAATCGCCCGCAGTTGATCGAGCGCTTTCGCAACCTGAAAATCGCAGCTTGAGGCGGCGGCCTCTCATCGCTGATCCATGACACAAAAAACCCGGCCGAAGCCGGGTTTTTTGCCGATGATGGCAATGATTCGGGCGGCGGGCGCCGCTCAGGCGCTGACGCGGATGTCTTCGGGTTCGCGCAGCACGTAGCCGCGGCCCCAGACCGTCTCGATGTAGTTCTGGCCACCGGATGCGGCGTCGAGCTTCTTGCGCAGCTTGCAGATGAAGACGTCGATGATCTTCAATTCCGGCTCGTCCATGCCGCCATAGAGGTGGTTGAGGAACATTTCCTTGGTCAGCGTGGTGCCCTTGCGCAGCGAGAGCAACTCCAGCATCTGGTATTCCTTGCCGGTGAGGTGCACGCGCTGGCCGCCGACCTCGACGGTCTTGGCGTCGAGGTTGACCACCAGGTCACCGGTGGTGATGACCGACTGGGCGTGGCCCTTGGAGCGTCGCACGATGGCATGGATGCGCGCAACCAGCTCGTCCTTGTGGAACGGCTTGGTCATGTAGTCGTCAGCGCCGAAACCGAGGCCGCGTACCTTGTCCTCGATGCCGGCCATGCCGGAAAGGATCAGGATCGGCGTCTTTACCTTGGAGAGGCGAAGCGTTCTCAAGACCTCGTAGCCGGACATGTCGGGCAGGTTGAGATCGAGAAGGATGATATCGTAGTCGTAGAGCTTGCCCAGATCGACACCCTCTTCGCCGAGGTCCGTCGTATAGACATTGAAACTTTCCGATTTCAGCATCAGTTCGATGCTTTGTGCGGTTGCACTGTCATCTTCTATCAGCAGAACACGCATTTCATTCCCCTTTTCTGCTGCCGGACCATTTCACGACCCGTCCTGCCCCGGAGCAGTGGTTGCCTTGTGCAGAGGCTGCCATTGAATGGTTAACAAAACCTAATTTCCCGTCCATGACGGTATCAGATTTTTTAACCCCTTTCTACACCCTCTTGAATCTAATAACGAATCTCATACCCAAATTCCTAATGCAACACATTAACAACCTGGACTAAGCGACTCCAGGGACTCATCGACGCGCCTTCGCTTCGGCGGCCGGAATTTTTACCCGGCCTTAAGTCCTGACCCGTATGATTAACAATGCCCGTAAACGAATGGTTACCGCCGGCAAAAAACTTTAGGGTTTTGTTTCCCATAGTTCGGGAGATGCCGGTGGACACGGGCAAAGCCTGG
Organism: Mesorhizobium sp. B2-4-19; assembly: GCF_006441315.1. Lineage (NCBI taxonomy): Bacteria > Pseudomonadati > Pseudomonadota > Alphaproteobacteria > Hyphomicrobiales > Phyllobacteriaceae > Mesorhizobium > Mesorhizobium sp. B2-4-19. Next base: position 7,935 of record NZ_VFUV01000004.1, on the reverse strand, counting down.
GCCTTTCCAGGTGGTTTGGACGATATGTGCGGGTGTGCGTTTCCGGGAGTACCGAATCATGAAGTCACGTGAAAACCTCGTTCGACTGAAACAGTTTCAAGTGAATGAGAAGCGGCGCCAGCTGCTGCAGCTCGACATGATGATCGCCGAGTTCGAACGCATGGCCGTCGAACTGGAGCTTCAGATCACCGCCGAGGAAAAGAAAGCCGGCATCACCGACATCAATCATTTCGCCTATCCGACCTTCGCCAAGGCGGCGCGCTTGCGCCGCGACAACCTTAGAAATTCGCAAAGCGACCTCGCCCAACAGCGAAGCACTGCCGAATCATTACTCGGCGAAGCTGAAGCGGAGCTTTCCAAGGCTGAAATGCTGGAATCGCGCGACACCAAGGTCCGCGAAGCCGATACCGGCGGCCGCAGCGCCATGATCGGCTGAACCGGCAAGATCGGCACCGGCGCGGGCGGGGAGCCTATCGGGCCATCGGCCCGAACCACCCCCTCGCAGCGAGATCCCCGCTCTAGGCGGCCCAATCCCCTTCACTAACGGCAATGGCCCTGGCACGGGCATCCTTGATGTCAGGCGCGTGCTGCTCCGCCCATGCCCTGATCTGGGTAAGCAGTCCCCCCAGATTCTGGCCAAGCTCGGTCAATTCATATTCGACGCGCGGCGGAATGACCGGAAAGATCTCACGCCGCACTAGGCCATCGCGCTCGAGCACGCGCAATGTCTGCGCCAGCATCTTGGGCGTGATCCCTTCGAGCTTGCGGGCGAGCTCGCCATTGCGCAGCCGGCCTTTGCGCAGTGCGCAAACCACCAGATAGACCCATTTGCTGGCCAACATCTCGAGCACGGTGTGGGAAGGACACGTCTGCCGGAACGCATCATAGCCGAAGGGGGAGTCGTTATCACTATCCATAAGGTGCGTATATATCAAAAAGGTACATACTGGACAAGGGAATATTACTATCCAAATGATAGCGGCACCAACCAAGCAGGAGAGATACCATGCGTGCCGTTATCCAGAATTCCTTCGGCGGCCCCGAAGTTCTTGTCATCGCCAACCAAATCGATCCCTCGCCCAAGCCCGGCGACGTGCTGGTCCGCGTCAAGGCAGCCGGCATCAATCCGGTCGACGGCGCCGTCCGCTCTGGTCACTATAAGCTTCTCGGAGAGCCGCCCTTCATCCTCGGCTGGGATATTTCGGGAACCGTCGAGGCGCTCGGCGCCGGCGTCACCGGCCTCAAGGTCGGCGACGAGGTGTTCGGCATGCCACGCTTCCCCAAGCAGGCGGCGGCTTACGCCGAGCTAGCGGCAGTGCCGGCCGACGAGGTCGCGCTGAAGCCGAAGGCGGCGGACCATACCCAGGCAGGCGCGTTGCCGCTGGCCGGCCTGACTGCCTGGCAGGGCCTTGTCCGCCATGGCGCCTTGAAATCGGGCCAGCGCGTGCTGGTGCATGCGGCGGCCGGCGGTGTCGGCCATCTGGCGGTGCAGATCGCCAAGGCGCGCGGCGCTTACGTCATCGCCACCGCCAGCCCCAACAAGCTCGACTTCGTCCGCAAGCTCGGCGCCGACGAGGTCATCGACTACACCCAAGGCGATTTTACCGGCCGGATCGGCAACATCGATCTGGTGCTGGACCCAATCGGCGGCGACCATGCGGAACGCTCGCTGAAGGTCATCAGGAACGGCGGCGTGCTGGTGTCCTTGCTGAACCTGAACGACACCACCAGGGCGCTGGCCAGCGCGCGTGACATCCGCGTCGAGCGCATGTCCGTCGTGCCTGACCGCGAAGGCCTGGTGGAGCTTGGCCGGTTGATCGACGCGAACAAGCTCACCGTTCATGTGGCGAAGAGCTTCCCGCTCGAAGAGGCCGGGGCTGCCCACGCCTTCCTCGCCACCAAGCCGATCGGCAAGGTGGCGCTGGCGATCTGACCGGCAAAGACACGACCTAAAAGCAAAAGGGCGCGGAATGCCGCGCCCTTTTGGTTCTTCAGCCCGGCCCTAGTGCCGGTATTGCTGGATGCGCGTGGTGCGCAGCCCGGCAAGGCCATATTCGTCGATCGACGCCTGCCAGGACAGGAATTCCTCGGTGGTCAGCTTGTAGCGCTGGCATGCCTCTTCGAGGCTCAAAAGCCCACCGCGCACCGCCGCGACCACTTCCGCCTTGCGCCGGATAACCCAGCGACGCGTGTTGGTCGGCGGCAGATCGGCAATCGTGAGAGGGCTGCCGTCAGGCCCGATAACATACTTAACTCTAGGTCTAACCAGATCGGTCATCGTACTCTCTACAAAAAACTCAAAGACCCAATCCCCGCCACGTTACCGCCACAGCTTTAAAAATTGCCTAAGCAGACCCTAATGACTAGGTAAGGATCGTGAACGCCGCGTTAGTGTTTTCGCAGGCATTTGAAATATCCGGCTGGAAGCCTTGAATTGGTTGGAAAAAATCCGGCCGATCGCGGATCACGCGCAATCGGTCGATCGCCTTGCAAGCTGGCGCCGGCGGAAAGCTTGACCTATATTCTCGACATTGGCATTCAGACGCCGCGCAGAATGAAAGCATCATGAACAGTCTCGACCTTCCCGGACGTCCCGAAAACACCCGCATTGTCGTCGCCATGTCGGGCGGCGTGGATTCGTCCGTGGTCGCCGGCCTGTTGAAACGCGAAGGTTATGATGTCGTCGGCGTCACCCTGCAGCTTTACGATCACGGCGCGGCCACGCACCGGGCCGGTTCATGCTGCGCGGGACAGGACATTGACGATGCCCGCCGAGTTTCCGAGACGCTGGGCATTCCCCACTATGTGCTCGATTATGAGGAGCGCTTCCGCAAGGCGGTCATCGACCCCTTCGCCGAGAGCTATGTCGCCGGCGAGACCCCGATCCCTTGCGTCTCCTGCAACCAGACTGTGAAGTTCGCCGATCTGCTGGCCACCGCCAAGGAACTGGGCGCCGATGCGCTCGCCACCGGCCACTACATTCGCTCCGGCGCCAATGGCGCCCACCGCGCGCTCTACCGGCCGGTCGATGCCGATCGCGACCAGAGCTATTTCCTGTTCGCCACCACGCAGGCGCAGATCGACTATCTGCGCTTTCCCCTGGGCGGCCTGTCGAAGCCGCAGGTTCGCGCCATTGCCGAGGAGATGGGGCTGACGGTGGCCGCCAAGCAGGACAGCCAGGACATCTGCTTCGTGCCGCAAGGCAAATATTCAGACATCATCGCCAAGCTGAAGCCAGCCGCCGCCAATCCGGGCGACATCGTCCATATCGACGGCCGCGTGCTCGGCCGCCACGAGGGCATATTGCGCTACACGATCGGCCAGCGCCGCGGCATCGGCATCGCGTCGGGCGAGCCGCTCTACGTCGTCCATCTCGATGCCGAACGGGCCCGCGTCGTCGTCGGCCCGCGCGAGGCGTTGGAGACGCACAAGATCTATCTGCGCAACATCAACTGGCTTGGCGACGGGCCGCTCGGTGATATTCCCGAAGGCGGCCTCGAACTGTTCGCCAAGGTGCGCTCGACAAGGCCGCCGCGTCCGGCGGTGCTGCGCCACATCGCGGGCGTGACGTCGGTCGAACTGGCCGACGGCGAGTCCGGTATCGCGCCCGGGCAGGCCTGCGTGCTCTATTCCGACGACGGCAACGAAGCGCGCGTCTTCGGCGGCGGCTTCATCGAGCGCTCCGATCGCGGCGCCGAGGCCGAGGCCATGCTGACGAAGCTTGCAGCAAGGCCGGCGCAAATTCCCGCCGAATAGACGGGTCGCGCTTTTTTCAGTCTTTCGACTTGGTGTGGGTGACCGTGCCCGCCGTCAGGATGCGCAGCACCCTGATTGCTTCCTCGCCGCTGGTGCGCGGCTCGGCCCGCGTCTCGATGCAGTGGATGAAATGCTCGAGCTCGCGCGTCAGCGGCATGCCCTGCGCGACCGCGACATAGGACGGCTCGTTGGTGGTGAAGGCCCATTGGCCGCTGTCCTGCCAGACCGCGTGGCGGTAGACGGCAAGCTTGCGCTCCCACGGCTCGACATCGTCGAACACCGCCATCGCCTTGGTGCCGACCACGGTCAGCCGCCTTTCGCGATAAGGATTGAGCCGCGACGTGAAAAGATGGCTGCGCAGGCCGTTGGGAAAGCGCATGTGCAGATGCGCGAAGTCGCTGAGATTGTCGAGGAGTGCCGCACCCTCGCCGCGCACTTCGATCGGCTCGGTACCGGTGATGGCCAGGATCATCGACAGATCGTGCGGCGCCAGGTCCCACAGCGCATCGTTCTCGGTATGGAACTTGCCAAGGCCAAGCCGGTGCGAGTGGATGTAGCGGACCTCGCCAAGTTCGCCATTGTCGATCAGCCCCTTCAGCGTCTCGAAGGCGGGATGAAAACGCAGGACATGGCCGACCATGAAGACACGGGCCTTGTCCTTGGCCGCCTGCACCGAGCGCTCGGCATCCGGCACCGTCAGTGCGATCGGCTTTTCCACCAGCACGTCCTTGCCGCTCTCGACGGCGCGCACGGAGAGGTCGGCATGGTATTGCGGCGGCAAGGCCATGACGATCGCGTCGATGTCGTCCCGGCCGAACAACTGGTCCGGCTCGATCGCCAGGCAATCCTGTTCGCTGGCAAAGCCTTCGGCACGCGCCCGGTTGGCGTCGGAAACCGCGTGCAGCGCGCCAAGCGCCTTGAGGGTGCGGATATGGTTGCTGCCCCAGTATCCGCAACCGAGGACTGCAATGCGCGGCTTCATCTGTTTCAAACTCTAAAAACTCGTGGCCGAGACATAGCGACGTGCCCCTTCGAACTCAACCCCGGCGGTTGCAACCAAATCTCCACGCGGCAAAGCTTTTTTCGGCAATGAGAATATGCGGCGATATCGAATGCTTCGAAGCTTGACAGGCTCGCCCTCCCAACCTTATATCCGCGCCACCTTGGCGAACGCCTCGAAATGCCTTTCGATTTGAGGCGGGTTTCGGGCCTTTCGCCGCCCTGGCGGGGTAGCTCAGTTGGTTAGAGCACGGGAATCATAATCCTGGGGTCGGGGGTTCAAGTCCCTCTCCCGCTACCAGTCCTCTTTTTCAGGTCAAAAAATACAATGAAATCAATGGGGCGTGTTGGGCATGTGTCCCGATACGTCCCAATGCATCCCTTGATGTGGATTCATTTGTGGGTATTTTGGCCAGTCGACGAGTCCACAGTCGAGTAGGTTCCATTCATGCCCCTGACCGATGTCCAGTGCCGTAACGCCAAGCCGAAGCTGACGGTACGTTGCTCAAGCTCACAGATGGTGGCGGCCTCTTTCTTGTGGTGACGCCGGCTGGCGGGAAATATTGGCGCATGAATTATCGCTTCGAAGGGAAGCAGAAGTTGCTCTCCATGGGCGAGTATCCCGACGTGACTCTCGCGATGGTGCGAGGGCTACAGGACGCCAACAAGAAACTGCTCAAGGCGGGGAAAGACCCTGCGTTGCACCAGGCTGAAGCAACTAGCGGCGGGCCGGACGCGTTCGAGACCGTCGCTCGCGAATGGCTTGAAGCGCGTTCGAGATTGGCGGCGGCGGGTGGAACGGCAAGCCCTCTCTCAACGAGAGCACCGTCATCGAATACGTGAAGGAGTTCAACCGCTACATCAACATGGACGACCTGCGCGAGCACAAGAAGCTCGTTCTGCGCCAAGCCGCATGACCAGCAACATGGCCGCCCCTTTTTGCAGAACTTGACGCACACAACCGATTTCGATCGGCTGTAGGTCTACCGTCGGAGAATGGCCGGTGCGGCTGGGCTTTGGGGCGCGACGAACGCCGCACCGGCCATTGCGGTGAGTTTTCGGGTTCCTCCCCGCTCCAATGAGTCTGTCCGAATATTAGCAAGTTTGCAATTAAGCCTGTTGGGCTACCCGGCCGTATGAGGCTATACCGGCCGCGTGGAATTCCATCGGATAAACTCGACTTCCTCGCCGGTGACATGTCACACAGCCTTCAGCCGGCTTTGACTTCCTTCATTCGCATGTTTCGCTGATGTCATTTGGAGTGCATGTTCTCGCCAGCCGGCGCCGCCCGTCCTCAAGGCCCCTGTCGGTCAGGCCCAGCGGCCTTCCGCTGCCAGTCCCCCTAGCAACCCCAGGCGCTGGGCCGTTGCCTAAGATCGCGGCCCGCAGTCCGAGCATCGGAAGGTCCCCGAAAAGATCCTGATGCATCGAACGATGCTCATGCCGGACGCCGCGACGACGATTCCGATCTGCCGCCCTGCCACGCGTCCGTGTTGGCAACCTCAACAGCATGGGCTTGCTATCATAGCAAGATGTATATTAGCTGTTTCTTGACAAACTACCTAAGCTCTGGTTTCCTGATTTTACGGATTTTTAGACAAGTTCGTTGCGTTTTTTACGGACGGTTCGCATGTCAACTCTTGTTGTTGCGGACCCGCGGGGGGTGTATCTCGCCGGTCTGGATTGGGTGCTGCGCAAGGCTGGACACGATGTTGTCGCCCAGTGCCGCCGCCCTGTAGACGTTCTCCCTTATGTGGCGCGCCATCGGCCCGATATCGTCATCGTCGGGCTGGACATTGCCGATCCGCAGGCAATCGGCCTTTCCTCCCGGCTGAGAGCCTGCAACGACAGTCTCGGCGTCATCTTCATTGTGCAGCCGAACGGCAGGCTCGACGTCAAGGAAATACAGGCGCTCGACGGCGACGGTCTGCTGCTCGACGGCATCAGCCACCGCTATCTCGCCGAATGCGTGAATGCGGTGGCGGCGGGCAAGAAGTGGATCGACAACAAGATCGTCCAGCAACTGCTGATGCCTCGATCGCAGCCCCAGCCGAAATCCAGGCTGACCGGACGGGAGACCGAGATCGCCGATCTCGTCTCGCGCGGATTGCGCAACAAGACCATCGCGCAGCGGCTGCATCTATCCGAAGGCACGGTGAAGATGCACCTGCATCACGTCTACGAGAAGCTGCACCTCGGCGGCCGGGCGGAATTGGCCTGGGTAGCGCATGGCGAAGACGACGAGCATCCAGGAATAGGCCGAAGCGGCCTGCTCTGATCATCACTCTCTTAAGCTTGGCATCGATATGATGCCCGCAACGGGCCGGAAAGCCGCCTGATGCCAATGGCCGCGACAACAGCGCCTCCGCCCGCGCCGGCGTGATCTATCGAAGGATATATATCGTTCGATCAACTACGGGCATCCACCCTAATACTATCGAAGCGCAAATGGACGCGTCCTCCGCGTCGGCGGCACATTGAGGGATTAAAGGCTGCAGTTTAACGCGCCAGCGGATGCACTCGGGTAGGGGCGTCCGGCACTTGGGGGTTAACCCCTTTTCTCGATGCGTTTGAACCGGGGAGAAACCTCCATGGCACTCGACATCACAACTCAAGACATCATCGTCGACGAAACCATCGGCCTTACGGACACCGGTCTTGCGGACGATGACATCAGCTCTTCCAGCAACACCGCGCTGCAATATCTCCTAACTCTCGGCACCGCGCTGGAATTCGCAGCCGCGCCCCATCCGCTCGGATGGGTTCAGTGATCATCGGAAATCAAAGACTACAGGAACGCTCCGGCGCATCAGCCGCTGAGCAGGGAGGCACACCATGTCACTTACCATCAACGGCAACGTCATTGAGGACGAAAACCTAGGACTGACAACTCTTGCCGCGGACACCGACGACGCCGCCAATCCCGACGACAACGTCCTGCTATCCGCCTTTCAGAGCAGCATTCCCACCTCATCCTCGCTCGGCGCCGAGCTCAAGACACTGGGCATCTACCCGGATACGTCGACGAGCGGCGCCAATGGCACGACCACGGCGATCGGCATCTCCGAGGACACGAATATCGTCAGCACGGCCGACACGACTTTGATCTTCAGCAACAGCACCGGCGGGGCGCTGACCGGCGTCGACACCGGCTTTAAGGCCATCGACGGCAACGAGATC